>NZ_SMYZ01000217.1 GCF_004919685.1 Mesorhizobium norvegicum | reverse complement strand
GGGGAGGCTTCGGCCAATCCCGAATATCGGCAATGGTCGACCGAAACGGAAGGTGACATCCTCTGCGTCGCGCCACTGGATTTCGCGGCTTTTCATCCATCTCGTATCCCCGTATACGAGATGGCGTTAGCTGTCCGAGGAGTCGCATGAGCCCGCTGCCTGAAACCGTGCCGTTTTTCAGCCAGTGGGAAACGCCTGACATGACGATGGCCGTGCTGGCCGACGGCGCCGAGGTGGCGCTGCGGCGCGATCCGCTGTGGCAGGGGTCGGGCGCGGCCACTCTGGACGAATACGCGGTCTGGGCCGCCAACATTTGCGGCATGGCCTGCCTGAAGATGATCCTGGCGACGCGCGGCGAGATCGTGCCGACGATCGAATTGGCCAGGCGCTGCACTGGATATGGCGGCTATGTCGTCAACGAGGGATCGATC
>NZ_SMYZ01000216.1 GCF_004919685.1 Mesorhizobium norvegicum | reverse complement strand
GAATCTCAACAAGCCTTAAAGCGACTACATTTGAAATGCCACGCAAGCGCAGGAAGTGCTGGCTGCGAAGCAGGGGTTAACAACGGCCACGACCACAACGGCATCTTTGGGTGTGACACTCAGGTCCACCACGACAACGTCGCCGTCGAACATACCGATATCGCGCGTCAAACTGCCTGCAACGCGCCACAGGAAGGTCGCGGCTTGTTCTTGGCTCCCGCCGGTCTTTCTCAGACAGAGAAATCTCGGTACCGCTGCCATCCTCGCGCAGAATGGCCCTGACCGGATAGTCCTTGGTCACAGCTACGCCCTGCACGGTGCGACCTTCCCTCCAGCAACAAACGTAACGCCCCCAGACGTCGCCCTCCGGCGACAACCTCAATTTTCGGCCCTTTGGCGGCCTTGCGGGCCACAAGGTTATGGATGAGGCCGTGGGCCTCGATGCTCGCGGCCAGTTCGGCCCCTGCCCGCCTCGGAATTGACACGGCGGACGTTGGCCTTGCTCGGGCACTAGTGTCCTGATCGGCAAA
>NZ_SMYZ01000215.1 GCF_004919685.1 Mesorhizobium norvegicum | reverse complement strand
CACAGAACCCTCCAGATTCACTTGCCCATTGAAGAGAACGACCATGGGCAAGCTGCATACGCTTGAGTTGCGTGCGCATATCGTTGCGCGCCAAGTCCCCGTTTCGTAGGGTAGCCCGATACGGCTTCGCCTGGGGCCTTCATTGCAGAACATCTAAAGAGTGTGGGTCTCGGAGATGGGGCAATTGCGATACAAGCTGCAAGCCTCGGATTCCCGCCGTCATTCGACGCTGCCCTTCGAGCTGGACTGCCGGAGGTCCGGGGGGCTGACATGTCCGGGCTC
>NZ_SMYZ01000214.1 GCF_004919685.1 Mesorhizobium norvegicum | reverse complement strand
GGCAGGGCAGAGGGGGGTGCTGTCCCGCCGACGCCTCTTCAATAAGGCCAGCTCAATTGCTCGCCGACAGCACCAGCACAGGCTTTTCGCTGTACAGCGCCGGGAACAGCGCCTTCAAATTCGCCACCTTGGGCAGGTCGTTGTAGACGATGTAGGGATAGGTCGGGTTCAGCGTCAGGAAATCCTGATGATAATTCTCGGCCGGATAGAAGGTCTTGCCGGTTTCCAGCGTGGTGACGATGGGCTCCGGGAACACCTTGGCCTGGTCGAGCTGGGCGATGTAGCTTTGCGCGATCTTCTTTTGCGCATCGTTTTCGGCAAAGATCGTCGAGCGGTACTGCGTGCCCGAGTCCGGACCCTGGAAATTCAGCTGGGTCGGGTTGTGGGCGACCGAGAAATAAACCTGCAGCAGCTGGCCGTAGGTAATCTTGGCCGGATCGTAGGTGATCTCGACGGATTCGGCGTGTCCGGTGCGGCCTGAGCCGACTGTCTCGTAGACGGCGGTGTCCTTGTCGCCGCCGGTGTAGCCGGAGACGGCCTTGCTGACGCCCTTGACGTGCTGGAACACGCCTTGCACGCCCCAGAAGCAGCCGCCGGCGAAGATTGCCTTTTCACTGCCGGCAGCCGCCTTTTCGTCCAAAGCCGGCGGCGGGATCTTCACCGCATCCTCGGCCGAAACCGCCGGCGTCAGCCAGAAGGCGGCGCCCGCGGCGGCAAGCGCAAGCGCGGCGAGCGCGCCTTTGACAAAGCCGAACGAACGGTTTGAAATCTTGATGTCGGTCATGGTTGCACTCCTCATGGCTTCCATTGGGATCAGTCTATTGGATCAGCTACGGCGGCGCGACGCACGAGTTGCGGCAGGGGCTCACATTCGCGTGCGCCGAATGCGCTAAATCTTACCGTCGGCGCTGCCCCTCACTGTCCTGCCGGACATCTCTCCCCGTAAACGGGGAGAGAGCAGCTGGCCGCGACGCTGGCGGTTCTTCCTGCAACGCCGATGATTGGCGAAACCGCCGATGAGAGCGCCCCTCTCCCCGTCACTATACGGGGAGAGGATGCCGGCAGGCAGGTGAGGGGCAGC
>NZ_SMYZ01000213.1 GCF_004919685.1 Mesorhizobium norvegicum | reverse complement strand
CGTCGCGGAGACCCGAGGATGACGAAGCGAACGCAAGCGACCAGTCAAAACGTCTATGCAGAGGCAGTGAGCGGTGGCCCCCGCTTACTCGACCTTCGTCCAGGCGAAAACCAGCCAGGCGTATTTCGATTTTTCGTCGGGTTCGGCAGTGTAGGTCATCTGCAAGTCGCCGTCCTTGGCGTAGATATCGAGCCTCGGCGCCGTATCCAGCTTGAGCCACGCCGAACTGTTGGCGAAGGACCAGGTTCCGCACCAGACGCAGGCCCCCGAATTCGGATCACCGGGCTGATGAAAATTGTAGCGGCCGTCCGCCGTGATCTCCAGATAGTCGAACGCGCCGTAAAACGCGGTCACCGTCTGCTGGAACTCATTGGCGGCCGCCTCTTGTTCCGGCGTCGGCGCATCCGTCATGTCGCGCGGCGGC
>NZ_SMYZ01000212.1 GCF_004919685.1 Mesorhizobium norvegicum | reverse complement strand
CCGTCATGTCGCGCGGCGGCCGGATGGCTCCGCCGTTCAGTTTCCATTTGCCGACAAAATCCTTCTGGGTCGGAAGATACTCCTCCTGCGCCTGCGCTGGCGAAATATGAGCAACGGATAATATACCGCTCAGGCCCGCGGCCCCGATCGCAAGTAAAAGTGTGGCGACGCAGATCGCCTTGGTTGGGCATTGCATAAAAAATATTTCTCCACGATGGGGTAAGGGAGCTTTATTGAGAGATTTTCGGCGTGCGTTGCTTCGATGCCGATTCCGGTTAGCATCGGGGCCACCAATCTGGCAACGCAAAGCACCATCTCTCCAGCATCGCCCACTGGCGCCGCGGTCCGGCGCCAACTCGGGTGGGCACCGAAGCGCACAAAGCCGTCCTTTGCAGACCGGCTGACGATCGGCACAGGTTAGAAGGTGATCTTCACCGAAGCGGCACTGCGCGTGTGCGGACCATGATGGACGGCCTCGATGTTGTTGCCGTCCGGATCGAGCAGGAAGGCGGCGTAATAGCCGGGGTGATAGGGCCGCTCGCCCGGCGCGCCATTGTCCGTGCCGCCGCCGGCGAGCCCGGCCTTGTGGAAGGCCTCGACCATGGCATGGTCCTTCGCCTGGAAAGCCAGATGATGGCGGCCGGTGAGTTTTCCCAACGCCGCCCGACTGTCGGCGCTGGAGATGAACAGTTCGTCGGCCCAGAAATAGCCCTCGCCGGTGCCGCCGATCGGAACATCGAGCACCCGGAAGATCGCCTCGTAAAAACGCCGGCTGGCGGGAAGATCCCTGACCACCAGCTGGATGTGGTCGATGAGCCGGCCGCGATGCAGTTCCTGGCTTTCCATGAAAACTCCTCCTCGTAGGGCTTTCGAATTTAGGCTCGGACAGGACGCCGTCAATGCGGATGCTTGCCGACCGCCAGACCCTGTCGCAAGCCCTGCCCCTATAACCCCAGTCTGTCTTGCAAACAAAAAGCCCGCCAGGAGGGGGGATCCAGCGGGCCTTTGGAAAGCTGATACTCGAGCTTTCAGATGTCTGACGGGGGATCAGACAGGATAAGAACCTTTATTGGCCGCAGAGGTTCCGCCCGAACAAAAAGATAATCCACGGGCCGTCGAATCCTGGGAATTCGAGCGGTGAAGGCGATTTCTTTTCGCGGAACCTCTCCCGGTTGGAACCTTCCGCTCCCAACCGGGTTTTGTGGCGCGGCTTGGAGGAATTTCGCTTGGACTGTTTTCAAAGGCTCGAAGCGCTTGTCGATAGCGCCGGCATCAACGGCATCGAAGAAGCGAACGCTCTGCTGCGTCGGTTCAAGGGCAGGTCGCAGGTGGTCACGG
>NZ_SMYZ01000211.1 GCF_004919685.1 Mesorhizobium norvegicum | reverse complement strand
CCTCTCCCCGTCACTATACGGGGAGAGGATGCCGGCAGGCAGGTGAGGGGCAGCGCTGACGTTCAGAAAGGGAGATAGGGCAAATTCGAAAATCTGAAGCGATTGCCCTGCTTTCAATACTCCTGCGCCGTCGGCCGGAACAAAATCTCGTTGATGTCGACCTCGTCGGGCTGGCTCATCGCAAACACCACCGTCCTGGCGAAGGAATCGGCAGGGATGGCTACCCGGTCATAGAGTGCCCGCACACCCACGGCGACATCGGCCTCGGTGACGCTGTTGGGCAGCTCCGTCGCCACGGCACCCGGCGAGATGACGGTGGTGCGGATGTTGTATGGTTTTACTTCTTGCCGCAGGCCCTCCGAGATGACACGCACCGCGTGCTTGGTGGCGGCATAAACCGCCCCGCCCGGCCCGACCTTGTGGCCGGCGACCGACGACACGTTGATGATGTGGCCGCTCTTCTGCGTCTTCATGTGCGGAAGTGCTGCGGCAATGCCGTAGAGCACGCCCTTGATGTTAACGTCGATCATGCGGTCCCAGTCCTCGACCTTGCCGCGTTCCAGCGGCGAGTGCGGCATCAGGCCGGCATTGTTGATGATCACGTCGACGCGGCCATGCATCTTGACCGCATGATCGACAAGACGCCGGACCTGGCCGACATCGGTGACGTCGGTCGCCAGGATGGCGCCCTTGCCAAGCGACAACTCGCCGGCGAGCGCCTGCAGCCTGTCGAGGCGCCGCGCGCCCAGCACCAGCCTGGCGCCCTCTTTCGCCAGAAGCCGCGCGGCGGCTTCGCCCAGCCCGCTGCTGGCGCCGGTGATGACGACGACCTTGCCCTTGATGTTCTCGGTCATGATGATGTCCTTTCTGATTTTCCGCTTCGCTGCCCACGGCAGCCTGGGCGTTCGAGTTGCGGCTCAGCCGGGCATTTTGATCTTGCCCAGCCAGCCTGTGACCTCTTCAAGCGTCTCGCGCTCCTGGTCGCACTGTTTGGAAAAACCTTCGATGAGCCGCGCCCCTGGAGCATGGTCGGCGAGAACCTTCAGGCTCTGCCCTAGGTGTGGAGCCTCAACAGGTTG
>NZ_SMYZ01000210.1 GCF_004919685.1 Mesorhizobium norvegicum | reverse complement strand
CGGCATTCCGGACGGCGTGCCGTTCTCCAACCAGGGCGGCTACAAGAACGACGCGCTCGACGCGCTCATCGCCAAGGCATCGGAGACGCTCGACACCACTGCCCGCACCGACCTCTACAAGGAGTTCCAGAAGGAGGTGGCCACCGACCTGCCGCTGATCAACGTCGCCGAATGGAGTTTTATCAGCGTCGCCCGCGACACGGTCGGCAACATCGCCAACAACCCGCGCTGGGCGGTATCGAACTGGGCGGACACGTATTTGGAATCGTGACACAATTGCGCGGATGAGAGTTCGCAAAATCATCGTAGACGTTGAGTTCTACGAGGCCTCCCTCTGTCCGGCAGGACAGAGGG
>NZ_SMYZ01000209.1 GCF_004919685.1 Mesorhizobium norvegicum | reverse complement strand
ATGAGGGGCGGCGCCGGCGCCCGGAGAGGAGCGTATTCAAATCTTGCCGCTGCCAATGCCTCGCGCTAAGCCGGCACCATGATCACCTTCCGCCGTGCGCAAGCCTCCGACCTGCCTGACATCGTCGCCATGCTGGCCGACGATCCGCTTGGCGCCGGCCGTGAGGACGCCTCCTTGCCGCTCGCGCAAGGCTACACCGATGCCTTCAACGCCATCGACGCCGATCCCAATCAGCTGCTGGCGGTGGCCGTCGAGGGCGCCGAGGTGATCGGCACCTTGCAGATCACCTTCCTTGCCGGCCTCTCGCGCAAGGGCGCCTGGCGCGGGCAGATCGAGGCGGTTCGGGTCGCCGGCCACAGGCGCTCGGGCGGCATCGGCAGGTAGATGATCGAATGGGCGATCGATGAGTGCCGCGCGCGCGGCTGCGGCCTCGTCCAACTGACCACCGACAGGTCGCGCGCGGACGCGCACCGCTTCTATGAAAGCCTCGGCTTCACCGGCAGCCATCTCGGCTACAAGAAGACCTTGTAGTTTCGCGCACCCGCTGCGCACCGACAGCGACTGGCGTATAACGGACGGCTTTCAGGCCCTATTCAAATAGCCGGGAAGGGCTGTAATAGGTCAGTCACATTGACCTATATAGAAACGTCGCGGGAGGCGCGCTTTGACTTTGATGAACCTGTTGGCTTCGCGCTCGTCGCGCATGAAAGCGTCCGAAATCCGCGAGCTCCTGAAGCTGCTCGACCAGCCGGACATCATCTCGTTTGCCGGCGGCATTCCCGATCCGGCGCTGTTTCCCGCCGAGGCTATCCGCGACGCCTATGCCGATGTGCTGGGTGGCGCGGAGGCAGGTGCGGCGCTGCAGTACCAGGTCTCGGAAGGCTATCTGCCGCTGCGGCGGTGGCTGGCCGGGCAGATGGGCAAGCTCGGTGTCGCCTGCGACGAGGCCAACATCTTCATCACCTCCGGCTCGCAGCAGGCGCTGGATTATCTCGGCAAACTGTTCCTGTCGCCGGGCGACACCGCGCTGGTGACATGGCCGACCTATCTCGGTGCGCTGCAGGCTTTCAACGCCTATGAACCGCGCTACGACCGGCTGACCCCGGCCGGCGGCAACATGACGCCCGATGCCTATCGCGCGGCAGCGACTGCCAATGGCGGCAAGGTCAAGTTCGCCTATCTGGTGCCGGACTTCGCCAACCCGACCGGCAACACGCTGGACCGAAAGCAGCGCGAAGCGGTGCTCGACCTTGCCGGCGAACTCGACATCGCCGTGATCGAGGATGCCGCCTATCGCGCGCTGCGCTATGACGGCGAAGGTGTGCCGCCGATCCTGGCGCTCGACTGCGCGCGCTGCGGCTCTATCGACAAGGCGCGTACGCTCTATTGCGGCTCGTTCTCGAAGATCCTGTCGCCGGGCATGCGCGTGGGCTGGGTGTGCGCGCCGCGCCATGTCATCGAGAAGCTGGTGCTGATGAAGCAGGCCTCCGACCTGCACAGCCCGTCGATCAACCAGGTGGTGATGCATCGCGTCGCCGAGGCTGTGTTCGACGGCCAGGTGGAGAAACTGATCGGCGCCTATCGCGAGCGCCGCGACGGCCTGCTCGGCGCTCTCGAAGCCAACATGCCGGAAGGCGTGACCTGGAGTCGTCCGGAAGGTGGCATGTTCGTCTGGGTGACGCTCCCGGAAGGGTCGGATGCCACCGCGTTGCTGGCGCGGTCGGTGAAGGAAGCGCGGGTCGCCTTCGTGCCCGGCAGCGCCTTTTATGCCGACGGAACCGGGCGCAACACGCTGCGGCTGTCCTTCACCCTTGCCGACCGCCGCGCGGTGACCGAAGGCATCCCGCGGCTGGCGACCATCCTGAAGGGATAAGCCAGGCGCCGGAGGCCGGCTTCCTACGCCGCTACATTCACCAGGTGCCGGAGCTTCGACAGCCTGGCGCGAGCCAGCTTGCCCAGTGATTTCCGGAACCCTTGCTCGCCGCTCTCGACGACGAAGACCAATGTCTTGAAGTCGAGCATGAACTCGTCGATTGCT
>NZ_SMYZ01000208.1 GCF_004919685.1 Mesorhizobium norvegicum | reverse complement strand
CCCCACAAGGGGGAGGGTGACACTCAATCCGAAACCGGCGTGTTCTCGTCGACATCAACGCGGAAATTGCCTTCGAGGATCTCGGCCTTCTTCTTCTCGACCAGTTCCTTGACGTCCGCCGGCAGCGTCTTGTCGAACTTGTGGTAGGGCGCCAGATGCGAGCCGCCCTTGGCCATGCGCGAGAAGTCGCCATAGTCCTGCGCGGTGAAGACGCCCGCCTTGACCAGCTTGATCGCCTGCTCGACCGTCGGATACATGTCCCAGACCGGGCCGGTGATCACCGTGTCGGGGCCGAGGCTCGACTGGTCGGACATGTTGGAGATGGCAAGGATCTTCTTGTCCACCGCCGCTTCGATGACGCCGAAGCGCTCGGCGTAGATGACGTCGACACCGGCGTCGATCTGCGCGACCGCTGCTTCCTTGGCCTTCGGCGGGTCGAAGAACGAGCCGATGAAGGCGACCTTCTTCTTGATGTTGGGATTGACCTCCTTGGCGCCGGCGAAGAAGGCGTTGACCAGCCGGTTGACTTCCGGGATGCCCATCGCCGCGACGGCGCCGATCGTGCCCGACTTCGACATCTTGCCGGCGATCATGCCGGAGAGATAGGCCGGCTCGTGGATCCAGTTGTCGAAGACGCCGAAGTTCGGTTCCGCAGGGCCGGCACCGGAGCCGAACAGGAAGGCGGTCTTCGGGAACTGCTTGGCCGTGCGGCGCGATTCACGCTCGGCGGCGAAGGCATCGCCCAACACCAGTTGGTAGCCGCCTTGCGCATATTCGCGCATGACACGGCTGAAATCGGCGGTCTGCACCTTCTCGGACCATTTGTATTCGATGCCGAGTTCCTTCTCGGCCTTCTGCAAGGCGACATGGATCTGGTTGTCCCACGGCTCCTCGATCGGCGTGGCGAAGATCGCCGCCACCTTCAGCTTCTTGTCCTTGCCGAAGGCAGCGCCCGGCAGCATCGCAGCGGCCAGGCCAAGCGCCCCCAGCTCCAGCACATTGCGTCGCGAGAGCCCTTCGCGCTTTATCTGGACTCTGTTCTTCCGGTTTTCCATTGCATTCCCCTCTGTTCGACAGCCGTGTCGAGCCGGCTGTTCGTGAAAATGTTCAGACGGGGAACTATGGAACGGCGCCGGACTTTTGTCCACGTGGTCAAATTTGACGAAGCGCGAGCCGTTGCTCACGGCTGTCAAAGGCGGGAGATTGAGCCCGCAGTGCCAATCGCCTTAGGTTAGCGCTGCCCCTCACCTGCCTGCCGGTGTCCAGCCGA
>NZ_SMYZ01000020.1 GCF_004919685.1 Mesorhizobium norvegicum | reverse complement strand
GGAGAGGGACGCTGTCATCGATGGTTTCGCCAATCACCAGCGTTGCAAGAAGGGGCGCGGGCGTTGCGGCCATCTCCCTTCTCCCCGTCACTATACGGGGAGAAGGTGCCGGCAGGCGGATGAGGGGCAGCGCAGACGTTCGTGCCCTGATGCCCGCAAACACACTCACTTGGCCTGCGGCAGCACGACCCAGTCCGGCGTCTCGACCGTCCAGGCGCCCTTTTCCAGCTTCATCACCTTGGTCGCCTGCATCGGCGAGTGAACCTTGGCGGTGCCGAAAACGTAAGCGCTGCCGGACAGCGGATTGGCGATCGGCTGCATCTCGTGCAACGCCTTGGTCACGCTCTCGCGCGTCACTTCCCCGTCAATCGACGCCACCACCTTGAGGAACAGCTGGGCAGCGAGATAGCCGCCCTGCGAGAAGGCGGTCAGCGGCCGGCCGGCCTTCTGCATGTCGGCCGCCCATTGCGCGTTGGCGGCCGAGCTCTTCTCGGTGAAGGGTTCCCATTCGGTGCCGACATAGATCGGCTGCCTGGTGTCGGCCAGCGCCGAGGCGACCTGCTCGGTATAGCCCGGCGCCAGGAACAGCCAGTTGATGCCGGTGATCTTCTGCGCGTCGACCGTCTTGATCAGCTGCACCACTTGCGGCTCGACCTGATTGGTCAGCACCGCGTCGCAGCCGGCGTCGCGTGCCTTGATGACATAGGGTGTCAGATCGCCCTGGAAGGGCAGCGTCAGGTCGATGAGATGGATCTTCTTGCCGGAAATCTTTTCCCAGGTCTCGATCGCCTTCTTGTAGGCTTCCTGGGTGCCGCCGATGATGATGAAGAAGGCGCACAGCTTCTCGCTCTTAAGCTGGTTGGTGGCGTAATAGGCCATCGCGGTCGACAGCGTGTAGGGTCCGACATTGACCGGCGCCACATTGGGCGAGGAGAAGCAGGCGGCATCGACGCCGAGGCCCTGCACCGACAGGATCTTCTTGCGGCTGTAGGTGGCGGAATTGACGGCGCAGTCGAGCAGGCTGCCCGAGCCGACCAGCGCCACCGCTTCCTTGTTGTCGATCAGATCGCGCGCGGCTTGGGCTGCGACCGCCGGGTCGGCCTTGTCGTCGGCGATCGTGTAGTCGATCTTGCAGCCATTGATGCCGCCGGCGGCATTGACGGCATCGAAGGCCGCCTGGGTCGCCTTCGGCACCTCACTGAAATCGGCGGGACCGGTGATGGTCGAGACAGCGCCGACCTTGATCGTTCCGTCCTTGCAGGTCGGACCGGCGGCGGACGCCGTCCCGGCCATCGCACCAAGGCTGATGCTGGCTAAGGCCACTGCAAGCAGGCTGGATTTCCATTGCATGTCAGTCACTCCCCTGTTTTTCCTGATTCATTTTCTGATCATGCGGCGGCACGCGTTGGCGCCCTGATGCTGGCGGCATCAATGGCCGCGAACTTCGTCAGCGTGCGCGCGATTGTTTCTCGTGCGATATCGCGCACTATGAACACCAGCCGCGTGCGCCGGTCGGCCGACGGCCAGGCATCGAGCCGCACCGGCGGGTGGAAGACATGCTGCACACCGTGCAGGACGAGCGGCCGCTCCGGCTGGTCGGTGACATGCACAAGCCCCTTGAGGCGCAAGAGGTCCTCACCCTTCAGCACCGAGACATAGTCGAGCCAGCGCGCGAAAGCCGCCCACTCGATCGGCTCGTCGATGACGAAACTGTAGGACTGGATGCCGTGATGGACGTGGTCATGGGTATGGTCATGTCCGTGATCGTGAGCACAGTCCGCGCCGCACGCGTGCTCCGCGGCCGGCCTATCCAGCCAGGCAGCCATCCCTTGGGGATCGCCAAGATGCCGGTTGTCCATGATATCGAAATCGGCCTCGCCATCATGCGCAAGGCTTTGCCGCGCCGCGGGCGCAAGGGCCGCCAGCCGGCGTTGCAATTCGCTCAGGGCATCCGCCGAAACCAGATCGGTCTTGGTGACCAGCAACCGGTCGGCGACCGCGACCTGCTTGGTCGCCTCGGCGTGCCGGTCGAGCGTCGACCAGCCATTGACCGCATCGACCGTGGTGACGACGCCGGCGACAAAATAGCGGCCGGCAAGTTCCGGCTCGGCCATCAGCGTGTGCAGGATCGGTGCGGGATCGGCTAGCCCCGTTGTCTCGATGACGACATGGGTCAGGTCAGGCACCTCACCGGCGCGGCTGCGCCGGTCGAGCTCCTTCAGCGTCGCCACAAGGTCGCCGCGCACCGTGCAGCAGACGCAGCCATTGTCGAGCAGCGTGAACTGCTCTTCGCTCGCCTCGATCAGCAGGTGGTCGAGGCCGATGGCGCCGAACTCGTTGATGATGACGGCCGCACCGGCAAGCGACGGGCGCCGCAGCAAGCGGTTGAGCACCGTGGTCTTGCCCGAGCCGAGGAAGCCGGTGAGGACCGTCACCGGAATGGCGGAGAGAGAGTCAGCTCCGCTCATAGACCACCCTCCCCTCGAACCACGTCGTCAGCACCTTGGTATCGGCGATCTCGTCGGCCTGTATGTCCAGCACGTTGCGGTCGAGCTTGATGAAATCGGCCGACTTGCCGATCTCGATCGAGCCGACCGTGTCGGCAAGGCCGATGGCGCGGGCCGAATTGATGGTGAAGATTTCGAGCGCGCTCGCGACATCGAGCGCCTGTTCCGGCCACAGGGCGGCGCCCTTGAACGCGCCGCTCGGGTTGCGGCGCGTCACCAACCCTTCGATGCCGTCCCACGGATCGGGGTTGGGCATGACCGGCCAGTCCGAACCGCCGGCCAGCAGCGCGCCGGCCTCGAGCAGATCCTTGTTCGGCCAGAAGCGCAGCGCGCGCGCCTCGCCCATCGTCTGCTTGTGGCCTTCGAGGAAGCTGGTCGGATACCACAGGAAGGGCGACAGATCGGCGGCAACGCCAAGCTCGGCGAAACGGGTAATGTCATCAGGCGCGATGTAGCTGGCATGCGCGATGTGATGGACCAGTTTGGTCGGTCCGTTGAACGAGCGCACGACGTCGATGGCGTCAAGCGCCTGGCTGACCGCGGCGTCACCCGCGCAGTGGATTTTCACCCCCAGTCCAAGCTTCTCGCATTTGCCCACCCAGCGGATCAGGTCCGGCACGGTGACGATGGTCGAACCGCGAAAACAGCAGCCGAGGATCGGATCGCTGGTATAGGGCTCGTGGAAGGCGGCGGTGCGCGCGCCCGGCACGCCGTCGAGGAACACTTTGACGAAATCCGGCCTGGCATGGGCGCTGCGATACTGGTCGCGCAATGCGATCAGTTCGTCGCCGGCGATGCCGAACATGAAGGACGGCTCGACCGCCGGCATCGCCGAAACCGACCACGCGGTCAGCTCGCCGCGATCGTCGAGCCCCTTGAGTGCTGCGAGAATCGGCTGCATGGCGGCGGCGTCGAGGAAGGCGGTGACGCCATAGGAGTTGAGCGTGGCGATCGACTGCGCCATCGCCGCCCGATCCATCTCCTCGGTATAGTGGCCTGACTTGGCGATGGTGCTTTCGACGATGCCGGCGGCGGATTCGATCATCATGCCGGTTGGCGCGCCGGTGGCCGGGTCGCGGCCGATCGAACCTTTTTCAGGGTCCGGCGTCGCGGCGGAAACGCCGGCCAGGCGCAGCGCCTGCGAATTGATCCAGCGGTTGTGGTAGGTGTCGTCGCGCAGCATCACAGGCCGGCCCTGGCTGGCCTTGTCGAGCGCGGCCAGCGCCTCCAGCGTGTTCAGCTTCGGCAAGAGGTCGCTGCCCCACTGGCCACCGATGATCCACGAGCTTTCCGGCACCTTGGCCGCCGCCTCCGCGACACGCGCGATCAGCGTCTCGAAGCTCGCGGTCGGCGGAAAGCGCAGTTCGAACAGCTCCGCCTGGCCGCCCATCATCAGATGCGCATGCACGTCGACAATGCCGGGCATCAACATGGCGCCTTGGAGGTCGACAATGCGCGTTTCCGGACCCGTCAGGCCCGCAACCGCATCCGCCTCGCCGACCGCCACGATACGCCCGCCCTTGACCGCAACCGACGAGGCCCATGGCCGCTTGCGATCCAGCGTGTAGATGCGGCCATTGGTGAGAACCAGATCGGCACTTCTCTCGGGCATTTCGTCTCTCTCCTCACGTCGCCGCCGGTTGCGCCCGGCTCTATGGCGATTTCGGCATTGCGCGCATCGCCTTGCGCGGCCGCGATCCGTCTCGTTTTTTGTTCCCATCTCGGTTCATAATATGAACCGATGTTTTGTATGTTATAGCCAGACTGCAAGGCGCTGACGCCGCTGTCAAGTTAATTCACACGCTAACTATCTACTAATTAACACGCTAAGTAAATTGGAGAACCCTGGAATGAGCACGGTCGGCAAGGCGATTTCGCTGCTGGAACATTTCACGCTGAAGGAGCCGGAAATCGGCCTCTCCGACATTGCCCGCAAGTCGGGCCTCGACAAGGCCACGGCGCGGCGCCTGCTGGTGGCGCTGGCCGAGCGCCGGCTGATCGAGCAGGAACCGCTCAGCCGCCGCTACCGTCTCGGCGCCGGCCTGTCGCGGCTGGCCCGCATGCGCGACGCGCATCTGCCTTTTGTACGCGTCGCAGCACCCTTCGTGCGGGAACTGGCGCTGGAGACCGGCGAGACCGTGCATCTGTCGGAGTTCAGTGCCGGCGCGCTGCTCACCGTGCATGTCGAGCTGTCGGCCAAAGCCAACCGCGTCAGCGTCGATGTCGGCCAGATCCTGCCGCTGCACGGCACGGCTTCCGGCATCGCCTTCCTCGCCTTCTCGCGCCCGGAGACGGTCGAGGCCTGTTTCGGCAAGCCGCTGACCGCCTTCACCCCGCACACCATGACCAGCCGTGACAAGGTGATGGAGGCCGTGCGGCTGGCGGCGGAGCGTGGCTATTCGCGCAGCGCCCAGGGCTATGAGGAAGGCGTGCACTCGGTCGCCGCACCCATCCTTGGCTCCGATGGGTTCCCCCTCGGCACGCTGGCCGTGGCATCACCGGTATCGCGCATCGACGACGCCATCGCCGACAGCCAGGGACAGGCCGCGTGCGAGGCCGGCCGCAAGATCTCTGCCCACCTCACCGGCGAACAATGGCATGCGTCTGTCCCGTTGCGGCAGAGATAATTATCATATTAAGTTCCTGAACGTTGCATCGGGGCATGTCCCCGCGCCACAATCCCGCGACAAGACGGGAAGGCTGTTTTGGAGGAGGAACAAATGCACGCTGCCGCCCACCATGTGAGCGTCGCCGACGGCGAGGCGTCCCGAGGGAGAGGCTCAGCCGGTGGTGTGTTGAGGGGGCAAACCGGCCTTGGATCCACTGTTTGACCCTGCGCCCCTCAAGTGGAGTACAATCTATGCGCCGGCCGGACAGGCTGCCGGCCTTTAAAAAAACCGAGGCTTTTGTCGGATCGGCCAAACCTCGTTCGTCCTTGGGGTACCGAATGGCAATCATGAAAGGATACAGGATATGCCCGGCACCGTACGTTTGCATCGCGTTCTGACGACCAGCCCGGAGAAGGTCTATCGCGCCTTCGTTGAAGCGGACGCACTGGCCAAGTGGCTTCCGCCGAACGGCTTCACCTGCACGGTCCATCACCTCGAGGCAAAGGTCGGCGGCACGTTCAAGATGTCCTTCCGCAATTTCACCACCGGCGACGGCCATTCCTTCGGCGGCGAGTATCTCGAACTCGTTCCGGCCGAGCGCCTGCTCTATACCGACAGGTTCGACGATCCCAATCTGCCCGGCGAGATCCGAGTGACCGTGATCTTGAAAAAAGTGTCGGTCGGCACCGAAATTGACATCACCCAGGCCGGCATTCCGGACGTCATTCCGGTCGAGGCCTGCTATCTCGGCTGGCAGGAGTCGCTCAGAAACCTGGCAAAGCTCGTCGAACCCGAGATCAATCAATAGGCGGGTGCGCGGCGGGTCGGCCCAATGGTTGGGAGTGATCGGCAGCGTCAGCGGCGGTGGTGCATCAGGTCTTGACCGGACGACGGTGCGCGGGAATCCTTTCCACGCAATGGGAGGTGTTCATGCGACGTTTGCCGCTCGTGCTGTCCGTTTTGATGCTGGTCACGTCGGCTGAGGCCAAGACCCTCTATTACGGCGGCAGGGCGGGCATGGAGGTCACCATCGTCAAGACATCCAGCATCGGGTCCTCCCATGCCAGGATAGTGGCCAAACACACGCGGCAGAATGCGATCGCCTTCTGCCGCGACTATGTCGGCAAGGTGACAGAGGCGTGCATTGCCAAGGAATTGCAGACGCCCTTGCATCTGGAAATCACCGCGAACTGCAAGACCGGCAAATTCACCACCTTCTACGGTGCGAACATGCTGTTCCAGGGTCGCAATCGTGAGCCAGGTGCAGCGACAGACTATTTGATCACCGCCACCGACGACAACGTGGTGCTGGATGGCTCGGGCGCTTCCGGATACGATTATACGCTGGATCAGTTCAAAGCCCTGTGCCCCAATCGCGTGAGATAAGACGGTTCGCTAGAAACGATGAACCGAGGAGACGGAGGCCAAAAAGCGTGACCCTGACCAACCGAGACATTGTCGAGTTGACCGCGTGGCGGCGCCAGTTGCATCAGAATCCGGAAATCTCGAATGAAGAGGAGAAGACGGCAAAAGAGGTCGTCGACTTCCTCGCCGATACGGGACCGGACAAGGTGCTCACCGGATTGGGCGGGCACGGCGTGGCGGCGATATACGAGAGCGGAAAGTCGGGGCCGACGGTGCTGTTCCGTTCGGAACTCGATGCCTTGCCGATCGAAGAACTTTCAGGCGTACCGCATTCGTCGCGCGTGCCCGGCAAGTCGCATATGTGTGGCCATGACGGACACACCGCGATCCTGGCATCCCTTGGCCGCCAGTTAGGGCGCAAGAGGCCTGCAAGCGGCCGCGTCGTGCTGATGTTCCAGCCGGCGGAGGAAACCGGCAATGGCGCGGCCGGCGTCGTCGCCGATCCTCGCTTCGCCGAGATCGCGCCGGATTTCGCTTTCTCGTTGCACAATCTGCCCGGCGTGCCGTTGGGCGAAGTGCGGGTCAAAACCGGCGTGGTCAACTGTGCCTCGCGCGGCATGCGCATCGTGCTGGAGGGCAAGACCGCCCATTCATCCATGCCCGAGACCGGCACCTCGCCGATGCTGGCGATCAGCCAGCTGATGCCGGCACTGCCCGCGCTTGGCAGCGGGACATTCGCCGACGACAATTTTTCCATGGTGACCGTCACCCATGCCGCGATGGGCGAAGCCGTCTTCGGCATCGCGCCTGCTCATGCGCAGGTTTGGGCGACGCTGCGGACCCGCCGCGACGAGCGCATGGCAAACCTGTGCACCGCCGCTGAAGCGCTGGTCACGAAGATCGCTGGCCAGCATGGTCTTTCCACCCACTGGGACTATCACGAAATCTTCGTCGCCAGCGTCAACGCGCCCGACGCGGTGGAGCATCTGCAACGCGCACTCAACGAAGAGGGCGTCGTGCATGGCGAAGAAGCCCTGCCGATGCGCGCCTCGGAGGATTTCGGCCTGTTCGGCCACAGCGCTTCCTCGGCGATGTTCTTCCTCGGTGCAGGCGAGCGGCACCCTGCGTTGCACAATCCCGACTATGATTTTCCCGACGACCTGATCCCGATCGGCTCGAAGATATTCATGCGCACGGCGCGTAATTTGCTGGGCTGACGTCCGCCGGATCACTCTGACGCAGAAACGGCATTCCACCGAGCGCTCTGATGCGAAGCGGTCAGCCGCGCTTGCCGGCCTGCTTCCGCCAAGGTGGAGAAAGTCGGTTGGCGACCTATGTCGCAAGAGCGTGGGTGGGACGCAAGGACAGAAATCCGGCCTCGGATCGAAAGGAACACGCAATGCAAAAGACGCCAAAGAACACGATTTGCCTCTGGTTCGACAAGGACGCCGAGGCCGCGGCTCGCTTCTACGCAGAGACCTTTCCCGACACCAAAGTGGGCGCCGTTCACCGTGCGCCGAGCGATTTTCCGTCCGGCAAGAAGGGCGACGTGTTGACGGTCGAATTCACCGTTGCCGGCGTTCCTTGCATCGGACTGAACGGCGGCTCCGCGTTCAAGCAAAGCGAAGCCTTCTCGTTCCAGATCGCCACCGACGATCAGCAGGAAGCCGATCGCTACTGGAATGCCATTGTCGGCAATGGCGGCCAGGAGAGCGCCTGCGGCTGGTGCAAGGACAAATGGGGCGTGTCCTGGCAAATCACGCCACGCACGCTGACCGAGGCGATGGCGGCAGGCGGCGACGAAGCCAAGCGCGCCTTTGATGCGATGATGGAGATGAAGAAGATCGACGTCGCGGCGATCGATGCGGCGCGTCGCGGCTGACGCTCGACAGGCAGGGGTCGATGGATCGAAAAACTCAGTGGTGCATTTAAGCTTCGGCTAACAATGGCCTCTGGAGAGAACCAATGAAGAAGACGCTGCTCATTTTGAGCCTACTCATTCCGCTCGCGGCATGCTCCCGCACCGAACAAGGCGCTGCCGTCGGCGGCTTGGGTGGCGCAGCCATAGGCGCCGCGGTGGCCGGAGACCCTGTGCAAGGGGCGGTTGTTGGCGGTGCGGTCGGAGCGATAGCCGGGGCGGTCATCGGGCACGCCAGCGAAGCCGGCCAGTGCAGATATCGCGATCGGCATGGCCGAGTTTACGTTGCACGGTGCCCGGACGGCTACTGATCTCAAGGCGCGCCTTTCGATCACGCGCCTGCTCGGGGTAGGATAAGTGAATGGCATGTAAGATCAAAAAACTGCTGGGTTTCTGGTTCGCCGTTGTCAGCGCTGCCGCGATAAATGTTGGACTTACGACCGCGATCTCGGCCGCGCCTGTAGAAGCGAAGACGATTGCCGATCACTTCTCATCGGTAAAGTCCATGTCCGGGGACTTCGTCCAGTCGGGCCCAAAAGCGGAAAAGATCAGCGGCAGGTTTTTTCTCCAACGCCCGGGCAAGATTCGGTTCAACTATGCAGGCCAATCAGGGGTCAGCGTAATTGCAGATGGCAAATCCTTGGTGGTTTACAATAAGAAGCTTAAGACATCGCGGCTTTATGCGCTTTCGAAGACGCCGCTTAAGCTGCTGCTCGACAACAAGGTCGACTTCTCTGGCCGTCGCCTCAAAAGCATCAGAGACGACGGCGCTCAAATTATCATTAAGCTGGCTGACAAGTCAGCCTTCGGCAATTCGAACATCACTATTGTGTTTGACAGGAAATCGCTCGATCTACGCAGATGGAGCCTTACCGATGAAAGGGGCCTCACTACGACGGTCACGATATTCAATGTGAAGCAGGGCGTTCGCGCTCCCATGGGTACCTTCACTATCGACTATGCGGCAAACCGTGAATTCAACACCACAACGAAATAGCGGGCGGATCGCCACCATTGGTAGGCCGCGAGCCGGAGGTCATCCGGTCAAAGCCTGGCAGGCATCGTCACAATCGCAGCGACAGCTTTGTAGGCGCGATTGGATCGCGCCACCTGCCACGGCGGTGCCCGCCATCGCCGGAACCAATCCGATCAGCGGCGGTTTACTCAATGAAGGGACCGGAACTCCAAAAGGACTCTGGACAAATGATTGAAATTCATAGCATCGAAACCGCCAATGCCAGACTGCGCATAAGAAGAGCTGAGAACTCTCTTAAGCGCGCGAATGACTTGCTAGATGAGGAAGGTGGCGTCGCCCTTAATCTCGCGTTGTGCGGACGGATAAGGATCGCGCAAAGGCGCCTCATCGAGGCCAAAGCACGCCTGACGACGATCGATCCCACCAGGACGAATTGATCCACGACGATCGCGATCTTCGACCTACTGCGAGAAACGGCGAGGTCTATCATGCCGCGGGGCTCGCGACGCTTGGGCAGCATATGGTGAGAACATCGAGCGCCCGGATGCCTCCGCGCAGACAGTCGAGCAAGCGCTGGCCAGGTTAACGGCAATCGGCAATTGCCTCGGGCCGCGTCGCCAGGGCATATGCCTAAGGCGGCCAAGCAGCGTGCCGGTGCCGCTGACCATCGTCATCATCAGCGCAGCATCCAATAAGGTCGAACACCGGCCCGACATCGAACAGGGATGCTATTTGACCTTGATGACCACCTTGCCCTTGGCGCGTCCTGTTTCGACGTAGGCCAGCGCCTCATTGGTCGCTTCGAAGGGAAAGACCCGGTCGACAACCGGGCGGATCGCTCCGGATTCGATAAGGGACGTGATCTTGCCCAGCTGACCGCCTTGCGCCCACATGAAAAGGAACGAGAATTTCACGCCACGGCGCTTAGCCTTGGTCCGAATAGCGCGGCTCAGGAAGCGCAGCACCAGCCTCAGCGCCACGTTCAGTCCCTGCTTCTTGGCAAATTCGGGATCTGGTGGACCGGAGATGGAAATGAGCTTGCCGCCCGGTTTCAGCACATTCAGGGATTTTTCAAGCGTCTTGGCGTCCTGGCTGTTCAAGACCACGTCGTAGCCCGACAGGACTTTCTCGAAGTCGTCTTTCCTGTAGTCGACGACGACATCGGCGCCGAGCCCCTTGACCAGACCGGCACTCGCCGCGCTGGCGGTGGTCGCAACGGTCGCGCCGAGATGCTTTGCCAGCTGGATGGCGAATGTCCCCACGCCGCCGGAACCGGCCTGGATGAAGACCTTCTGTCCCTTCTTCAGGCTCGCCCTTTCGATGAGCGCCTGCCAAGCTGTCAGACCGACCAGGGGGATCGAGGCCGCCTCTTCCATGCTGAGATTCGCAGGCTTCAAGGCCACGTCGGCTTCATCCATGGCGATGAACTCGGCGAACGTCCCGATCCGGCCATCGCGCGGCCGTGCATAGACATCATCGCCGGGTTTGAACTTGCGGACTTTCGATCCCACGCGCACAACCCTCCCGGCCACGTCGTGGCCCAGGATGAAGGGCCGGCGATAGGGCAGGATGAGCTTGAACTCTCCTGTTCTGATCTTGGAATCGAGGAGGTTCACCCCTGCGGCATGGACCTCGACCAGGACATCGTTGTCCCCGAGCTCCGGCATCTCGGCCAGCCGCAGAGTGCCCTTCTTGCTATACTTGTCGACAACGAATGCCTTCATGGCAGTGACTTTCTGAAAGTGATTTTGGCGTGTCGCATGTGCGTGAAATCCTCTGCCTCGCTGTTGTTCAGACCGGCAGGCGGAACTGCTTGCGCAAGCTCTTGTCGAATATCGCCGCGGGGGCAAAGCGGCGCAGCAGACTGACCTGGCGCGCTGCCTTGCCTGCGGTGTAACGCCGTCGCGGTCGGGCATCGGTCGCTGCCTTGACGACCACCTGCGCCACCACTTCCGGCCGGTCGGCTACAGGCATCACATCGCGAAGCAGCGCTTCGAGCCCGGCTCGGGCCTGATCGTATTCCTTCAACAGCGAATCCGGCTGGATTCCGTTCTGGTCGAAGACGGTGCGAACGAATGCCGGCTCGATAACCGAGACGCGGATATTGAACGCACGAACCTCGTGGTCGAGCGATTCCGAATAGCCCTCGAGCGCGTGCTTGACTGCCGAATAATGCGCCGAATACGGTGCAGGTACGAGGCCGAGCACCGAGCCGATGTTGACGATGCGCCCTTCGCCGCGCCGACGCATCGACGGCAACACCGCATTGGTCATGCGGATGACACCGAAGAGATTGACGTCGAACAGGGCCTGCACCTTCGCGATCGAGAATTCCTCGGCGCCTCCAAGCAGGCCGACGCCGGCATTGTTGACCAAGAGGTCGATCCGGCCGGTCTGCGAGAGCACTGTTGAAACGAGTGCGGCGACGGCCTCACTGTCGGTCACGTCGCAAACCAGCATGGTCACCCCGTCCGGGTCGTTGCCGGCCTTGCGGCGGCTCGTTCCGAAGACAGTGAACCCCGCCCGCACCAGTGCCTCGGCGCTGGCGCGGCCAATACCGGAGGAGGCTCCGGTCACAACGGCGGTTTTTCCGGAATTCGCATTCATTTCGTGCTCCAAAATCATGAGGGCTAGCTTTTTTGCGCCCGTTGAATTACACTCATAATATCAAATTACGACCATAATGCAATAACAAAAGGGAATAGCAGCCATGCGCTACGAAAAGGGCCGGAAGGACGCGTCGCGCGGCCGGATCATGGAAGTCGCCGCCGACCGTTTTCGCGGTGACGGCATAGCTGCGTCCGGACTGGCAACCATCATGAGCGACGCCGGGCTGACGAACGGAGCCTTCTATCCGCACTTTCAATCCAAGGCCGAGCTTGTCCGCGAAAGCGTGGCGGCGGCCATGGAGCTTCAGGCGCAGCAGCTGGCGGAAGCATTGGCCTCGGGTGGCCCGGAGATGGCCATAGAAGCGTATCTGTCTGCCGAGCACCGGGATAATCCGGGAACAGGCTGCGCGTCCGCCGCGCTGCTGCCGGAACTCGCGCGTCAGCCGCCTGAAACGCGTAAAGTCTATACCGACCGCTTGCTGGCTCTGGCGCACCAATTGTCTGCCGCACTTCCGCAGGCCAAGGATCCGGAAGGCGTGGCACTGGCTGTCTTTGCGACGCTCATCGGCGCGCTCCAATTGGCTCGCGCCGTCGAAGGGACGGAATTGTCGGATCGTATCCTCGCGGCGGGGAAAGATGCGGCGCGGACGCTGATCGAGCAGCGTTAGCGCGGCGCGCCATCCGTCGCATTGGGCAGGAAAAGGACATCCTTAAGCCCCCCTGCCCCAAAGCTTCGCATCAGCCCAAGGTCGCCACTCTTCATCGCCCGGTGCCGCGACCGAAAGATCCGGCGTCCCTGGCCAGCACCAGTTCCGCATTCTCGGCGACATAGCTGACATAGCGATAGTCGCGGATGAAGCTGATCCGCCCGTCCCGCCACTCCAGCCGCATGAAATGATGCGGCTTCGGGTCGGCCTGATGTTCGAACACCGCGATCACCTCGCGGCCCTCGAGCCATGCCGGCGTCAGCCATACGCGATCGCTCCTGGCGTAGATCGTGAAGAACATGCCGACGTCGGCGGCGCCCGAGCGCGGCGGGTGCAAGGACTGATGAAGCCTGACGTCGTCGGCAAGCAGCGCGCGCAAGCCGTCCCAGTCGCGCTGGTTGAACAGGGTCGCATAACGGACCACGGCGGCGGATGCGATCCGTGCATCGGCAAGCGGGCTGGCCTGGGCATTGATCTCCCGAAGCCGAGCGCGGCCGCGCGCCAGATGCCCCTTCACCGCATCGACCGTGATGTCCAGCAGGGTGGCGATCTCGGCCAATGGCTCGTCGAGCACATCCCTGAGGATGATGACGCTGCGCTGGAGGACCGGAAGCTCCGCGAAGCGCGACACGGCGGTCTGTACGGCTTGCCTGCGCATCAGCGTCTCCACCGGGTCGGCTTTGGTGTCGTCGACAATCTCAAGCGCCGCCTCGATCGGCTCCGCGACGCGGATCGCACGGCTGCGCAGCAGGTCCAGCGCGCGATTGTGGGCGATCCGGAACAGCCATGGTCTGAGCTGCGGCACCTCGCCTAGCTCGTCCAGCGCAACGAAAGCCCGGGCAAACGTGTCCTGCACGACATCCTCGCCGTCGATGACCGATCCCATCAGACGCGCGCAATAGCGGTGCAGTTCCGGCCGCAGCGCGGCGGCAAGGGCAAGCAGCCCTTCCTGTCGGTCGCGGTCCACGGCTGGTTCTCGTCCGCTCAAGCCGCTGCGCCCTCCATCACGGTTACGCCCGCGTCGCCATTGAGGCCGAAGACGACGCCCTCGGCATATTGCGGGTCTTCCAGCACCGAAACCACCCTGTCGCCGAACGCCCGGGGCGGCATCGGCGCGCCGAAGCGGGTGACGAATTGTTCCGGCGTGATCCCCATCGAGCCTGCATAGGCGTTGGCCGCGGCATCGCCGGTTCCGGTGCCGAGGATCATCTGCCGCGGCACGATCGCCTGGAAGCGGATGCCGAGGTTCTTCTCCTGTGAGACGCCATTGGCGTATTTGGCCATGAACCACAGCATGCGCTTGGAGCCGCCATAGCCACCCGACATCTGCGATCCGGTGACGGCAGCACCACTCGATCCCACCAGCACCCGGCTGCCGGGCTTGAGCGGCAGGTTCAGCGCCGCCTGCAGCCAGTAGAGCCCGGCCTTCACGTCGGTCTCCCAGGCGACGGAGAAATCCTCCCACTTCAACTGATCCAACCGCCCCATCCGAGGCGTAGCACCAGCGTTCAGCACCACTATGTCAGGGCGAACCTCGCCAAGAATGCGATAGGCCGCGTCCTCGTCCGTGACGTCGGCTGAGATCGTGGCGACCCCGAGCCGCGCACCGACCGCCTCCAGCGCCTTGGCGCCACGCGCGACGACCGTCACGTTAGCGCCATGCTCGACCAGCGCTTCGACCAATCCGAGGCCAAGCCCACGGCTGCCCCCGGTGACCACGATCTTCTTGTCCCTAAGGCTCATTGGCCCTGCTCCGTTGCTTCACTGTAGCTAAGACGTTTGAGGAGAGGGAAAAGAGTCAGGTTGCAGCGAGATACTTAGATGGCGGCGGTCCGTGACACGAGATGGCGAATGCATCGGGCTTCGCCGCCGCTTACGACGATCGCGAATTGGTTGGCGTCTACCTTTGCAAGTTCGAAGCGACACTGTTGTCGTTTACCAAAACCCGTGCGCTGTGCACTGAGGGTCTCATCGGTATCGGCGGAGCCGCGAATCTGTGCTAAGCCGCCGCCCAACCAACCAAAGGACGACACCTGTGAGCGAACTGACCGTGGCTGAGGCGACCGAAAGTATCTATGCTTCGCTCCGAGCGGACAATGCCGACATCGACGCACATATCGCGACGCTTAAGGCGGCGCTGACACGAGAGGGGATAAAACAGGCGGTGTTCGATCCGACCAAGTTGGCGCAGAACAACCGCTCGGGCCGCAAGTTGATGCAGGCTTATTTTCGGCAGCGCGGCGTGAGCGTGAGGTTTTCGGACCAGTAGAGGTCCGCTCGTGGCGCATTTCTGACATTGAGCCAGCATCGCCAAAACAATCGTCAGGCCCGAAATCACCGGGTGATGGTCGGGCACCACGATCCGCGCGAAGTCGAACACCGCGTCCTTCCAACGCGTCAAGGATCGGGCCGAGCGTGCCCTCCCACGACCGTCGTCATCAGCATCCAGTCGAGGTGAAGACCGAATCCGACCCGACACGGCATCGGCTCTGCCTGCCAGATCGATAACGGTCCTAAATATCGAGAGCGACCATCATGCCGCGGACTTCGGCCATTTCGAGCAGAAGATCCTGCAGTCTTTCATCCAGCGCGGCACCGGTCAGCGCCAGAAGCTCGGTGATGCTCTCTCTCATCGATATGACGGCGGCGCCTGTCTTCTCGGCGAGCAGCCGTCCGATGGCGGCTCGGATCAGGTCGTCCTGATCAGACATTGTTTCACCTCCCAACGCCCTACAACCTCCCCTTGCTTCCCATGCCTCACCGCCGCTTTCGACGACAGAGCGTGATTTCCCTTACGGTATGATTTTTGATGCGATGTCGGCTGGCTTTGCTCACGCCAGCAGGTCGTCTGAAAGCGACCGATCGCCTTCATCGGTCCGCCAGTCGTTCAACGCCGACAAGGATGGCAGCAGCGAAAAATTGCCAGGCTGAACCGCTTCAATCGCTGCAAGCAGCGCCAGCGGCACTTCGTGCCGGTAAAGCCCGATGCACACCCCGCCTTCGACCGTTGCCGGCAATTCCGTGAATGTGTCGAAAATCGAGAATGTGCCTGTTGGCTCTTCCAGGATTTCGAAACGCTCCATCCCCAAACCTCCCCTTGCACAAAAGTAGCGACCAACGCCGATGCCCCCCAAGAGGTTCCCTCCGGACAGCATTTTTTTCGCGTCTTGGTTGTAGCGCAAGTCGACACGTCAGTCATGCCGGTAGGGGCCCACAGTCAAAATCACTGCGCACCATTTTAAATCTTGACGCGTGTCAATTTTTTCTAAAACATGCGGAAACGCCGGCGAGGCATCGGCCGGCGCTCTGGGAGGAGCAATGCCTGACATCGAAAAGCGCCCGAACCGGGGCTGCGACCCGCACACCACAGGGCGGGCAGCCACCTGTTGGCGGATCGTCGCGCCAGGCGCCGGGGTCGCTTGCGTACCATCGGACATTGCAGTCGCCGGACAGCGACATTGATGCAGCACATAAAACAATCAGGAGGAGGAAAAACCATGCGCGTGTTCAATTGCCTGAAACTCGGCACGAGCCTGCTTGGCGCAGGCATGCTTGCAACCATCGTCTCGGTGCCCGCCCACGCCGAGGATGCGGCGAAAGTCGCGGCCATCGTCAAAGGCCTCGACAACCCGTTCTTCCAGACCATGCAGAAGGGCATCGAGGAGCAGGCCAAGGCGAACGGCGTCAATGTCAGCGTCCAGGCCGCCGCCAATATGGGTGACGCCACCGGCCAGGCCGACCGCCTGACCGCCATGGCCATGCAGGATTTCGATTGCTATCTGGTCAACCCGATCAGCGTCTCCAACCTCGTCCAGGCGCTGGTGCCGGTCGCCCAGAAGAAGAAGCCGATCGTCAACATCGACTCGACCATCGACCCCGAGCAGGCCAAGGCCGCCGGCTTTGCCGTCTCGACCTATATCGGCACCGACAATGTCGCCGCCGGCGCGCTGGCCGGCGAAGAGATGCTGAAGCTGGTGCCGAAGGGTTCCAAGGTCGCGCTGGTCGCCGGCATCGTCGGCGATGTCGGCTCCAACGCCCGCATCAAGGGCTTCAAGCAGGCCGTCGAAGGCAAGCTCGAAGTCGTGGTGATGGTGAGCGCCGACTGGGACCGCGAAAAGGCGCTGACCGCCGCCACTGACATCCTCGCCGCCCATCCGGATCTCGCCGGCTTCTTCGCCGCCAACGACATCATGGCGCTCGGCGTCGAGCGCGCCGTGCAGACCTCTGGCAAGGACGTCAAGGTGATCGGCCTCGACGGCATCGTCGACGCGCTGAAATCGATCGCATCAGGCGAACTCACCGCCACCGTCGCGCAATACCCTTATGTCGTCGGCGCCATGGGCGTCGAAGCCTGTGCTATCGCCGCCAAGGGCAAGGAACTGCCCGCCAACGTGCCAGCGCCGGTGCTGTTGATCAACAAGGACAATGCCGAAACCTCGCTGAAGAACTTTCCGCGCCCCGGCGGCGACTATCCCGATCCCTTCCGCGAGATGCTGAAGTGAGCACACCTGCAGACAACGCGCCCGCCGCCCATTCGGCGGGTGCGGAGGAGAGCCGTCCCTCCCTGGCGGCTCTCCTCCTCGATCCCTCCTTCTGGGCCGACTGGGCATCCGTCGTCGGCCTGGTCGGCCTTGTCATCGTCTTCGGCATCGCCCAGCCGGTCTTTCTCAGCGTCGCCAACCTGCAGGCGCTGCTGCTGGCGGCCGCGATCCTGGTCGTGCTGTCGATCGGCCAGACCTTCGTCATCGCCACCTCGGGCATCGACCTGTCACTGGCGGCAGCCGTCATGCTCGGCGCCATCATCCTGGGCCTCGTCAACGCCGCCGGCTACGGCATCGTCATCGCCTGCGTGCTCGCGGTTCTTGCCACCAGCGCCGTCGGCTTCCTCAACGGCCTGATCATCACGGCCGGGAAAATCCCCGACTTCGTGGTGACGCTCGGCACGCTGTCGGGCATCACCGGGCTTGGCCTCATATTGTCGGGCGGCGAACCGACCATGGTCGGCTCGACCTTCCTGCTCAGGCTCGCCTCCGGCTCGTTCGGGCCGTTCGGTTATCCCGTGTGGGTGGCGATCGCGGCCGTCATCGTGGCGCACATCGCGCTCTACCACACACGCTTCGGCGTGCATCTGCTAGCGACCGGCGGCCAGACCGAGAGTGCCGGCGCGCTCGGCATCCGCACCGACCGGGTCAAGATCGCCGCCTACACGATCTCCGGCCTCTGCGCCGGCATCGCGGCCATCCTTCTGGTCGCCCGCATCGGCTCGGCCGAACCGCAGATCAACACCAGCCTGCTGCTCAATTCGGTGGCGGCGGTGGTGCTGGGCGGCGTCAGCCTGTTCGGCGGCCGCGCCAGCATTCTGGGACCGGCCATCGGCGCGCTGATGCTCACAGCACTGGTCAACGGCCTGACCTTGCTCAACGTATCGGCCTTCTACCAACCGCTCGCCGTGGGCGCCATCGTGGTGCTGGCGGCGCTGATCATGCGGTATCAGAAATGAGCGCTCCCCATCACATCCCCGCCACTGAGGCGATCATCGCCTGCGAAGGGCTGAGCAAGCATTTCGGCGGCATCCGCGCCTTCACCGACGTCGCCTTCCAGGCCCGCCGCGGCGAGGTCACCGCCGTCATCGGCGACAATGGCGCCGGCAAGTCGACGCTGATCCGCAGCCTGGTCGGCGTGCATCAGCCCGACGCCGGCAATCTGTTCTTCGACGGAAGGGCGCGACCCTTCGCCAACCCCGATGAGGCGCGCAAGGCCGGCATCGAGACCGTGCACCAGAACCTGGCGCTGATCGATGAACTGACCGTCGCCCAGAACCTGTTCCTCAACCGCGAGATCGTGCGCCGCATCGGCCCCTTCGCTTTCCTCGACCGCAAGGCGATGAAGCGCGAGGCCCGTTCCATGCTGTCGCGGCTGTCGATCAACGTGCCGTCGATCAACCAGCGTGTGCGGCGCCTATCGGGCGGCCAGCGGCAGGCGATCTCGATCTGCCGCGCCGTCGGCTCCGGCGCCAAGCTGGTGGTCATGGACGAACCGACGGCAGCGCTCGGCGTACAGGAGACGGCCAATGTCGAGGCGCTGATCCGGCGCCTGCGTGAGCAGTCCGTCAGCGTCATCCTGGTCAGCCACAATTTCGATCAGGTCCGCCGCCTGTCGGACCAGATCTGGGTGATGCGGGCGGGAAAAATGGCGGCGACCGTGCGCGCCTCGGAAACATCAGGCAACGAACTCGTCGCGCTGGTCACCGGCGCGGCCTGATCGGTCAATCAACAGCTGGCCGTCCTGGCCAGCCCGAGACTTGAAATCAAAGGGAGTTTGCGAGTGGCACCAATTCGTGTCGGGCTTGTCGGTCTTGGAGAGGTCGCACAATCGATCCATCTGCCGGTGCTGAGCGACCAGCGCGACCGCTGGGTGGTCGCGGGCGTGTACGATGTGTCGCCGAGCCTGGTGGCGCTGTGCACCTCGCAACATCCGACGGCAAAAGCCTTCGAGACGGCCGAAGCGCTGATCAATTCGCCCGACATCGACGTGGTGTTCGTGCTGTCGTCCGACGACACCCACAGCCGCTTCGTGCGCGCGGCGATTGCCGCCAACAAGCACATCCTGCTGGAAAAGCCCGCCTGCCTGACGGTGCGCGAGATAGATGATCTGCTGGCGCTGATGCCGGGCTACGACAAGACCCTGTTTGTCGGCTACATGCGCCGCTATGCGCCGGCCTATCTGGCGGCGAGGGACGAGCTGCCGGCCTTCGCCGACATCACCCATGTCCGCATCTTCGACCTGATCTCGGAAGGCCGGCATTTCCTCAAGAAGAGCCAGAACGTCCTTTATCCCCAAGACATAGACCCTGCCCTGCTGGCGCGTGGCGCCAAGGAACGCGACGCGCTGATCCGCGAGGTGGTTGGCGCCGATGCGCCGGCCGACCTGGTGCGCGCCTATCGAGGACTGACCGCCCTCTCCTCGCACCACATTTCGGCAATGCGTGGGCTGATCGGCGAGCCGACCCGCGTGCTGGCCGCGCACCGCACCAATGGCGGCGCCAACACATCAGTCACTTTCGACTACGGACATTTCGCTTGCCTGTATGACGCTGTCGTCGACGATCTCGGCCTGTTCGACGCCATGATCGAGGTGCGTTCCAACGCCAGGCGCGTGCGCATCATCTACGACACGCCCTACATCCGCAGCCTGCCGACGCGGCTGGAGGTCACCGACGCCGGCCCGCTCGGCCCGGTGACGAAAACCTTCGGCCCCCTTTATGGCGACGCTTTCTCGAATGAACTCGAGATTTTCCACCGCCACATCACCGAAGGCACGAAGCCGCTGACCGACCTCGCCGATTCACGCCGCGACCTGGCGCTGATGGCCGACATCATCGAGCGCATGAAGGAGAGCGGCCGGCGCTGAGGCGCGGCCTACTGCCCTACTTCCCGCAGTGATGATCGTTGATCTTGTTCAACGCATTGGCGTCGGGTCCGACGCGATTGTATGAGCAGGCGCCGGCAGCCGTCGTGAACAGCTGCTGATCGTAGTAGCGCGGGCCGCCAAACAGGAAGTTGATGAGATCGTCATCGGCGGGAACGTAGCGTTCGGATTGCACCCGGCGATCATGATGCCGATCGCCAGCGAACGCCGGGGCGTACAGGCTTGAGCCCATTGCCAAGGCGAGAGCTAGGATCGCAACGCATTTCGTGGTCATCGGCAACACCCTCCTGGCCATTTCGGTATCACACCATACATCCAAAA
The DNA here is from genome assembly GCF_004919685.1 of Mesorhizobium norvegicum. Lineage (GTDB taxonomy): Bacteria > Pseudomonadota > Alphaproteobacteria > Rhizobiales > Rhizobiaceae > Mesorhizobium > Mesorhizobium norvegicum. Next base: position 27,450 of record NZ_SMYZ01000020.1, on the reverse strand, counting down.
TCGCCAGCCCGACAAAAGTTCCAGCGAAGACCGCGATAGGCTCTTGCCGAAGCAGGCCACCTCGCCCATCCATGGGATGGAAACGACAGCCTGGGAGCAGCAATGACCGATGCCAGCCTTCATCTCGTCGAAGCGACGATCGACCAGCTGCGCCGCGCGCTCGATGACGGCACCGTCACCAGTGTCGAGCTGGTCGGGGCGTATCTCAGGCGCATCGCGCATTTCGACCGGCACGGCATCGCCCTCAACGCCGTGCCGGTGCTCAATCCAGCGATGTTCGAGGAGGCGGCCGCTTCCGACAGGCGCCGCCGCAACGGTGCTGTGCTCGGGCCGCTCGACGGCATCCCCTACACCGCCAAGGACAGCTACAAAGTATCAGGCCTGACGGTGGCCGCCGGCTCGCCAGCCTTCGAGCATCTCATAGCCAATGAGGACGCTTTCACCATCGCGCGCTTGCGCGCTGGCGGTGCGGTGCTGATCGGGCTGACCAACATGCCGCCAATGGCCAATGGCGGCATGCAGCGCGGCGTCTATGGCCGCGCCGAAAGCCCCTACAATGCAGACTACCTGACCGCCGCCTTCGCGTCGGGCTCGTCGAACGGGTCGGGCACGGCGACGGCGGCCAGCTTCTGCGCCTTCGGGCTTGGCGAGGAAACCTGGTCGTCCGGCCGCGCGCCGGCCACCAACAATGCGCTGGTCGCCTACACGCCGTCGCGCGGCGTCATTTCGGTGCGCGGCAACTGGCCGCTGGTGCCGACCATGGATGTCGTGGTGCCGCACACGCGCAGCGTCCCCGACATGCTCGAACTGCTCGACGTGATCGTCGCCGACGACCCTGAGACGCGAGGCGATTTCTGGCGCGCGCAGCCCTGGGTCAGGCTGCCGAAAAGCGCCGACGTGCGGCCGCCACGCTATACCGACCTCACACTGGCGGGGTCGCTGAGAGGTATGCGGCTCGGCGTGCCCAGAATGTATATCGGCCGCGACACTGGCGCCGATAGGCCGATCGAAACCCGCACCTCGGTGCTTGCCCTGTGGGAGCAGGCAGCCGCCGATCTGAAGCGGCTTGGCGCCGAGGTGGTCGAGGTCGATTTCGCCGTCGTTTCCAACTACGAGCGCGACCGCCCCGGCGCGCGCAGCATGGTCGAGCGCGGGCTGGTGCCGCAGGACTTCGCCGAGCGCGAGCTCTGGGATCTCTGCATCTGGGGCTGGGACGATTTTTTGCGCGCCAATGCCGACCCGGCGTTGCCCGATCTCGTTTCGGTCGATGGCCCAAAAATCTTCCCGCAGCCGCCGGGCACCCTGCCCGACCGCTATGAGGGCGGCTTCGACCTGGCCGAGTATGTCGAGCGAGCGCGAGCCGGCGTCACGCCGGTTCTGGAAATTCCAACAATGGAGGACGGCCTGAAGGGGCTGGAAGCGACGAGGCGGATCGATTTCGAGGACTGGCTGGACGCGCAGGGCATCGACGCCGTGGTGCTGCCCACCGCCGCCGATGTCGGGTCGGCCGATGCCGATATCAACGAGGCGTCCGCAGCGCTGGCCTGGCGCAACGGCACCTGGGTCGCCAACGGCAATCTGGTCTGGCGCCATTTCGGCATCCCGACCGTCACCGTGCCGATGGGCACCATGGCCGATATCGGCATGCCGGTCGGCCTCACCTTCGCCGGCAAGGCCTATGACGACGAGAGGCTGCTGCGCATGGCCGGCGATTTCGAACGCTCCGCTCAGCGCCGCAGCCGCCCGCCGCGCACGCCCGAACTGCCCGATGATGTGTTTTTGGGGCGACCCGGACAGGCCGGCGACGGCAAGGTACCTGCGTTCGCCATCACGCTTGCCGCTGAGACACGGCCGGCCGGCGATCAGGAGGAAATCGCCATCACGCTCGACCTGCCCGGCGAGGTAGCCGAAACGGCCAGCGTCAAGGTGCATGTCAACGGAGAGGTCGCCGTGGTGCAGCGGAGCGGTGTGCGCTTCAGCGGACGAGCGCTCGTCCCGGCCGCCGAACACCAGCGGCTGCACAGCGTCTGGCGCGGCCCGTATGGCTCGATCGTCACGGCGGTAGTGCGCTTGGAGGATGGGCGGACGGCAGGTGCCTATGCAGTTACTGGCGGCATTGGGTGAGCAGAGCGGGAAGAACCCAGAACCCCCCGTCGAGTTCCTTCGCGCCCCCCTCTNNACAGAGGGGGGCGCCACAGAGCGCCATCTTGCCTTTCCTGCGCCCTTGAGACTCAGCGGCTCTCGGCAAAAGCAATATCCCGGCGAATGGCGTCCCGCTTGTCCTGCGACAGGCCGGCAAGCAGGCCTTCGTCGAGATAGCCTGCCCGAATGAGACCCGCGGAGACATAAAGAAGCTGGGAGTAGCGGTAGTCGAACGTCCGGTCGATCTCCCGTCGCCGTTCACGCAAATAGTCTTCCAGCTCCCACATCTCGGATGGAACCGCCACAGCAATGGCCTTGCTCTTGAATTCGGCCATCGTCTTTGCGAGGGCCACCTCAAAAGCCGTATCGAAGGCATGGCGTGCGAGTTTCTTTTCGGATGCGGACCAGCTTTGCTCCTTGGAATTCATTGGATATCTCCGTAGATGTTCCTGCGAATTCGGCCGGAGATTCTCATGAAACGGCGCTTGCTGCTACCCCCCGCGCCGCCCACACCAAACCCCGCTCCATAATCAGCGCCATTTCCGGCACCGCGAACTCATCCGCAGTGTGCCCAAGGGAACTGTAGAAAACCTTTCCAGCCCCATATCTCCGCTTCCAGACCACCGGCATGACAACGCCGCCGATCCCCGGGAAATGCGCGCCGGTGAAAATGGTCGTGGCCAGCACCTCGTTGCTCGGATCGACATGCATGTAATGCTGCTCCGACCGGTAGGCGAAATCACCGACGCCTTTTGTGATCGGGTCGTCCGGCCGCTAAGAGGGCAACGAAGCCAGCCATTCTTCCCAAAACTCCTGTTGCGTGCGGACGAAAACCGGGATCACGTCGACGCCATCATCAAATATGTCAACCAGATCGGTCTTTTGGGGAAGTTGTCCCATCTTCACCTTGCAGGCTATCAATCCGCGACTCTTCTCCATCACCGTATTTTCGGGATAAACATTCGCGCTCGCGCCATAACAAAAGGGCAATAAGCCGTCGACTTCCAGCCTCAGACGTATCTGAAACAGAGCTTCGAAAAAGTCTTCTTCTTCGGCCTTGATAACCCTGTCCCGGTAGCCGCATGTCAAGCTGCAGACGGCGCCGTCAACATGCAGTGTAAACATCGCCACCTCTTCTTCGCCTGTGCCCCCTCCGACCAAAAATACAGTTCGCTGATGATCCATTCCATCCCCCTCGCCATTCGCCGGATGGTAATTCGATAGCGACCGCTTTTCCAGTATGGCAGGGATCGAGACACCAAGACGCGGCCGCCATAACCGGCAATAGTAGCGCGCGCCGCAATCAGCGCCGCAACTTGTCACGAGCGGGATTGAGTGAATGCCGGCCACCCCGGCTTCGTCATCCTAGGGCGGAGCAAGGAGCGAAGCGACGCGGCGCAGACCCTAGGATCCATGCCGTGACTGATACCAAAGAGTACAACGGCCCAGAATTGTCGTCTGCACCAATCGCCCGTTACGTGGACGTGCCTTGCCCATGCCACGATAGCGATCCGAAACTTCTGCACCGTCGCATCGCTCGATAGTCGCGGCATGGATCCTAGGGTCTCCGCGACGTCGCTACGCTCCTGCTTCGCCCTAGGATGACGAAGGCATGGGCCTGTCGACAATCGCGAAGGTTGAGGGCTGGCATCGCTAATCTTCGCAATTCGCCGCAGGAGTAGAGTTTCCAAACGGTGTCTCAATCCGCCCTTATCCAGACGCCTTTCGTGTTCAGATATTCGTCGAGATGCTCGGCCCCACCTTCACGCCCGTAGCCGCTCATCTTGTAGCCGCCGAAGGGCACCGCCGGGTCGATCGCGTGGTAGGTGTTGACCCAGACGGAGCCGGCGCGCAGGCGGTTGGCCAGCTGGTGCGCCTTGCCGAGGTCGCGGGTGAACACGCCGGCGCCCAGCCCATAAAGCGTGTCGTTGCCGCGCCGCACCACTTCGTCCAGCGTGTCGAATGGCAGCGCCGAAATCACCGGGCCGAAGATTTCTTCCCGGGCAATGCGCATGTCGTCGGTGACGCCGGAAAAGACGCTCGGCGTGATGAAGTTTCCGGCGCCCAGCGCGCCTTCGGTGATGCGGTTGCCGCCGGTGACCAGCCTGGCACCCTGCCTGGTGCCGTCCGCGATGAAACCGGTGACGCGTTCGAGCTGGCGGGGCGAAATCAGCGGCCCGATCTCGGTCTCCGGGTCGGCGCCGTCGCCGATCCTGAGTTTGGCCGCATAGGCCGAGACCCGCTCGACGAATTCTTCGTAGATCGGCCGTTCGACGAACAGCCGCGAGCCGGCGATGCAGATCTGGCCGGAATTGGCGAACACCGACATCGCCGCGATCGGCACGGCACGCTCGAGATCGGCGTCGGCGCAGACGATGACCGGCGACTTGCCGCCGAGCTCCAGCGAGACACGCTTCATGTTGCCGGCCGAGGCGCGCAGAATGCTCTGGCCGGTCACCGTCGAGCCCGTGAAGACGATCTTGTCGACATCCATGTGGGCGGCAAGCGGCGCGCCGGCTTCCGCACCCGTGCCGGTGACGACGTTGACGACGCCGGGCGGCACGCCGGCCTCCATCATCAGCGCGCCGATCAAGAGCGGCGTCAGCGGCGCTTCCTCGGAAGGTTTCAGCACGATGGTGCAGCCGGTCGCCAGCGCCGGGCCGATCTTCCAGATCGAGGCGGCGGTCGGCGCATTCCAGGGAATGATCGCACCGACCACGCCGACCGGCTCCTTGCGCGTGTAGGAGATGATCTCGCCCGGCAGCGAATTGCCGATCGTGTGGCCGTGGATCGACGTCGCCATGCCGGCATAGAAGCGCAGCATGCCGAGCACGCGGTTCTTGTTGGCCAGCGTGCGCACGATGGGCATGCCCATATCCGTGGTGTCGGAAAGCGCGATCTCCTCCCAGTGGCGCTCCATCAGATCGGCGATCTTGAGCAGCAGCACCTGCCGCTCATAGGGCTTGAACCGGCTCCACGGTCCGTCGAAGGCGCGCCGGGCCGCCGCCACGGCGAGGTCGATATCGCCTGAATCGGAGAGCGGCACGGTGCCGATTGCAGCACCCGTGGCGGGGTTGCGCGTCTCGAAGGTCCGGCCATCAAGCGCATCGCACCAAACGCCGTCGATCAGCATCTTGCGGTGCCTGCCATCGATGGGCGTGTGCAGGGACAAATCTCTCACCGATGCCGTCATGGTCACTTCCTCATTTCCGCTGATCTAGCGGGCGGCCCAGATGAGACCCCGCTCGACGATCAGCGCCATCTCCGGGACCGCGAACTCGTCGGCATTGTGTCCGAGAGCGCTGTAAAAGACCTTGCCCGCGCCATAGCGACGCTTCCAGACGACCGGCATGACGACGCCGCCTATCCCCGGGAAATGCGCGTCGGTGAAAATGGTCGTGGCCAGCACCTCGTTGCTCGGATCGACATGCATGTAATACTGCTCCGACCGGTAGGCGAAATCACCGACGCCCTTTGTGATCGGGTCATCCGGCCTGGTGACGGCGACCGTGTAGTCGATGATGTCGCCGGGATGCGCGACCCACTGGCCGCCGGTCATGAACTGATAGTCGGGCTCGTTGCGGAAGCTGTCGCCCATCGTGCCGTGAAAGCCGCCGAGCCCGCTTCCCCCGCGAACCGCAAGCGTCAGGTTCTGCAGTTCGGCCTTCTCGATCGTCGACATCGTGATGACCGGCACGATGAGATCGAAGGAAGCAAGCTGCGGATCGGCGAACATCGCCGTGCCTTCGCCCAGCGTGACGTCGAACCCGTTGCGTTCAAGCAGCGCACGGATGATTTTGGCGCTGCGCTCCGGTGTGTGGCCTTCCCAGCCGCCCCAGGCAATCAGGGCTTTCTTCGGCATGGTTTTACCTCCCAGGAGCTATCTGCCTTCTTCGATCCGGCGTCAGCGCCAGCCCAGAGCCGGCGCGACATGGGTCAAGATCGCCTCGATGACATGCGCATTGTAGTCGACGCCGAGCTGGTTCGGAACGGTGAGCAGCAGCGTATCGGCCTCAGTGATTGCCTCGTCCTGCGCCAATTCCTTGATCAGCACATCCGGCTCGGCCGCGTAGCTGCGCCCGAAGATCGCCTTGGTGTTCTCCTCGATGAAGCCGATCTGGTCGCGGCTCTCATTGCCGCGTCCGAAATAGGCGCGGTCGCGATCGTCGACCAGCGCGAAGATGCTGCGGCTGACCGAGACGCGCGGCTCGCGTTTGTGGCCGGCCGCCTTCCAGGCCTCGCGATAGATGCGGATCTGCTCGGCCTGCTGGATATGGAACGGCTTGCCGCTCTCGTCGAATTTGAGCGTCGAGCTCTGCAGGTTCATGCCGAGCTTCGCCGCCCATTCCGACGTGGCGTTGGTGGCCGCGCCCCACCAGATCCGCTCGCGCAAACCCTCCGAATGCGGCTCGAGGCGGAGCAGGCCGGGCGGATTGGGAAACATCGGCCGCGGGTTGGGCTGGGCGAACCCCTCGCCCCGCAGCGTCTCGAGGAAGACCTCGGCGTGATGCCGCGCCATGTCGGCGTCGCTTTTGCCTTCCGGCGGCGCGTAGCCGAAATGGCGCCAGCCATCGATCACCTGCTCGGGCGAGCCACGGCTGATGCCAAGCTGCAGGCGGCCGCCGGCGATGATGTCGGCGGCACCGGCATCCTCGGCCATGTAGAGTGGATTCTCGTAGCGCATGTCGATGACCGCGGTGCCGATCTCGATGCGGCTGGTCCTGGCGCCGACGGCCGCCAGCAGCGGGAACGGCGAAGCGAGCTGGCGGGCGAAGTGATGCACGCGGAAATAGGCGCCATCCGCGCCCAGCTGCTCGGCGGCGACGGCCAGCTCGATGGATTGCAAAAGCGCATCCGAAGCCGAGCGCACTTGCGATTGCGACGAGGGCGTCCAGTGCCCGAACGACAGGAAACCGATTTTCTTCATAGCCATGCGATATAAGGATGCGCGCCAGGCTTCAATGCAAAAGAGATTTCCGGCACGTCTGGATCAAAACTCATGCATCGCTGTTTTCGAAGGCGCCGACGCCTTGTGCGATGAGGTTGGTCGCCATGACCAGCGAGACGATTGCCGCGGAATTGAACACGACGACCCACCATTTGCCGCCGGTCACGAAGCCGTAGCCGTCGGCGACGGCCAGCCCCCAGTCGGCCGATGGCGGCTGGATGCCGAGACCGAGAAAGCTCAGCGTCGCGATCGAAAAGAACGCATAGCCCAGCCGGGTGACGAGCTCGATCAGGATCGTTTCCCTGATGTTGGGCAGGATCTCCAGGAACATGATGGCAAGCGGGCCTTCGCCGCCGAGCCGGGCGGCGCTGACATAGTCGCGCTCCTTCTGCTCGCGCACGGCGGCGCGGACGGTGCGCGCCACCAGCGGCGCATAGGCGATGCCGATCACCAGGATGACGGTCAGGTTCGACGGGCCGATCGCCACCAGCGTCATGGTGACGAGAACGATGAACGGAAACGCCATCAGCGTATCGAGCAACCGCGCCCCGATGGCATCGACAAAGCCGTCGAAATAGCCGAGCACCAGGCCGATGATGCTGCCGGCGGCAACGCCGGCCAGCGTCGCCAGCGGCGCAACCAGCAGGATGTCGCGCGATCCGACGACGATGCGGGATAGCACGTCGCGGCCGAGCTGATCGGTCCCGAACCAGTGCGCGGCATCGGGCGGCGTCAGCATGGCGAGGAAATCCTCGGCATAGGGATCGTATGGAACGAAGAGGTTGCCGAACAGCGCGCAGGCGACCCAGAACAGCAGCAGCAGCGATCCGACCACGACCGATGGGGGCAGTCCGGAGAAAGCCCTGCGGATCCTGCGCGCTGCCGGAAAGCCGACCACAGCGCGCCGTGGTGCTGGAAACTCAGCCAGATCCGTCATGGCGAGGTTCGGCGGCGTTGCCGCGGATCGAGCAAGGCCAGCACGAGGTCGCCTGCCGCCGCCGACAGCACGAAGATCGCCGCCATCACCAGCACGCCGGCTTCAAGCATCGGGAAATCGCGTGCCTTGGCCGCGTTCAGAACCAGATTGCCAAGGCCTTGGATGCCGAACAAAGCCTCGATCACCACCAGCCCGCCAAGCATGTAGCCGGTCTGTGTCGCCAGCACCGCGATGGTCGGCGTCAGCGCATTGCGCAGCACATGCCGAAGGATGATCTCGCGCCGCTCGAGCCCTTTCAGGACGGCGGTGCGTGTGTAGTCGGCGGCCATCGCCTCGATCACCCCTGCCCGCGTCATCCGGGCGATGTAGCCGGCAAGGTTCAGCACCAGCGGCAGCGCCGGCAGGATCAGATAATAGCCATGCGTCCAGAAGCCCGCACCGTCCGGCGCAACGCCGGAGATCGGGAACCAGTTCAGCCACAGGCCGAAAACGATGAGCAGCATCAGGCCGGAGACAAAGTCCGGGACGATGCCGAAGGATACGCCCGCCATCACGATCAGCCGGTCGATGAGGCGACTGGCATTGAGACCGGCAACGACGCCGGCGCCGACCCCGAGCGGCACGAGAAAAACCAAAATAATGCCGGCAAGGGCCGCGGAGCGCTTGAGGCTTTCCAGCACGAACGGCGCCACCGGCCCGCGCATCGACAGCGAGGTGCCGAAGTCACCGGTCACGGCCTTGCTGAACCAGAGCCAGTACTGGACGAGAACCGGCTGGTCGGCGCCCAGCCGCTTGTTCAGTTCCGCCACCGCTTGCGCATCGGCAAAAGGCCCGAGCATGACGCGGCCGACATCGCCGGGCAGAACCTGCCCGGCGAAGAACACCAGGATGCTGACCAGCCACAGCGTGAGGACAAGTGTGCCCACACGCGCTGACAGGATGCGGCCGGTCAGCATGTCGCGATCATGCCTGGACGAAGGAAACGCGGTCGAGCAGCAGATGCGAGATCGCGGTGAAGCGCACGCCCTCGACCTTCGCGCTGACGATCCGGCTGTATTGCGAGAAGTAGCTGATGATCGCCGGCGTCTCGTCGAGCAGCAAGGTCTGGATCTTGCCGGCAACGAGGCGCTGGGCGTTGAGGTCGCGCGCCTTCGAGTAGTCGAGCAGCAGCGCGTCATAGGCCGGGTTGTTGAAATGCGCCGCGTTCCAGGCTCCCGAACTCTTCAGCGTCGCGTTGAGGAAGATATCGGGCGTGCCGCGATGGCCGTAGTCGGTGATGCCGAGAACCGAATCGAGCCATGGCGAACTGCCGAAGGTCGCCGAACCGTAATAGGCATCCTGCGGCAGGACGTTGAGCTTGACGTCGATGCCGGCCTTCTTGGCGAAGTTCTGGATGATCACCGCGTAATCGGGAATGTCATAGGCGCGCTCGGTGGTCAGCGTCACCTCGAAGCCGTTCGGCACGCCCGCCTCGCCAAGCAGCCGCTTGGCCTCGGTGATGTCCTGCTTGCGCTGTGGCACCGACGGATCGGCCGAGGGGAAGATCGGCGCGAACGGCGTGTCGTTGCCGACGATGGCGCGGCCCTTCAGCAAGCCCTTGACCACCGCCTCGCGGTCGATGGTGAGTGCCAGCGCGCGGCGGATGCGCTTGTCGGTAAACGGCGCCTGGTCGGTGCGCAGATGCACCTGGTCATGCGAGCTTGCCTGCACGCTCAGCAGCTTGAAATTGGGATTGCCCTCGATTGCCAGTTCCAGGCGCGTCGTGCTCGGGATGACGTCGAGTTGGCCGGCCTGCAAAGCCAGCACCTGCGCCTGCTCGTCGTCGAAGAACTTGATCTCGACCCGGTCGGGCAGCGCCTTGTCGCCCCAATAGTCCGGGTTGCGAACGAAGCTGGCGCCTTGCTTGGGCCGGAAGGATTCGAGCTTGAAGGGACCGGTGCCGTTGAAGTTCTTCTCGAAATCGCCGGCATAGTCGGCCGGCAGGATGACGGCATTGTAGACGTCGGAGGAGACATAGAAGGGGAAGTTGCTGTTGGGACCGTCGAGATCGAAGGCGACCGTCTCGTCGTCGACCAGCTTGGCGCCGCCCTTGGACAGGATGCCCTTGTAGGCCGACAGCGCCGACGAGCCGCTGGCCGGGTCGACCAGCCGCTCGAAGCTCGCCACCACATCCCTGGCAGTAACTGCGCGGCCATCGTGGAATTTCACCCCTTGCCGCAATTTGAAGGTCCAGCGGCTGGCCGTCTCATCGGCTTCCCAGGACAGAGCGAGCTTCGGCTGCAGACCGTCCTTCGGATCGTCGAGGATCAGATATTCGCCGACCTGGCTGATCACCCCGATGCTGGCCGGATCGGTGACCGAAACCGGATCGATGGCCTTGGTCGGCTGACCCAGCCCGACGCGAACCGTGCCGCCGGCAGCAGTCGCGGCGCGTGCACCTCCAAGCCCCTGCGAGGCGGCAAAGCCGGTCAGGCCGAGCAGTGCTGCGTATTTCAGGAGATCGCGGCGTTTGAGAAAGCCGCCCTGATATTCGTCGACGGCGACATTCCAGATGTCCCCCGACAGATTGCGAACTGCGTCGATATCTCTGTGTTTGGTCATGTTAAACCCCTGCTCCGAAATGAAGATTGAAAAGCTATGCGACGGGTTCACCGTCGAGATGGATGCGGTCGACGGCCTGCGGATAGAAGGCGATGAGTCCTTTGATCTTAGGCATTTCCTCGATGGGATCCCGGTAGCTCCAGGCGATGTCCGGGCGCACCGTTCCGTCGCTCAGCAGGCCGGACCAATAGGAGGCGATGCCCTTGTAGGGACATCGCGTCGTTGAGTTGGACGCCGTCAGCCGCTCCAGCCGGATGTCTTCCGCGGGCAGATAGAAACGCGTCGGCAGATGCGTCTCGAACAGCAGCACCGGGCGGTGGCTGTCGGCGATCGGCTCGCCGTCGAACCAGACCTGCACATGGCTCGAGCTTTGCACCACATCGATGCGTGCATAGGGATCGCGGGCGTGGACGAAGACTTCCTCTTCCTCCTCGAACCATTGGTCGACGGCCTTCCAGGTGAAGGCGATGCGCCCGGCCAAGGGCGACAGGTTTTCATCCGGCGGCGACACGAACGACCACGCCGCGTTGGCACTGCGCCTGTCACCGCTGTCGATATCCCAATAGGCGGTCTCGCCACCGACCGGGTGCGGCTCGCGATGCAGCGAGGGTTTCAGCACCGACGGGTCGACCGCTGACGGCGGGAAGAAATAGATCGGCAGGAAATGGTTGGAGCGCAGCACCAGCACGTTGCGGCTGTCGGCGATGGTGCGGCCGCCGAATTTGACGCGTACGCGCTTGGGGCTGTGCAGGACGTTGACAAGCTGCGGCGTGGTCGCTTCGCGCGGCTGCAATCTTGGTGCGACAGTCATGATTGTTCTCCCGGTCAGGACACGGCGCGCGCATTGTCGCGCTGCTCGGCGAAGCGGTTGGCGGGCCGCGCCAGGCCGAAGCGGTCGCGCAGCGTTCCCGGCGCGTATTCGGTCGGGAACACGCCACGGCGCTGCAGCTCCGGCACCACCTGTTCGGCGAAGTTCACCCAGTCCTCCGGCAGCAGCGGGAACATCAGGTTGAAGCCGTCTGCGGCACCCGAAACGAACCAGTCCTGCAACTGATCGGCGATCTGTACCGGCGTGCCGGCGACCGTCGGCACCGAACCGCTGTTGGCGAGCTTGCGGGCGATCTCACGCAGGCTGAGATTCTGTTTCGCCCACTGCTTGACCCGGTTGAGCGATGTGCGCCCGCCATTGAACGTGCTCTCGTCCGGCAGCGGCGGCAGCGGCCCGTCCGGCGGGAACACCGACAGGTCCAGCCCGCTCCAACTGGACAAAAGGTCGATGCCGACCTGATCGGGCAGCAAGGTCTGCAGGTATTCCTGCTTCTCCCGCCCTTCCGCCTCTGAAGCCGCGACGATCGGCAGGATGCCGGGCAGGATCTTGAAGCTCTCCGGCCGCCTGCCGTGGCGGGCGAGACGCTCGTTGATGTCCTGACGATATTTGATGCCATCCTCCTTGGTGCTGTAGATGGCGAAGTGCGCATCGGCCTGGGCGGTGGCGAAGTTCTTGCCGTCCTCGGAGGAGCCAGCCTGGACGATCAGCGGATGGCCCTGTGGCGGCCGCGAGACGTTGAGCGGCCCGCGGACCTTGAAATGCTTGCCCTTGTGATCGATGGGATGAACCTTGTCGGGGTCGGCGAAATAGCCTGACGCCTTGTCGATCAGCAGCGCCTCGTCTTCCCAGCTGTCCCACAGCGCCTTGACGATATCGAGGAATTCGGCCGCGCGCTCGTAGCGGAACGCATGTTCGATATTGCCGTCGCGGCCGAAATTACGCGCCTCCTCATCCATGGCCGAGGTGACGACGTTCCACGACGCCCTGCCCTTGCTGATATGGTCGAGTGAGGCGAACATGCGCGCCACATTGTAGGGCTCGCTGTAGGAGCTCGACGCCGTGGTGATCAGGCCGATATGCTTGGTCACGCCGGCCAGCGCCGAGAGCAGCGTCAGCGGTTCGAGGCGGGCATTGGCATAGTGGGCAACGCCGCTCTTGACCGAATCCCAGATCGACACGTGGTCGGCGACGAAGATCGTGTCGATCCTGGCGCGCTCGGCCGCCTGCACGAGGTCGCGGTAGAACTCGAAATCCAGCACCTCCCGGCCCGGCGCCCGCGGGTGGCGCCATGACATCCGATGATCGCCCTGCGGGTTGAAGAAAAATGCGCTGAGGATCATGTGGTCTCGAGCCATGCCGGCCTCCTTCCAGATCTGCTCCGGAGACCGTCGCGCTGCCTCGGCAAGCGGCGACAATCTCTCCTGAGCGATAAAAGGTAGATTGCGCTCCGGCTTAATCCGAGTAATTTTATAGAGATAATGCATTGCGAAAGCGGAAGCGATTGCCCTCGATCGCAGCCCGCGAAGAAAGTGGTTTCAAGTCCCCATGTCCTCCTCGGTTCTGAACGTCGACCAGCTGTCCATCGCCTATGACGGGCGCAAGGGATCGCATCCCGCCGTCAACGGCGTGTCGCTGCACATAGGCGAAGGCGAAGCGCTCGGCCTGGTCGGCGAGTCGGGATCGGGCAAAAGCTCGGTGGCGCTCGCCATATTGCGCTATCTGCCGAAGAACGCCCGCATCGCGGCGTCAGCGCTGGAATTCCAGGGCCGCGAAATCCGCGACCTCTCCGCCGAGCAGCTGCGCCGGCTCAGGGGAAATCACATCGCGGCCGTCTACCAGCATCCGGGCGCGGCCCTCAATCCAAGCATGACGATCGGCCGCCAGATCACCGAGACGATCATTCGGCACCGCCCGGTGCGCCTCGACGAGGCCCGCGGGCGTGCCGCCGAACTGCTGGGCCGGGTTCGGGTCAGCCATCCGGAGCGGGTGCTGGGGCTCTATCCGCACGAACTCTCCGGCGGCATGCAGCAGCGCGCCAACATCGCCATTGCCATTGCGCTCGATCCGTCGCTGCTGGTGCTGGACGAACCGACGACGGCGCTCGACGCCAGCGTCCAGTCCGAGATCATCGCCATCCTGCATGACCTGCGCAAGGATCACAGGACCAGCATCCTGCTGATCAGCCACGACATCAACATGATCCGCCGCTCCTGCGACCGGGTGGCGGTGATGCAGGCGGGGGCCGTGGTCGAAAGCGGCGCCGCCGGCGATGTCTTCGACAACCCTTCACACGCCTACACCAAGGCGCTCATCGCCTCGATTCCGGCGCTCAACTACACCAAGCGGGATGGAAGACTGGCGGAGGCGGACGGCGTGCCATCGCACCCGACCGCCCAGGATGAAGACGCCGGCGCGCCGAAAGAACGCCGGATCGCGATCGCCTGCAAAGGCATCAGCCATGCTTTCGGCGGCCAGCCGGTGCTCAGCAATATCGATCTCGACATAGGCCAGGGCGAAACCTTCGGGCTGATCGGCGAGTCCGGTTCCGGCAAATCGACCCTGGCACGGATCGTCACCGGTCTGCAGACGCCCAACGCCGGATCGGTCGAGCTGTTTGGCAGGACGGTCGCGCCACGTGTCGAGAAGAGAAACCTTGCCGAACGCCGAGACGTGCAGATGGTCTTCCAGTCGCCGGACCGCACGCTCAATCCGCGCCAGCGGATCGGCAGGATCCTCGGCCGCCCGCTGCGCCGGCTCGCCGGGCTGCGCAGCAGTGAGGTGAGAGCCCGCGTCAGCGACCTGCTGGCCTCGGTTCGCCTCGCCGGCGCCACGGCCGAGCAGAAGTCGCGCTCGCTCTCCGGCGGCCAGCGGCAGCGGGCGGCGATCGCGCGGGCTTTCGCCGGCGTGCCGAAGGTCGTCGTGCTCGACGAACCCACTTCCGCACTCGACGTCTCGGTTCAGGCGACGGTTCTCAACCTGCTCAACGACCTGCAGCGCGACAAGGACACGACCTATCTGTTCATCAGCCACGACCTCAGGGTGGTGCGCTACATGGCCGACAGGATCGGCGTGCTCTATCGCGGCCGCCTCGTCGAAACCGGCTCCTCCGACCAGATTTTCCAAGGCCCCAATCACCCCTATACCGAGCTGCTGCTGGCCGCGTCCTCCAATGAGGCCGAGCCGAAGACATCCGCTCCCATCGAGATCGAGGCCGTTGGCACCCCGAACACGGGATGCTCCTTCGCCGACCGCTGCCCCCTGGTCCTGCCCGACTGCCGAAAGGCAGAGCCGCCGGCCATGGAGGTCGCAGCCGGCCATCTGATCGCCTGCTGGCGGCATGGCCAGGCTTTGTAAGCGGATCACCGGCAGTCCGAAGGCCCGCAACAGCACGGATCCTCTTCAGGCGCGATGCGATGCCGGGATTGTCGCAGCATTGGAATCCAGCTTGCAAATGCCATCTTTTGAGGCCAGCCTAGACGGATGATGGCACGCCGGTCGCCAAAACATGTTCTTGTCATGCTGCTCGCGGTATTCCTGACCGCCGGGTTCAGCCTGTCTGCCGCTCAGGCGAGCGTCATGTCGGCGAAGATGATGATGACGACTGGCAGCGGCATGACCATGCCTGCCGGCACCGGCATGGCCAAGATGGCCGACACCGCCATGAATGGCGATTGCAGCGCGTGCCTCAAGGGCGCCGCCGACAGCGGCAAGCCGATGCATTGTCCGCCGACCTGCATCGCACCGGTGCTCGCGGTGTTGCCGCTCGAGCTCGCGGTGATGGCCGTAGTCCGGGCATCGCTGCCGTCGGCGCTGCCGACCCCGTTCCGTCACGGGCGAAGTTCCGTGCCCGACCCATTCCCTCCCAAATCCACCGATCTCGTCTGACGCAGTTTCAGCCGCCTCGCGGCTGATTTCTGGCGTTTGATTGCCGCTGGCGCTTTGCGCCGGCGAGCACACGGCAATTCGACGTCGAGCGGCTCGCCGTCGATCGAGATCGCAAAGGGCTTGAGAGTGAGTATCGA
Organism: Mesorhizobium norvegicum; assembly: GCF_004919685.1. Classification (GTDB taxonomy): domain Bacteria; phylum Pseudomonadota; class Alphaproteobacteria; order Rhizobiales; family Rhizobiaceae; genus Mesorhizobium; species Mesorhizobium norvegicum. The sequence goes on along the minus strand of NZ_SMYZ01000020.1, from coordinate 11,971 downwards.
TTTCCGTCATTCCATTTCACGCCGCAGGTTTGTCCTCGCGGCGGCGGGCGTTGCGGCGGCCACCGTAGTGCGCCCCGTATCGTCGATGGCATCCGCCGTCGATGAGCGCCGCGTCAGGATCGCGCCAGGCCAGGCCATGTTCACCGGCGCTAGCGGTCCGCTTACGCCTGTCTGGACCTATGATGGGACGGTCCCCGGCCCGATGCTGCGCTTACGCCAGGGTCAGCCCGCCCGCATCGTCGTCGAGAACGGGTTGAACGAGGACACGACAGTCCACTGGCATGGCATCCGCCTGCAAAACGCCATGGACGGCGTGCCCGGCCTGACACAGCCGCCGATCAAGCCGGGGACAGATTTCGTCTATGAATTCACCCCGCCAGACGCCGGCACGTTCTGGTACCATCCGCATGCCAACAGCCTCGTCCAGCTCGGCCGCGGGCTCGCCGGCGCCCTCATTGTCGAGGAGGCCGAACCCGTTGCCGTCGACCGCGACCTGCTGTGGCTGCTGCAGGACTGGCGGCTCGCCGCCGATGGGCAGATGGCGCCGGGCTTCGGCAGCACAATGGACGCGGCGATGTCAGGCCGCATCGGCAATATCGTCACCATCAATGGCACGGTTCCAATCGATCAGAGCGTGATGGCGGGGGAGCGGATCAGGCTGCGCTTGGCCAATGCCTCGCTCGCCCGCATCATGGCGCTACGCTTCGAGGGCCACCGCCCGGTCGTCGTGGCAGTCGATGGCCAACCCTGCGACCCGCATGAGCCGGAGGGCGGCCGTCTGATCTTGGCTCCGGCCATGCGCATCGACATCGTGCTCGACATGCAGGGCGACCCCGGCAAGCGCTACGCGGTGATCGACGACTTCTATGACGGTCTCGCCTACACGCTGACCACGCTTGCCTACGACACCGCATCGTCGCTGCGAGCCCATCCTCTCGACGTGTCGCCTGGCCTGCCGCGCAATCCCTTGCCTGAACCCGACCTTGCCAAAGCCGAACGTCAGGAGATCGTCCTGCAAGGCGGCATGATGGGTGGTGGCAAGCTCGCCGGCGTCGGCGGCATGATGGGCATGGCGACACCCGGCATGAATGGTGGCGCGGCCTGGGCGATCAACGGCATGTCGATGACCGGTGACGGCCACGCCGGCATGGCGCCGCAGTTCACCTTGCCGCGCGGCGCAACCTGTCACCTCACCATGCGCAACGAAACCGCCTGGTGGCACCCAATGCACATCCACGGCTTCAGCATGCTGGTGCTTGCGCGCAACGGTTCGCCGGTGCCGCACCGGCAATGGCAGGACACGGTGCTGCTCGCCCCCAAGGACACGATCGAATGCGCCTTCGTCGCCGACAATCCCGGCGATTGGATGCTGCACTGCCATGTCGCCGACCACCAGATGGCCGGCCTCATGACGGTGTTTCGAGTGACCTGATTTTCTCGTCAAACAACGTCGAAACAACAAGGAGAACTGCAATGAAACTGACTTACTCCCTCGCCGCCTTCGCGGTCGCGATCGCCATGCCGCTGCCAGCTGTCGCGGCGACCATCAATGCGGTGATGTACAAGAACCCGCAATGCAGCTGCTGCGAATCCTATGCCAACTATCTGGAACACAACGGCTTCAAGGTCGACATCAAGCCGGTCAACAACCTGTCCCAGATCAGCAGCGATGCCGGCGTGCCGGCCGACCTCGAAGGCTGCCACACGCTGATGGTCGACGGCTATGTCGTCGACGGCCTGGTGCCGGTCGATATCGTCAAGAAGCTGTTGACCGAACGGCCCGCCATATCAGGCATCACGCTGGCCGGCATGCCGACCGGCGCCCCCGGCATGGGTGGCGAGAAGGTCGGCCCCTTCGTCGTCTACGCCTTCACCAAGGACGGCAGGGCGCCCACTGTCTACGCGACGGACTGAAAGGCAACCGCGATGTCTGCCGATATGTCCGATCGCCCGGCCAGAACCTGGCTCGCGATGACGTTCCTGTCCGCTCTCGCCCTCTTCGGTGCGTTGCTGGCGGCATCCCCGCCCGCGACCGCCGGCGAGCCGCCGCAGAATTTTGCTGTTCAAGAAACGCCGCAGCCGCTCCCGGAAATCCAGTTCCAGGACGGCGACGGGCAACCCAGAACGCTCGCGGATTTTTCCGGCAAGGTCGTGCTGCTCAACATCTGGGCGACGTGGTGTGCGCCCTGCCGCAAGGAAATGCCGACGCTCGACAGGCTGCAGGCCAAACTCGGCGGGCCGGACTTCGAGGTCGTCGCGTTGTCTATGGATCGCGGCGGCCCGGACAAGGTGAAAAAAATCTTCGCCGAGATCGGCATCGCGCATCTCGCCCTCAACATCGACACGTCGGGCAAGGCGATGTTCGCGCTCGGCGCCCCGGGCCTTCCCATGACATTGCTGGTCGACCGCCAGGGCAAGGAAATCGGACGACTGATCGGCCCGGCCGAATGGGATTCGCCCGACATGGTCGACTTCATCCGCAGCCATTTTGCTGTCCATTGAGAAAGGAACCGCCATGACCATCATAGGATCGACCCCGGCCTCGCAAACTGCATCGAGCCGTGACGCCTTTACCGCTGTCCGCCACTATCTTGGCGGCCGGCGCGGCCTGATCGCGGCGGCGGCGGCCGCCGCCGTCGCCGGCCTTGCATTCAACTGGGCCTGGCTGGTCGCCGCCGGCATCGCGCCGCTGCTTCTTAGCGTTTTGCCGTGCGTTGCCATGTGCGCGCTTGGCCTGTGCATGCACCGGATGACCGGTCGATCGTGCAAGACCGATGACGCGTCACAAAAAAAAGCTGTCGACGATCCGAACCCAATCCCCGCCGATCTGAAAGGCAATGGTTGATGTTCGGCCAGGTCGAATACAAGCCAAGGCACGCTTCGTCGGCTTGGGACGGATGTATGCACTTGCTCGGAAGCCTGATCGCGGTGGCGACGCTGATTGGAGGCCTGGTACATGGCGCGCAAGCTCACTCGCTCGAAGAACTCGACACCATGCTTCAGGGGGACGAGAAGTATTTCCAGCCGATCGACAGGCCAACACCAGATTTCACGCTACGCACCGCCGAAGGACGCGTCGTTCGTCTGGCTGATCTGCGCGGCAAAGTCGTGGTCCTGCATTTCATCTACACATCGTGCACGGACGTTTGCCCCCTGCATGCCGAGAAAATCGCAGAAATCCAGAAGATGGTGAACGGCACCCCGATGAAGGGCCAGGTCACCTTTGTCAGCATCACCACCGATCCGACGCGAGACACGCCGGACGTCATGCGCAACTACGGGCCAACGCATGGCCTCGACCCTGTCAATTGGTTGTTCCTGACCACGGCCCCGGACCAACCGGAAGATGCCACCCGCAGGCTGGCGGAAGCTTTCGGCCACAAGTTCACCAAAACGGACGACGGCATTCAGGCGCACGGCATCGTCACCCATGTGATCGACAAGGAGGGCCATTGGCGCGCGAATTTCCATGGCCTGGATTTCGCACCGATCAATCTCGTCACCTTCGTCAATGCCCTGACCAATAACCTGGAGCGTCCGCATCACGAGCAGGAAGCTGGCTGGTTGGCGAAATTGAAGAGCCTTTTCTGAAGCATCATCCGAAGGAAGGAGAACCCCATGGCTTATAATTCAGGGCAATTCGGCGGAGTTGCCGGCAAAATGGCCCGCTCCCTCATGCTGGTCATTGCAACGGCCTGGCTCGCGCTCGGTCCCGGCTTTCACAGCCAGGCGATCGCCGCGGACGAAATGTCCCAGAGCCAGTTCGATCAACGCGTCCACGACTATATCCTCGCGCATCCGGAGGTTCTCATGCAGGCGCTGCAAAGTCTGGACCAGCGCCAGCGTGAAGCAGAGGCAGCCCAGGCAAAGCAGGTGCTCAAAGCGCGCGCGGACGACATCTTCCGCGACAAGCAGAGCCCGATTGGCGGCAACGCCGAAGGCGACGTCACCCTGGTCGAATTCTTCGACTATAATTGCCCTTACTGCCGCCAAATGGCGCCGGTGATGGAGCAGGCCGTGGCCGACGATCCGCAGCTCAAAATCGTCTACAAGGAATTCCCCATCCTCGGCCCGGATTCCTTGTTCGCGGCCAAGGCAGCGTTGGCCGCCGACAAGCAAGGCAAATACACGGCGTTTCACAAGGCGCTCATTGGGTCCAGGACAAGGGTGACAGAGGCGGTCGTGCTCAAGATCGCCGCCGAGGCCGGGCTCGACGTTGAGCGCATGAAGACCGACATGCAGCAGCCGGACATCCAGGCGCTGATCGACCGCAATGTGGAGCTGGCCCAGGCGCTGAGGATCACGGGAACGCCGGGCTTCGTCGTTGGCGATCAGATTTTTCCGGGTGCGACCGATCTTGCGACCATGAAGAAATTGATCAGGCAAGCAAGGGCCGGCAAGTGAGCCTATGGTTGAAGAGCTGAGCGATGCCCGCGATATCCAACATTAGCGTTCTTGCCGCCTTTGCAGCGGGCATTGTCTCGTTTCTTTCGCCGTGCGTGCTGCCGCTGGTGCCAGGCTACGTTTCGTATGTGGCTGGCAGAACACCAATGAACGGTGCACCCAATCAAACAACCGCAGCCCGCTTGTCGACTGTTGGCCTGAGCTTGTGCTTCGTGCTCGGATTCTCAACGGTCTTCATCGTGCTGGGCGCGAGCGCCACCGCGTTGGGGCGGCTGCTGCTCAGCTACCGCGTTGAACTGAACCTTGTCGGCGGCGCCGTTGTCATGCTGTTCGGCCTCTTTCTCATCGGGCTCATTCGCCCGGGCTGGATGATGCGCGAGGCGAGGTTTCATGCGGACTTGCCCGGCGGACGCGCGATTTCAGCCTATACCCTCGGCCTTGCCTTCGCGTTTGGTTGGACACCCTGCATCGGCCCGATTCTCGGTTCGATTCTGACCATCGGTGCGGCGTCCGCCACCGTCGCCAACGGCGTTGCCTTGCTTGCGATCTATTCGCTCGGCCTTGGCGTTCCGTTCCTTCTTGCCGCGCTGTTCACCGACAGTCTGGCCCGGCGGCTAAAGGCGATGCGCCAGGCGGGTCGGGTTTTGCAGCCCGCGGCAGGCGCAGTCATGGTCGCGATGGGGCTCGCCATGATTACGGGGCAGATGTCGACATTCTCATTCTGGTTGCTTGAGCAATTTCCAGTTTTCACACGAATCGGCTGAGAGCCGAGAACGGAGGTTCGCCATGATCCGAACAATGTGCCCAAACAGACGAATGGTCGTTCTGAGCGGTGTCTTCGGCGCCGCAATGGTTGCGGGACTTTTCAAGGATTCGGGTTTGGCAAACGCTGCCGACGATCCGGAATTAGCCAAGCGTTTCAAGGATCTTAGCCAGAACGGCAACAGCACCTGCTCGGCCAAGTTCACGGAATCGATCGCGACCATGCCGGCGATGTCGCGGATCACGGGCTCATGTTGCAGCCCGATGGAAATGAAGCGCTATGTCGAGCAGGTGAACGGCCTGACCAAATACCGCGCCATCGCGATGATCCCGAGCGATCCCTACGACATCCCGGCGGGCATCGCGCAGAAGATGATCCCTTACTACGACACGAAACTCACCGGCGACGAACAGAAGGCCCATGACTACGCGATGGCCAATTCCGAGGAGAAAGGGCCATGCTGTTGCCCATGCTGGCGCTGGAAGACGTATGGCGGCCTGGCGAAATACCTGATCCACGAGCACGACTTCACGGGCAAGCAGATCGTCGACGTCTGGGACCTGTCAGATGGTTGCGGTGGTGGCATGTAAAAATTCCGCCGGTGTGTTGACCTTCCATCAACCGGAAGCCTTACCGTCCGTGTGACACGGAGATTTCTCACGATGAACATTGGTATCGCGTCCGAAAAATCAGGTCTGCCGTCCAAGACAATTCGCTACTACGAGGATATCGGCCTTTTGAGCCCGGCCCGGACAGGCAATGGCTATCGCGATTATTCGATGGCTGATGTTCACCGGCTGCGGTTTCTGCAGCGCTCTCGAAGCTTGGGGTTCTCGGTGGACGAGTGCCGTGAGTTGCTGTCGCTCTACCACGACAAGGACCGCGAGAGCGCCGACGTCAAGGCAATTGCTGAAGCCAAGCTGGTGGAGATCGACAGGAAGATCGCCGAGTTGGTCGGATTGCGCGATCTGCTGCATCACCTGGTCGAGTACTGCCAGGGCGACGAGCGGCCGGACTGCCCGATCATCGACGAGTTGTCGGGAGAAGGCATGGTCCTGTGAAATGGACCGCTACCGCGCGATCCGGTCGCCGGCCGGCGCTCTACTGCGGCATTGCGTACAATTAAATGCGTTTGTGCTAATATATAGCAGTCATGCACATTCGTTCGTGACGAACATGTGGGAGGATGCGATGAAAACCATGAATCGCAGGTCTGCAATTGCTCTCGGTGTGACGGCTGCCGCGATAACGCCTCTGTTCACCCTGGTGGCGTCCGCGAAGGTCAAGAAATACGGCCCGAAGGAAGGCAAGGAGATTGCGCCCGGTGTCAGGATGGTTGAGGTCAGCACCGGCAACTCCGACATTCCCGCCTACAAGAGCATCGCAATTGTCGACGTGGTGTTTCAGCCCGGAGCACACGCTCCGGCAACGATGATGGTCAACGATATGGTCTGCACGATTACCGCCGGTACATTCACGATCAAGAAAGCGGACAAGGAATTCAAGCTCAAGGAAGGTGACATGTACACCTGCGCCAAGGGCAAGACCGACGAGTCGACGAATACAAGCAAGGAGGTCGGCGTGCATCGTATCGCCGTCCTGATACCTGCCTAGCAGACCGGATTCCGGCCGGATGGAAGGTCGCATGCCGTCCGGCCGTCGCTTGCCTACAGCCGGGTGCTGGCCTCGTCCGGCCAACGCCCTTCAGCAAGATCGGCAGGATTCCGCCACTGGGCCGGGTCACAGCCGCATGCTCGCTTTCCGTTCAGGCACAGCGCGATACAAGAATTGGCTCTTGAACGGTCGACTCGGACACGCGTACCATCGCGCCATCTGAATTGAGTCTGCTTCATTAGTCCGGGCTAACATCCGGATTGGTTTGGATATTTCCCTTGAACACGCAAGCAATCGGCGGCGCGCCGGAGCGCGGCAAATCGTTTGCCCATGTGGCGGAAGCCTCCTGGGGCAAGGGCCTCAGCACCTTGCTCCGCATCGTGCGCATGACGCTGCGCCATCCCTGGCAGGTCGCCATCACCATCGTCTCGACCTTCATCGCCGCGACGCTGCAGCTTTTCATTCCGCGCCTGCTGGGACGCGCCATCGACCAGGCGCAGGGCGTGATGGCCGCGGGTGCCGGAGCTGCCGCGGAGCAGGCGCTGTGGAACACGGCGCTGACGCTGCTCGTCGTCAGCATCCTGCGCGGCCTCTTCACCATGGCCCAGAACTACTATGGCGAGGCCGTCGGCCACCGCACCGGCTATGAACTGCGCTTGGCTTTCTACGAGAAGATCCAGCGCCTCAGCTTCGCCTACCACGACAGGGTCCACACCGGCGATCTCATCACGCTCGGCCTGCTCGATCTCGACGGCGTGCGCATGTTCTTTTCCACCGGCATCCTGCGCGTCGTCCTGCTCGGCGTGCTGATCGGCGTCGGCGCCTATCTCTTGATCAGCACCGATCTCGTGCTCGGGCTGCTCAGCCTGAGTTTCGTGCCGTTCGTCGCCTGGCGGTCCTCGGTCACCCAGCTGGCACTGCGCAGCACCTGGCTGACTTTGCAGGAGCGCCTTTCGGTGCTGAGCCGGGTGATGGATGAGAACCTCGGTGGCATCCGCGTCGTGCGGGCCTTTGCGGCGCAGCGGCATGAACTGGAAAAATTCGACCGCGCCAAGCTGTCGGCGCTGGAGCTTGCCGATCAGCGCGTCGACATCCGCGTCTCGAACACCAGCGCCATGAACTTCTCGTTCCTGGCCGCCATGGGCCTGGTGCTCTGGTTCGGCGGCCAGAAGGTGATTGCAGGCCAGATCAGCGTCGGTACGCTGGCCCAGTTCCTCACCTTCATGACCATCCTGCAGATGCCGGTGCGCCAGCTCGGGCTGATGGTCAACTCCTTCGCGCGCGCCTCGACCTGCGGCACCCGGCTGTTCGAACTGCTCGACGCCGAGCTCGACATCGAGGACGCGCCCGGCGCCAAGGACCTCGTCGTCACCGACGGCGTGCTGCGCTTCGACAATGTCGGCTTCCGTTATGAGGGCGCGGGCGGCCGCCCGACGCTGTCCGGCATCTCCTTCGAGGCCCGGTCCGGCGAGACCATCGGCCTTGTCGGCCCACCCGGCAGCGGCAAGTCGACCATCGCGCACCTGATCCCGCGCTTCTACGACGTGACCTCGGGCACGATCACCATCGACGGCCAGGACATCCGTGAGGTGACGCTGCAATCGCTGCGCAAGGCCGTCGGCGTCGTGCAGCAGGACGCGTTCCTGTTCACCACCTCGATCGAGAACAACATCGCCTATGGCAATCCCTGGGCGCGCGAGACCCGCATCGGGCAGGCCGCCGAGTACGCCCAGTTGCACAACTACATCATCGGGCTCCCGGCGGGTTACACCACGGTCGTCGGCGAACGCGGCGCATCGCTTTCCGGCGGCCAGCGGCAGCGCCTGACCATCGCGCGCAGCCTGATGTTGCGGCCATCGGTGCTGGTCTTCGACGATTCCACCGCGGCCATCGACGCCGGCACCGAGCAGCGGATCCGGGCGGCCATGAAGCGCTTCGCCAAGGATCGCGTCACGCTGATCATCTCGCACCGGCTGAGTTCGCTGATGCATGCCGACCAGATCCTGTTCGTCGAGGGCGGCCGGATCGTCGAGCGCGGCACGCATGAGGAACTGCTGGCGCTCAGTGGGCGCTATCGCGCGCTCTACGATTTGCAGTTGCGGCCCGACGACGACCGGCCTGTCGTGGCGGGAGCAATTCCAGGAAAAGTGGAAACCGGTTTTCCCGGGAAAAGCGCGTAGCCGCTTTCCCTTGGGAATTGCGTCAAAACTAAAGAGATAGAGCCGCGTGATGTCGACACAAAGCGACGACGACAAGGAAGACACCAGCGGCCGGCCGACAAAGGCGGTCGTCGGCTCGCACCGCGATGAGGAAGAGGTCTTCGGCAAGGCCTACGACCCGCGCATTGTCAGGCGCATCTGGAGCTTCGTGAAGCCGTATCAGAGCCGGATCTTCATCTCGGTCGCCGCGGTGCTGGTGTTCACGCTGACGCAATTGGCGATCCCGCTGGTCATCCGCTACGCCATCGACCACGGCATGACGGCGGGCAGGCTCGACCAGTCGGTGATGATCGCCGCGATCGGCGCTTTCTCTGCGATCATCCTCATCAACTACGCCGCCAGCTATGTGCAGGAAAGCGTCGTCGGCAAGGTGGCCGAAAACGTGCTGTCCGACCTGCGCCGCGCCATGTTCAGCCACCTGCAGCGTGTCTCGTTGAGCTTCATGGACAAGACCGAGGTTGGCCGGCTGATGTCGCGCCTGCAGGGCGACGTCAATTCGATGCAGGAATTCCTCGAGACGTCGGTCATGTCTGTAGGCGACATCGTGCTGTTGTTCGGCATCGTCAGTGTGCTTTTGTGGCTCGACTTCCGCCTCGGCCTGCTGACGCTGTCGACCATGCCGGTGCTGTTCATCGTGCGCCTGTTCTGGCTGCCGCGCGCCAAGGTCGCCTTCATGGCCGCGCATGAAACCAATTCCATCGCCAACGGCGCGCTGGCCGAAGGCATCCATGGCGTGCGCACCGTGCAGAGCCTCGAGCGCCAGCACGTCAATTTCGACCTTTACGACGAGAAGGTGCTGGCCAATCTCAATGCCCATCTGACGTCGGCGAAATACGCGCAGGTGATGGTGCCGATCGTCGACACGCTGACCGGCATCGCCATGGCGACGGTCATCGTCGTCGGCGGTTCGATGGTGCTGTCGCACAGCCTCGACATCGGCGTCATGGTGGCGTTCCTGTTCTACATCCAGCGCTTCTTCGACCCGATCCGCTCGCTGACCATGCAGTACAGCGTCATGCAGCGCGCCATGGCTTCGGGCCAGCGCATCTCCGAAGTGCTCGACGTGCCGGTGGACGTCAGCGACAGGCAAGGTGCGGTGGCGTTGTCGCGCGACATGGACGGCTCGGTCGAGTTCAGGAACGTCACCTTCGGCTATAGGCACAACCAGCCGGTGCTGAAGAACATCTCCTTTCGCGTCAATCCGGGCGAGACCGTGGCCCTTGTCGGCCCGACCGGGTCGGGCAAGTCGAGCTCGATGGCGCTGGTGCACCGCTTCTACGATGTCTGGTCAGGCGAGGTTCTGGTCGGCGGCCATGATGTGCGTGACCTGACCCAGGATTCGCTCGGCGATCAGGTGGCCATGGTGCTGCAGGAGCCATTCCTGTTCTCCGGCTCGGTGCTGGAGAACATCCGCTACCACAAGACATCAGCCAGCCGCGAGGAGGTGGTGCGCGCCGCGCAGGCCGTCGGCGCGCATGATTTCATCGAGAACCTGCCCGATGGCTACGACACCGAGCTCGAGCAGCGCGGCGGTAACCTCTCGCTCGGCCAGCGCCAGCTGATCAGTTTTGCGCGCGCACTCGTCGCCGATGCAAAGATCCTGGTGCTCGACGAAGCCACGGCCAGCATCGATTCCTATACCGAGATGCTGATCCAGAAGGCGCTGATAACACTGCTCGAAGGCCGCACCGGACTGGTCATCGCCCACCGTCTGGCCACCATCCGCGGCGCCGACCGCATCATCGTGCTGCAGAACGGCGAGATCGTCGAAAGCGGCAACCACGAACAGCTGATGGCAAGAAAAGGCCTCTACGCACGCCTCTACACCATGAACTACGCCTCGTTCGACGATATTTCCGAAGGCGAGCTGGAACCGGACGCGGCAGTCGGCAAGGCGACGTGAATGATGCAGACGAAATCCGGCGCGCGGACCGGCTCCCTGATCTGGCGCGTCGCCCGGCTGCCTGAAGAACCTATACATCGGCCTGAACGCATTTTAGGCCGGCCTAAACGCATTTTAGGCCGCACCGCCAAGTAGCATTGTGGCGACGATACAACACGCGGTGTTAAATGCTTGTCCCTTGCTCCCAATCCAGAGCGACCGTGTTATGTTCTTGGTAACCGGGGATTTCCGATGAAACGCATTCTGCTCACTTCAGCCTTTCTTCTCGCGATTGCCGGCAACGGCTTTGCAGCAGATGCAATTGCCCCGGAAGCGGTACCCGCCGGTTTCGTATGGACCGGCGGTTATGTCGGCCTACAGGCTGGCTACGGTTGGGGTAAGTCGGACGCGACTTACAGCGATGGCGACACCACCAGCCCCAAGGTTGATGGTTTCATCGGCGGCGTCTACGTCGGCTATAACTACCAGTTGTCCAACAATGTGGTTGTCGGCCTGGACGCTGACGTCACCTACAGCGACATGAAGGGCGGGGCCAGTTACTTCACAGACGCCGGGGATCCGTTTGATCCAGAGTTTCAGAGCGATGTGAACTTGAAATGGTCTGGCGCGGTACGCGCGCGCCTTGGCTATGCGGTCGACCGGTTTCTCCCCTACATAGCAGGTGGTGTGGCGGTTGGCAGTATCGAGTACAAAGGCTTTGACAACGGTACCGTATTTGACAGTGGCGGGACCAGTACCCATGTCGGCTGGACGTTGGGTCTCGGTACAGAATACGCATTCTCCGACCAATGGGTCGGGCGGGCAGAATATCGCTATACCGATTTTGGCAGCAAGGAATTGTCGGCATCCGAAATAGATGTGAAGTTGCACTCCCATGACCTCCGTATCGGCATGGCATACAAATTCTGAGCCCCTTCTGAACGCTGCTTCTCAGCGATATTCAAACGGGCCTTGCGCCGGTTTTGCGGGCCGCCGCCACAACTAACTCCGCTACCTGACTTGATTTGATCGCCCGGATTTCGGCCCGGCAGGAGCCGCAATTGGTGCCGGCCTAAGGCTTGTTGAGAT
>NZ_SMYZ01000207.1 GCF_004919685.1 Mesorhizobium norvegicum | reverse complement strand
AAACAGACACCATTGATGAGCGGTGCAACACCCACCGTGTCGAACCGCTGGCCGGGCAAAAGAACAAAGCGCACAAGATTGCCAAGTGCATCGGTGAGTGCCAGGATTTTAGTTGTCATGCCGCCTTTGGAGCGGCCTATGGCCTGGCTTTGAGTCCCCCTTTTGCGCCCTGTCCATGGCGGTGGACCTTGACGATGGTAGCATCGACCATGGCGTATTCCATGTCCGGCTCATCCGAGCAGGCCTCGAAAAGCCGAATGAAAACATCGGCTTTGACCCAATCGCGGTATCGCTTGAAAACCGTGTTCCAGCTTCCGAAGAAGGCTGGAAGGTCGCGCCACGGGCTTCCTGTCCGCACGATCCAAAGCAACGCCTCAATGAAGCGGCGATTGTCGCCACCACTTCGTCCGGGATCGGCTGGCTTACCCAGACAATGCGGTTCCATCTTCGCCCATTGGGCGTCCGTCAGCACAAATCGTTCCATCCAAAGCTTGAATCACAATCAAGCCAAAAATGGAATCCTGAATCTCAACAAGCCTT
>NZ_SMYZ01000206.1 GCF_004919685.1 Mesorhizobium norvegicum | reverse complement strand
CGACATCATGGAGCAGGCGTTCCGCACGCGCGACGGCATGTCGTCGGAAGAGGACTGGGAGTTCCACCAGGCCATCTACCGGGCCTCGGGCAATCCGCTGTTCGAGCAGATCATCGCCGCCATGTACGAATTGTTCCACCGCTTCTGGGAGCACCCGCTCGGCGTGCGCGATTTCGGCCACGCCAGCTTTCCCTATCACCGCACCATCTACGAACGCATCGCCGCGCGTGACCCGCAGGGTGCCCGCGCCGAGGCGCTCAAGCTGATCG
>NZ_SMYZ01000205.1 GCF_004919685.1 Mesorhizobium norvegicum | reverse complement strand
GGCGCGGTCGAGACCGGTCTTGTCAGAAGCCAGGGTTTCGATGCCGCCGATCGGCAGCCAGCGCAGGTCGACGGCAAAGACGACGATCAGCACCAGTCCGAGCCAGAAACCCGGCACGGCATAGAGCGCCAGCGAGCCGATCGATAGGAAGCGATCGCGGAAACTGCCGGGCCGCGCGCCGGCATAAATGCCGAGCGCCGAGCCGAGCCCGAAGGAGAGCGCGGTGGCGCTGACCATCAACAGCAGCGTGTTGGGCAGGCGTTCGAGGATGACGTCGCGGATCGGTCGGGAGAATGTCACCGACTGGCCGAGATCGAGATGCAACAGGGCCCAGAGGTAGTTGGCCAGCCGCGTCAGCTCCGACTGGTCGAGGCCCCAGCGATGGCGCAACAGCTCGATCATGCCGGCGTCGCCGCCGGTCGAGACGATATAGGCGTCGACCGCGTCGCCGGGCGCGGCTTCGAGCAGCAAGAAGGTGCCGACGACGACGATCAGCAGCACGAAGACGCTGCC
>NZ_SMYZ01000204.1 GCF_004919685.1 Mesorhizobium norvegicum | reverse complement strand
AAATCCTGTCCCCGCAACCAAATATCAAAACGGCCCGCCAGGCACCAAGCCGGCGGGCCGTTTTGTATCCAGCCCAACCGTCAACACCCTGATGAACATCAACGCCCGTGGCAAAGCCTGCAGGCCGTCCGCGTTCACAGGGACTGGCAAGACCCGCGCCCCCAGGTGCCGGCAGCCAAAAATCAGGGGCGGAAAAGACGATGCCATCCGATCTCGTGCCAGGCATCCGTCATGCCGGTGATGACTTGCAATCAAATACGAAATGATTTTAGCCGGGTGGTTTTCTATCAGCCGGCTTTTGTGGTCACCCTCGGCCGTGACAACGAGCGGCCGCAAGTATCGGCTTGCGCATGGATCCTCGATCGCGCCGGCGGCCGGGTGTGTCGCGCCGCAATAGCCGCAAGTGCCGTTGTCCAGCGGACTTGGGACGCCGAAGCGACACCTCGATGATCCCGAATCAGGTGACGGGCGATTCTCTGAGATGAATGGCGACAAGGTGTGGCATGGCCGAATCAGCCAGGCTTGCCAATAATTGACATCTATTGCCAGATTCGAGGACCGCCCCCATATTCCCTGCAGGAGGTTGCCAATGCCAAATTACGCTTTGAATGACCACTACGAGAGCTTCATCAGGAAGCAGCTCGAATCAGGTCGCTACAACAATGCCAGCGAGGTTGTCCGCGCGGGCCTGCGCATGCTCGAGGATTTCGAGGCGGAGCGGGAGAAATGGCTGCGCGAGGAGATACCGGGGCGCCTGGCTGAACTTCGGCAGGATCCAACGAAGGGCATCCCTGCCGACACGGTCTTCTCTCGGCTGGAGGCGCGTCATCGCGCCAAGCAGGCGAAAGCCAAATAGGGGATGGAGTACCAGATTGTCTTCCACCCCAAGGCGGAGTTCGAGCTGGAGCAACTCTACGATGATATAGCCGGACGTGCGTCGCCGGCGATCGCCTGGAATTTCATTGCGGGTATCCGCGACCATTGTCTCGGCTTGTCGACTTTTCCACAGCGGGGCACCGAGCGGGTCGAGATCATGCCTGGGCTGCGGATTGTCGGTTACCGGCGTGCCGTCAGCATTGCCTTTGCCGTCGAGGGTGAGCGGGTGCTGATCCTGGGCATCTTTTACGCAGGCCGAAACATCACACCGGAATTGCTCGAAGATCGGCTCTAAATGCCACTTCCGGTGGGGAACTGCTCTGCAGCCATCTGGGCGCGACAGATGTTTTTCAGGTCGATGGTGCACGCTCAGCGCCAAGGTTGTGGCGCGCATCATAGGGATGATCGGCGGCAGAACATCGCTCATTATTCAGCCAAGCCAGCTCACGAATTTCGGCCCCGTGGATATCTCTACGAGAAATCGAAAAAACATCGCTGATCGGTGTTGACACTTGTC
>NZ_SMYZ01000203.1 GCF_004919685.1 Mesorhizobium norvegicum | reverse complement strand
CGATCGCCTCCAGCACACCGTCGAGCACCTTGCGGTTGTTGACGCGGATGACGTAGTCGCCGCGCTTGATGCCGAGCGCTTCCATGACGTCGGCCATCATCATCGCCATTTCGGCATCGGCGGCCACACCCGGCGTGCCGATCGTGTCGGCGTCGAACTGCATGAACTGGCGGAAGCGGCCCGGACCGGGCTTCTCGTTGCGGAACACCCAGCCGGAGCGATAGCTGCGATAGGGTTTGGGCAGGCGCTCGTAATTCTCGGCGACAAAGCGCGCCGTCGGCGCGGTCAGGTCATAGCGCAGCGATAGCCACTGGTCGTCATCGTCCTGGAAGGAGAACACGCCTTCGTTCGGCCTGTCCTGGTCGGGCAAGAATTTTCCAAGCGCATCGGTGTATTCGATCAGCGGCTGGTCGGCCGGTTCGAAACCGTAAAGCTCATAGACCGAGCGGATCGTTGCCATCATCTTCTCGACGGCGCGGATGTCCTCGGCGCTGCGGTCGGCAAAACCGCGCGGCAGTCGCGCTTTCGTCTTTTCCGATTTGTCGGCCATGAGCTGGGGTCTTTTTGTTGGATAAATGCGGACTTGTTTCGAGTGCGCGTGTCCTAGCCGAAGCGGCTTTGTGCGGCAAGGCCGCGCGCTCTTCCTTCTCCC
>NZ_SMYZ01000202.1 GCF_004919685.1 Mesorhizobium norvegicum | reverse complement strand
TTTGACGATTGGTCGTCTCCGCCACAAGTCGAACTTGCATTGGTCTGAAGCGCTTGCCCCAGACTGCTTGCCTTGACGCGCCGCAGCCTTTATCGCCTGCCCTTGTAAAATCTGCGCAGGACAGACCATGACCCGACCGACCATCGTGTTCGACCTCGACGGTACGCTGATCGATACAGCGCCGGACCTGCTCGACAGCCTGAACCACAGCCTTGCCGCCAGCGCGCTCGCGGCGGTTGACGAGGCCGGTTTCAGGCGCTTTGTCGGTCACGGCGGTCGGGTGATGATCGAGCGGGCGCACGCCGCCCAGCAGCGATCGCTCGATGTCGCGGAGCACGACCGGCTGCTGAAACTGTTCCTCGATCACTACACCCTCAACATCCCCGGCAAATCGCGCCCCTACCCCGGCGTCGTCGAGGCGATCGCGCGCTTCGAAGATGCCGACTATATCCTGGCCATCTGCACCAACAAATACGAAGCCAACTCGCTGGCGCTGATCGAGGCGCTCGGCCTGGCCAGGCATTTCGCCGCCATCGCCGGACAGGACACGTTCGCGTTCCGCAAGCCCGACCCGCGCCACCTGATCGAGACCATCAAGCTGGCCGGCGGCGATCCGCATCGCGCGCTGATGGTCGGCGATTCGCAAACCGACATCGACACCGCCAAGGCCGCCGGCATTCCGGTGGTGGCGGTCGATTTCGGCTACACCGACCGCCATGTGCGCGAATTCGAGCCCTCGGCGGTGATCTCGCATTTCGACGCGCTGACGCTCGATCTGGCGCAAAAGCTGATTGCCGCTGCCGGAAACTGACCGGAAAGCTGCCGGCGCCGGTCGAAGACAGGGCCGAAAGGACAGCAAATCCGATCCTTGTCAGAACGCCCGACACCGCCTTGACTTCCCGCACCTGCCTCCCTTATATCGCGGCTCGCTTGGCCTTCGGGCAACGAGCGGGCGATTAGCTCAGCGGGAGAGCACACCCTTCACACGGGTGGGGTCGCAGGTTCAATCCCTGCATCGCCCACCATCTTTTCAAGCGCTTAGCAGTCATCAATTTTCCTTCCGCACAGTTTCCGCACAACTACCGGCTTCTATCGTTCATTTTCGAAAAGCCTCGTCCACCGTTTCGCCGTCGTAGCCGGCGAGCCACTGCGCGGCGGTATCTGCCCAAGCCGCGGGCACGGCGCGCTCTTTGCCGTCCTTTTTCGCCTGCCGTATAGCAAATTTCATGCGGTCGGGGCGCGGTTTAATTTCGCTCCTACCTCTGCCGCTCTTTCTGGAAATCGGGGTGGTGCGTGCCCGTACACTTCTTCAAGGATCTTGACGGACATGCCCAGCGCGCCAGCGGCCTTCCCCGGCTGTCATGCCGCGTTCAGGCGAAAATTCCACTCATAACCCCTGTCCAGTTTTCCCGAGCCACCTCTGTTCCACGGCGCGGCTCGATATTTCCGATCTCTTTGATAAGTGGCCGCGGCTCGGCTGAGGGTGTCGGACGAAGAGTTCGAAAAGCTTCCAGGACCCCAGCCAAACCAGATGCGCAGTGGATAACTTGGTTCTGCAGGCGTCTTGATTTGGAATAGCCTCGGAAAGTGGATCCGGCTTGCAATCATATCAAATCAAAGTCGCCTAAACTGAGACTTGCGAGATTGACGTTGTAGAGTCTGAGAGTATCTCCCGTCAGTGCGTCGAAGACGACATCCGCATTTTGTTGCGTCGCATAATCCAAGATCTGAGAGGTGGCGAAAAGCTCACCGGGGATTCGAATTATGTCGGTTCCTGGTGTGAAGTCAGTGATCACCGCGCTCGCGAAACCAGCCGAAAATACGAATGTGTCGCTACCTCCTTGGCCAGTTATTGTGTCATTGGCGATTGCGTAGAGAACGTTCGACTGATCGTTGCCGTAGAGTCCGCTGTTGTCCCGGACGGCTTCGATAGAACTGTTCAGAAAAATGCTGTCCCTCTGATTGGCGGAGAGCGTGAAGCCGCTGGCGATGAGGGTATCGTTGCCGCCGCCGCCATAGACATGGAACGCCGCGGCGACGTCGGCCACGGTGAAGATGGTGCCGCCGGCATAGCTGCTCTCGATACGGGAGCTGACAGTCATTCCCGACAGATCGAGCGCGGCGTCATCGATGGTGAGCGTACCGCCACTG
>NZ_SMYZ01000201.1 GCF_004919685.1 Mesorhizobium norvegicum | reverse complement strand
GTTCTGGATCGTCAGCGTGCCGGTGCCGCCATTGCCGACGTAGAGGTTGCCGGAATTGGTCCAGGACGAGCCCGCGCCATCAACCGTCGCGGTGCCGGTCGAGCCTGAATTGTAGCCGAGGAAGCCGCCGGTGGTGCTCATATTGCCGCCGCTCTGGATCGTCAGCGTGCCGGTCGAGCCCGCATTGACGCCGAGATGGCTGGTGGTGGTGCTCACCTTGCCGCCGTTCTGGATCGTCAGCGTGCCTGTGCCGTTATAGCCGACATGGAGCGTGTTGGAACTCGTCCAGGACGAGCCGGCGCCATCAACCGCCACGGTGCCGGTCGAGCCTGAATTGTAGCCGAGGAAGCCGAGGCCGGAGTTGCTCGCCTTGCCGCCGTTCTGGATCGTCAGCGTGCCGGTGCCGCCATAGCCGACAACGAGGTTGCCGGAGTTGGTCCAGGTCGAGCCGGCGCCGTCAACCGTCGCGGTGCCGGTCGAGCCGGCATTGAGGCCGAGATAGCCGTTGGTGGTGCTCACCTTGCCGCCGTTCTGGATCGTCAGCGTGCCGGTGCCGCCATAGCCGACAGCGAGGTTGCCGGAATTGGTCCAGGTCGAGCCGGCGCCATCAACCGTCGCGGTGCCGGTCGAGCCGGCATTGAGGCCGAGGATGCCGGTGACGTTGCTCACCTTGCCGCCGTTCTGGATCGTCAGCGTGCCGGTGC
>NZ_SMYZ01000200.1 GCF_004919685.1 Mesorhizobium norvegicum | reverse complement strand
TTGTCTTTGCCATCGCGGTGGTGCTGTTCGTTGCCGCGGCAATAGGCCTGCCGGGCTTCATCGATCCCAACAACCTTGTCGCCATTGTCCGCTCCGTGTCGGTGCTCGGCATACTGGCGCTTGGCATGGCCGTCGTCATCATCGGCCGCGGCATCGACCTGTCGGCGGTGGCGATCATGGCGATGTCGGTCGCCTGGTATCTGCAACTGCTGAATTCGGGCACGCCGGATTGGCTGGCCTTCGCCTATGTGCTGGCCGGCGTGCTCGCCATCGGCCTGCTCAACGGTTTTCTCGTTGCCTATGCCGATGTGCCGGCGATCTTCGTGACGCTGGCCACCGGCTCCTTCGTCTTCGGCTATGTGCGCTCGCAGCTGATCACGCAGGATGCCGTGCCGGTGCCGCAGGGCCACTGGGTCGAGCTGCTCGGCGGCCTGCGCTTCCTCGATATTCCGATCGAGGTCTTCGTCTTCGCCGGCCTGGCTTTCCTGTTCTTCCTGTTCCTGCGCTACACCAAATGGGGCCGCTACATCTATTTCGCCGGCGACAATCCGGTGGCGGCGCGCAACATCGGCATTCCGGTGCGGCCGATGCTGGTACTGCGCTATGTGCTCTCCGCCTTGGTGGCGCTCATCGCCGGCCTGCTGACGGCGGCCAGCCTGCATTCGATCAACACCCGCGTCGTCAATTCGACGCTGCTCTACGAC
>NZ_SMYZ01000199.1 GCF_004919685.1 Mesorhizobium norvegicum | reverse complement strand
CAGGTCGAACGCTTCTTCGCCAACCTGACCGAAAAGCAGATCAGGCGCGGCGTCCATAGGTCGACACAGGAGCTGGAAGCGGCAATCAAAACTTACATCGAAGCCGTCAATGCCGATCCAAAGCCCTTCAGATGGACCAAGTCGGCCGACGATATCCTCAACACCATCAAGCGCTTCTGTCTGGCTACGCTTCAAGTCGCACAACACCAAACCGAAATGGCTCAAACTTCGGAATCAGGACACTAG
>NZ_SMYZ01000019.1 GCF_004919685.1 Mesorhizobium norvegicum | reverse complement strand
ACTCATCTGCTTACGACACAAAAGGCAGCCGGGGCTTGTTCGCTGGACTGTCAGTGCGTAAAAGGCATCGGTTTGGGGCTTTCCGATGAACGTTCAACAATGGGTGCGGCCCGCCACGCTGCCGGGCGATGGCCCGGCGCGTGCGATCGCCGGCATCTTCGCCGCGGAACTGCAGATCCCTTCGGTTCAGCTCGACGACAACTTCTTCGATCTCGGCGGCGACTCGCTGACGGCCGAGACTTTGGTACTGGCCGTGCAGAAGCGATACGGCGTCAAGTTGCAAACCTCCGTCCTGCTCGGGGCGCAGACGCCGCGTGAGTTCGGCCGGTTGATCGCATCGCTGGTGCCGGTCCATCCTGCCAGTCAACTGATCGTGCCGGTGTCGGGCAATGTCGGCCATGAGCCGATCGCCATGATCCATGGCATTTCCGGCTCGGCCCTGTTCGCCAATCGCTTCGGCAAGCGACTGAAGCAGAAATACGCTGTCATGGCCGTGCGCGGCATGGGGCTCGAGCCCGGCGAGACGCCCTATTCCAGCATGGCCGAACTAAGCTCCAACTATTTTGAAGCCCTCACTTCGGTGACCGGCCAGCATCCCGACATCATTGGCGGCATATGCGCGGGCGGCCTGCTGGCGATCGAGGTCGGCCGGCTGAGCCATGAAGCGACCGGCAAGCGGCCGGCGCTTGTGCTCATCGATCCGCCCTCGCCCGGCTCAGCCTGGCTGAAACCGATGCCGGACGATCGCATGACCGAGAGCAGGCGCCGCCAGATCGCCCGCAAGGTGACCTACTGGCGCCTGTTGCGCGATGGGCTCAGCGCGGTCGGCCTGGGACAGACGCGCCTGGGGCGGCATCTGCGCAAGAAGGCGTTCAAGAGCGCGCTCTTGCAGGCAGCAGCCGGATTCGTGCCCTCATCCTATCCCTGCGACATCCTCATTCTCGCCAGTTCCGAGTGGGGCGCCACGACAGTGGCGCAATACAAGGGCTGGGCATCCGACATGGCCACCGTGAAAACGGTCGTCATGCCGGGCGCGCATGACAAGTTCCGTGCGGCCAACATGGATGCGATCGACGCGGAGATCATCGCTTTCCTCGCTGCGAGAGATGTGGCAGCGCACGAAGTCCAGCATCAAAGATGAGTTTTGGCCAGGAAATGCTGGAGGCCTTCGCCGCCTATGGCGATGCGTTGCCATGGTCAGCAGCCGCCAGCGGATAACATACACCGCGGGTGACGGGTGTTATTCCGCCGCGCCGGTGGGAAAATCGTGGAAATGGACAACCACCCCGTCCGCATCGATCAAGATCACGGCATAAGCGGGAGGCTCGTGGCCAAGGCTCCAGCTGTTCGAAAATCGAGCGCGGTCTGGTGATTGGTGCTGCGCAACGTGCTGACGGGAATGCCGCGCCAGCTGCCGGCGATCAGCCGATGGACGTGTCCGGCGAAGGTATGACGGACATTGCCGTGGCGCAGCAGAACATCGTGCAACGCATCGGCGTCGGTGAGCATGACACGATCGAGCTCAGGGTGTGAATCCTGAACGGCGGATGGTGTATGAACAGGAAGACCGGCCGGTCGCGCGCCTCCTGTAACCTTTCGTCGAGCCAGTCGAGGCGCGCCTCGCACAGCCTGCCCTCGACATGGCCGCTGTCCAGTGTGTCGAGCAGGATCAGGTGGCCCTCGCCACTGTCGACGACGCTCTGGACGAAACCGCGCTCAGCGGCCGCTTCAGGGAACATCTCGAGAAACAGCGCCCGGTCGTCATCGTTGCCAAGCATCAGCCGCCAGGGCGGAACGAACCCTGCCAGTTTTTCCTTCAGTGCGGCGTAGGCAGCGCGTTCGCCGTCATTGGTGAGGTCGCCGGAAATCACCACCAGTTCGGCATCGGCATGATTGCTGCTTATCTCGGCAAGGCAGGCCTCCAGCCGGGAGAGCGGGTCGGAGCCGTACAGAAGACCGCCTGGCGCAAGCAGATGAGGATCCGATACCTGGATGATTTTCATGGACCTGACCGCAGTGCTTCATGCTGGCGCCCGGCGGCACCAGTCGGAAAATGAAACGTTGAGACCACCCTCTACTGTGCGGTCCAGCCGCCGTCCATCGGCAAGGTCGTGCCGGTGATCTGCTTGGCCGAATCCGAACACAGGAACAGCGCCAGCGCCGCAAGCTCGTCTCAGTTTGGCCGATTGTGAAATAAAAATACCGAAATATGAAACTGTAAAATTTATCTTTCACAACGTGTTTTCGCGTGCTAGCGTCGCACCCGCAAACTGGAAATGAAGTGCACGTCTTTGGGCGGCATTTCCCTGCCTGACCGAAAATGAACTTGTCGATGGGACACTGCAGCCGATGAAGACGAAGGCGCCTGGCAAGAAGGCTGTGTCTGGTGAGAATGAGGTGGCCAGTGCTCTGGAAGCCAGGTTGCGTGAGGGCTGGCTGGATTTCGCCCGGACCGAGCAAGCAATCGCGCGATACCTGCTTGCCAACATCCATGACATCCCCTTTGAAACTGGTGCCACCATTGCCTCCGGCGCTGGTGTAAGCGAGGCAAGCGTTACCCGTTTCGTGCGGCGTCTCGGCTACACCGACCTCAAGGAAATGAAGCGCGGCCTGCGCTCCGCGCCGAAAGTCACAGGCCCAGGCCTGGATAGTGCTGAGTTGCGTTTTCGCATCGGCGGCGAGAAGCAGGAGCGGTTGGCTCGCAGCTTGGAGATGGAGCAGCAGGCCTTGGCCGCGGCCTATGGCCTTGCCCAGGGCGAGATGTGGTCCGAAATCGTTCATCTGCTTAGCAGCTGCGACCGCGTGAACTGCGTGAGCTTCCAGGCGGTGAAGGGACTGGGGCTCGATTTCGCGACGCGTCTGCGCTGGGTGCGCAGCGGTGTTCGCTTTGCCGAAGGTTTGGGCGGCACCTTCTCGGAAATCCTCACCGACAGCGGCGAAAATTCCTGCGTCCTGCTGATCGATACGGCGGAATACGCCGCGATGAGCTTTCGGCTTTGCGCTCAGATCAAGCGTCGCAAGATTCCGTTGATCATCGTTACAGACAAATACAGTCGTTGGGCATCTGAATACACAAAGCTTGCGCTCGAAGTGTCGACCCGCGTTGACCTGTACTGGGATTCGACGGCTGCGATAAGTTCGGTGCTGAACCTGCTGACTCATTCCGTTGCCGAGAAACTCGGCAAATCGGCCGAGACACGGATGAATGAGCTGGAGGATATCGCCGGAATCCTGCGGACCTTCCACAAACCGCCACGGCGCGTAGCGCGACATATCAAAGAGGAAGAAGGCGAAGAATGATGATGCATCACCCGTTGCTGGATCCGTGGACGGTCAGGGCAAGCGCATGAAGCTGACGGAATACGCCGCCCATGACGGCCTTGGTCTGGCCGAGCTTCTGCGCAAGCAGGAAATTACACCGCGCGAGCTGGGAAATTGCATCCTTTCGGGGATCGCCGCGGTCAATCCACAGCTCAATGCCGTGATCGAAACCTATGCCGATGCGATCGAAGCCCTTGGCGACGTTCCCGGGCCAGCACCTTTCTACGGCATGCCGACGTTGACCAAGGATTTCCCCATCGAAGCCGGCCGGCCGGGAGAGTTCGGCAGCGTTTTCGCAAAAGGCTTCACCTCGGGCGACGATCACGCCTTCTGGGTGAAACTGCGATCCGGCGGCCTTGCCAATGTCGGGCGTACCACCACGTCGGAATTCGGCATCGCGGCGGCAACCGAATCCTCGCTCTACGGTGCGACGCGCAACCCCTGGGATACCAGCAGGGGTGTTTCGGGATCGAGCGGCGGCGCGGCCGCTGCCGTTGCCGCCGGCATCGTTCCCTTCGCGCAAGGCGCCGATGGCGGTGGCTCCATTCGCACACCCGCCTCCTTTTGCGGTGTCGTCGGCCTGAAGCCGTCCCGCGGCCGGATCAGCGGCGCGCCGGAATCGAATGCGCCAATGCTGGGTCTCGCCATTTCCTTCATGCTGACACGCTCGATCCGGGACACGGCGGCTTTGCTTGATCTGGGGTCTGGTGCGGTTCCCGGCGACAGCTATGAGATCGCCCATCCAGCCACCAGCTATGCCCAGGCGATCGTCACGCCACCGAAGGCTTTGCGCGTTGCCCTGTGCACAACGTCCTGGTCCGGCTATCCGCTCGACGCCGAGGTGAAGGCCGCGGTCCTCGACGTGGGCAAGAGGCTGGAGCAACTGGGCCACAAGGTCGTCGAGGCCAGTCCTGTGTTCGATTATGAGCGCTATCTGGCGGCACAGAAAGTGATCTGGGCAGCCTCTACGGCGCAATCGCTCGACGAGTTGGCGGGCTTGCTGCGACGGCCGATCGAAGACGCTTGCCTGCAGCAGACGACACATGCCGTCTACCGCCATGGCCGAACGCTCGATGCGGCGAGCCTGATCGCGGCTCTCGCGGTCTATGACCAGATCACGCGGATCGTTGGTGAGTTCCTGGCCACCCATGACGTGCTGGTGACGCCGACTTGTCCGATCTCGCCGGAGCTGCTCGGCACGCATAACCCGGATCGTGCTGGCCGCGACATCGATACGGTGTTCGCGGATCTGGCGCCGAAGGAGACGTTCAGCGCGCTCTTCAACGGCACCGGTTCGCCGGCGATATCCCTGCCGCTCGGCTGGACGCAAAACGGCCTGCCGATCGGAGTGCAGTTTGTCGCGGCATTCGGACGCGACGACCTGCTGCTACGGTTGGGTGCGGTGCTTGAGGCCGAATACGCCTGGCACAGACGCAAGCCACCCATCCACATCACAAAGACTGCTTGAACCAACAAGCATGGACTGCCCCTGGGAACATCATCAACGCAAATGGGAGATTGTCATGGACCGCAGAGTATTCCTCAAGAGCGCGGCGCTTGCCGGCTTCAGCATCGCGACATTGCCGGCGACATTGCTTCGAGCCAATGCTGATGGCAGCAAGATCCTGCGCATGGGCTATGGGTCCGAGGTTCTCACCCTGGACCCGATCAAGACCACGTATGGAGCCGATATCCTCGTCCAGGGCATGATGTATGCGCGCCTGCTGCATGCCAATCCCGATCGCACCGAAGTCGGCCCGGGCCTCGCCGAGAGCTGGGACATCGCGGATGACGGCAAGACCTATACCTTCCACCTGCGCGAGGCCAAATTTTCCGATGGGTCGCCGATCACGGCCGAGGATGTGGCGTTCAGCTGGAACCGGATGCGCTTCCAGAAGGACTCCGCCTATGCAGCGCCGTTCCAGCCCCTGACCAAGATCGAGGCAAAAGATGCCAGGACAGTGGTAATGACGCTCGATCGCAAATTCACGCCCTTCCTGACCCTGACCGAAATCTGGAATACCGGCATTGTGCCGAAGGCAGCGGTCGAGAAGATGGGAGACGACGCTTTCGCCAAGGCACCGGTGACATCAGGACCATTCAAATTCGTCGAATTGAAACCGGGGGACCGCGTGGTCCTTGGTCGTAACGAGCACTATTACCGCGAAGGCGAGCCTAAGATCGACGGCGTCGAATTCCGCTATGTCCCGGACGACAATACCAGGGTCTCGATGTTGCAGGCGGGCGAGCTCGACGTCTGCCTCGCAGTTCCAGCCCCGCGTATGGCCGAATTGAAGGCCGCCGGCTTCCGGGCCGACCCTGAACCTTCGAGCACCACCTATGACATGCTGATCAACCATTCGGCAGAACCCTTCAACGACCTCAAATTCTGCCAGGCTGTCAGTTATGGCATCGACCGCACGGCGATCAACGCCGCGGTGACGCTGGGTCTCGGCACGCCGGCCAGTTCCATCATGAGCCCGACGCTCGATTACTTCGACAAATCGTTGCCGGTCATTGCCCGGGACGTCGAAAAGGCCAAGGCCCTGCTGGCCGAATCCGGCAAGACCGGAGCCAGTTTCGAACTCATCCAGAATGCCGGCAGTGCCGACGAGGAAAA
This sequence comes from Mesorhizobium norvegicum, assembly GCF_004919685.1. Taxonomy (GTDB): domain Bacteria; phylum Pseudomonadota; class Alphaproteobacteria; order Rhizobiales; family Rhizobiaceae; genus Mesorhizobium; species Mesorhizobium norvegicum. Next base: position 108,812 of record NZ_SMYZ01000019.1, on the reverse strand, counting down.
GGCGGCCGTGCTGATCCAGGCGCAACTGGCGGAGGTCGGCATCACCGTCAACATTGCCAAGATCGATTCCACCCAGGCATGGACCCGCCTCGCCGACGGCGAATATCAGGCGGAAATGAACTGGTGGTACAACGAGACGCGAGATCCCGACAACGCATTGCGCTGGTGCGTCTGGGGTGCGGGCGACAACAAGTCCTATTACACCCGTTACAACAACGAAATGGTCAACAAGCTGATCGATGAAGCCTCGGGTGAGGCGGACAATGCCAAACGGGCCGAGCTCTATGCCCAGATCCAGAAGATCGTGGTCGATGAAGTGGCGCAGGTGGCGCTCTATCACCCAACGTGGCTCAACGCCTACGCTCCGAGCGTGAAGGGACTGATCCTGAACGTCGGCCTGCAGTTCTCGTCCATCGGCGGGGCAAGCCTGGATTGACCGGCAGAGGACGTGGGGCGGGACGAGACAGTTCGTCCATGCCTCGCATCAGTTTGACACCAGGATCCCAACCATGAATCGATTCTCCTTCGTGCTCAGGCGGCCGATACAGTTGATACCCGTGCTGCTGGGTATCAGCGTGATCACCTTCCTGCTGCTGCAAATGACGCCCGGCGATCCGGTTCGCCTCATGCTTGGCCCCAAGGCCAGTCAGGAGGCGATTGAGTTCGTGCGGGCGCGATACGGTCTCGATCAGCCCGTCCCCGTGCAGTATTTCTACTACGTGATGAATTGCTTGCGTGGCGATTTCGGTCAGTCGATTGCCTTTCGCGGCCCCGTCAGTGGCGTCATCGTGGCACGGATTGCGCCAACGGTTTTCTTGATCCTTTATGGCCTCGTCATCTCGCTGCTGTTGACATTCGCGCTCGCGGTCACCGCTGCCCGGCAGCGCGGACGGTGGATCGATCATCTCATCCGTCTTGTCTGCGTCGCGGGCGTCGGCGTGCCGTCCTACTTTGTCGGCCTGCTGCTGATCATGGGCTTCTGCCTACGGCTGAAGATCTTCCCCGTATCCGGATACGGACCGACCTTTATCAACAACCTGGGGCATCTGTTCCTGCCGGCCCTGACGATCGGCATCGGGGTGACGCCGATCCTCGCCCGCAATCTGCGCGCGACCTTCATTCAGCAGCTGGATAAGGATTACGCGATCGCCTGCCGCTCCAGGGGCCTGCCGGAAAGCTACATCTTTTCCCGGCATGTGTTCTGGAATTCCCTGTTGCCGACAGTCAATCTGCTGGGCGTCGTAGTCGCCTTCCTGATCGGCGGGACGGTCGTTGTCGAAAATGTCTTCAATATTCCAGGGCTCGGCAACCTGCTCATCCGCGGCGTTCTCACGCACGACCAGTTCGTTGTCCAGGCAGTGGCCCTGCTGCTTGCCGTAGGTGTCGTCATTTCGAATTTTGCCGTCGACATCTTGACCGCCATTCTCGATCCACGGGTGGAATTGTGAGCGATGTGATGCGGGGCAGCGGCCCCTTGGCCATGGCGCGACTCCGGACGATGCCGGCAACCTTGGCCATTGGCGGCGCCATCACCTTGGCCTGGATCGTCGTGGCCATACTGGCGCCGGTGCTGACTGGTTTCGACCCGGTCAAGGTCGATGTGATGCAGGCGCTGAAACCACCTGGCGCCGAGCATTGGTTTGGCACTGACGCTATCGGCCGCGATGTACTGGCGCGGACACTGTTTGCCGCACGCTACGATCTCGCCATGGCCTTCTTCGGCGTGGTCGGTCCGATCATCCTGGGGACGATCATCGGCCTCATCGCCGGCTATCTGGGTGGCCGGATCGATGCGGCGCTGATGCGCATCCTCGAGGTCACCGTATCATTTCCCTATTTCGTCCTGGTGATCGCCATCGTCGCCGTGCTGGGGCCCGGCCTCAAGAGCTACTTCATCTCGCTCACCTTGGTGAACTGGGTCAGCTATGCACGACTTGTGCGGAGCCAGGCGCTGGTGCTGCGCGGCGTCGATTTCGTGTTGGCGGCACGCGGCATGGGTTTTGGCCATTTGCGCATCATGCTGTTCCACATCCTGCCAAATGCCATCGTCCCATCGATCGTCTTCGTCATGACTGATGCCGTGCTGGCCATCGTGCTCGGATCGTCATTGGGCTTTCTCGGCCTCGGCGTACAACCGCCGACGCCGGAATGGGGCGCCATGATCGCGGACGGGCAGACCTACCTGACGACCGCCTGGTGGATTGCGATCTTTCCAGGCATCGCCATCTGCCTTTTGGCGCTCGGCCTCTCATTGACCGCTGATGGTCTCGCCCGCCTCTTGAATACGGAATCCTGAGATGAGTGACCTCGTCAGCGTCGAGAACCTCACCATCGACTTTGCCACCAATTTTGGCGACGTCCACGCCCTGCGCGGCGTCAGTTTTTCATTGAAGGCGGGAGAGGTCCTTGGAATCGTCGGTGAATCCGGATCGGGCAAGACGGTGGCCTGCAGAGCCATCCTGAAGCTGATTGCCGGCAACGCGCTGGTGAAGTCGGGCCGGATCATGTTCGAGGGCAGCAATGTCCTCTCCATGAAAGATGTCGAGCTGGGCCAGCTGCGTGGCGGGCAAGCGGCGATGATCTTCCAGAATCCGTCGACGCATCTTGATCCGATCATGACGGTCGGGCGTCAGGTGGGCGAGGCGATGGTGGTCCATCAGGGCATATCCTGGCGGCAGGCCAATGCGCGGGCGATCGGCCTGCTCGAAGATATGCATATCAAGGACGCGCCCAGGCGGGCGGGCGCGTATCCACACGAGCTGTCGGGTGGCATGCGTCAGCGGGTGATGATCGCGGCGGCCCTCGCCTGCGAACCGAAACTGCTGATTGCCGACGAACCTACGACGGCGCTTGATGTCACGGTGCAAGCTCAGATACTCGACCTGCTCCGCGGCATCCGGCGTGAACGCAAGCTGTCGGTCATTCTGGTCTCTCACGACCTTGGCGTGATCGCGGAAATGTGCGACCGCGTCGTCGTCATGAAGGACGGTGCCGTGCTGGAGATCGGGTCGGTCGATCAGATCCTGCGTGACCCCGCCCATGAATACACGAAGCGCCTGATCGCTTCCCAACCCTCGCTGATGACGCCGACCACGCATGCCCGCCCCGTGGCGACGGAACCGCATCTCCTGGTGAAGAACCTGTGCGTGAACTTCTATCCGGGGCAGAGCCTTGCGGCTTGGGCGACGCGTAAGCCGCCGCTGATCGTGCGCGCGGTTGACAATGTTTCGCTGGCACTGCGTCGCGGCGGGGCGCTGGGGATTGTCGGCGAGTCCGGTTCCGGCAAAAGCACCATCGCCCGGGCCATTGCAGGCCTTGTGCAGCCGGAACAAGGAGAGATCGAGGTGGACGGCCAATCGCTCGATCGCGCGCTCAGGCGGCGCCGACCGGAGCAGGTTCGCAAACTGCAGATGGTGTTCCAGGATCCGTTCATGTCACTCAACCCGGCGTTCACGGTTGCACGAACTTTGGCCGAACCCCTGCTGCAACAGAACATTTGCCCGCAAGGAGACATTCCGGCGCGGATCCGCGAGCTGATGGAAAAAGTGGAATTGCCGCGCCAGCTGTTGGACCGACGCACCACGCAACTTTCCGGCGGCCAGCGGCAGCGCGTCGGCATCGCCAGAGCCCTGGCGCTGGAGCCAGAGATTTTAATCGCCGATGAAGTCACCTCTGCTCTGGATGTCACCATCCAGGCCCAGGTCCTTGGACTTTTTGCGCGGCTGCGCCGCGAATTGTCGCTGACGCTGATCCTGATTTCCCACGATTTGGGCGTGGTGCGCTATCTGTGTGAACAGGTTGCGGTCATGCAGCACGGTAAGCTGGTTGAATATGGCAACACGGGAGACGTTCTGGATCGTCCGCAGCAGGCCTATACCCGAGAGTTGATCGCCGCTATCCCGAAACTCTCGCGTCCAACGAGCAGCGGAGTCCAACCCGGAGACACACCACTACTCGCCGCCGGAAGCGAATGCTAAAGCCTTCAGGGCCGGGGCTACTGTGCAGTCCAGCCGCCGTCCATCGGCAAGGTCGTGCCGGTGATCTGCCTGGCTGAGTCCGAGCACAGGAACAGTGTCAGCGCGGCAAGCTCGTCGACGGTGACGAATTCCTTGGTCGGCTGGGCGGCCAGCAGCACATCATGCTTGACCTGTTCCTCGGTCATGCCGCGCGCCTTCATCGTGTCCGGGATCTGCCTTTCGACCAGCGGCGTCCAGACATAGCCCGGCGCGATCGCATTGACCGTGACGCCGTCGAGCGCCGCTTCCAGCGCCACCGTCTTGGTCAGGCCTGATATGCCGTGCTTGGCCGACACATAGGCGGACTTGAACGGCGAGGCGACCAGCGCATGTGCCGAGGCGGTGTTGATGATGCGGCCCCATTTGCGCGCCTTCATGCCGGGCAGTGCCGCCTTGATGGCGTAGAACGCGGCGAGCAGGTTGATGCGGATGATGGCTTCCCATTTGTCGTCGGGAAACTCCTCGATCGGCGCGACATGCTGGATGCCGGCATTGTTGACCAGGATGTCGAGGCTGCCGAACGCTGCCTCGGCCTCGTGCACCATGGCGCTCACCGCCGCGCCGTCCATCATGTTGGCATCGGAGTAGCGGCACTTGACGCCGAAATCCTTCTCGATGCCGGCCCGCTCCTGCTCGATATCAGCCGCATCGCCGAGACCGTTGATGGTGACGTTGGCGCCTTCGGCGGCAAAGGCGCGGGCGATGGCGAGGCCAATGCCACTGGTCGAGCCGGTGACGAGGGCGTTCTTTGAAGACAGGAAACCCATGATGATCTCGCAAGAGGTGGGAGGGAATGAACGGGGCGGCTTGTGCGCCGCACCATGACACTGCCACAGCCATATGTCGTTGCGATTACAGGGTTGCGACGGGGCCGCTGGGGCCGTTGGAAGGGCTGTCAGGCGGCTGACACGGCACTGTCATGGTGCCGTGCAACATAATCCGGAGCGCCTTCGCGCAGTCATTCCTGAACCGAATGGGGCACCCGCCTTGCAGATCGCCGATGTCGTGAAGCGCGCCTATGCGATGCCGCTCACCAACCCCTCCTTCCCGCCCGGGCCGTACCGTTTCTTCAACCGCGAATATGTCATCATCACCTACCGCACGACGCGTGAGGCGCTTGAGGCTGTCGTGCCGGAGCCGCTGGAAATCGACGAGCCGCTGGTCAAGTACGAATTCATCCGCATGCCGGACTCAACCGGCTTCGGCGACTACACCGAGACCGGCCAGGTCATCCCGGTGCGCTACAAGGGCCAGCACGGCGCCTACGTCCATTCGATGTATCTCGACGACGACGCGCCGATCGCCGGCGGCCGCGAACTGTGGGGCTTTCCCAAGAAGCTTGCCAACCCCAAGATCGTCCATGAAGGCGAGGTGATCGTCGGCACGCTGCACTATGGCAGCGTTCTGTGCGCCACCGGCACGATGGGTTACAAGCACAAGGCCGCCGATCACGGCTCTGTCCTCGCTTCGCTGGCGGCGCCCAATTTCCTGATCAAGATCATCCCGCATGTCGACGGCACGCCGCGCATCTGCGAGCTCGTCCGCTACCACCTCACCGACATCACGCTGAAGGAAGCCTGGACAGCGCCCGCCGCACTCGATTTGCGGCCGCACGTCATGGCCGACGTGGCGCGGCTGCCGGTGCTCGACATCGTGTCATCAGTCCATTTCACCGCAGATCTGACGCTTGGCCTGGGCGAGGTGGTTCACGACTATCTCGCCGACCGCGCCTGACCGCATCGCCAAACAGAGCATGATCCCGAAGAGTGGGAACCGGTTTTCGCTAGAGATCATGCTCAAACAAGAAGTCGGAGACCAAAGCCGTGCTTGAACGCAATCGCAAGAAGGAGGCCACCGCCACCATCGCGGAAATCTCGGCGCAGTATGACCGCATCGCGCTGGTGTTTCAGGGTGGCGGCGCGCTCGGCGCCTATCAGGCTGGTGTCTACCAGGCGTTGGCCGACGCCGGCTGCGAGCCGAGCTGGCTTTCCGGCGTGTCGATCGGCGCCATCAATGCGGCGATCATCGCCGGCAATGAATCAAGCCGCCGCCTGCAGCGGCTCGAGCAATTCTGGCAGACGATTTCAGGCCGCAAGATCTGGGCCTATACGCCCGAAGGCGACATCTACCGCGACATCCGCAACCGCACCAGTTCGTGGATGACCATGGTCATGGGGCAACCGGGCTTCTTCAAGCCGCGCAATCCCAATCCGTGGGTGGAGCAGCCGGGCGCCGAGGGCGCCACCAGCTTCTACGACACCGCCGAATTGAAGGAGACGCTGGAAAGCCTGATCGACTTCGACATCTTGAACGACGGCAAGAAGCGGCTGAGCGTCGGCGCGGTCAACGTCCGGACCGGTAACTTCGTCTATTTCGACACCGACAAGGTCCGCATCGAGCCAGAGCACATCATGGCCAGCGGCGCGCTGCCGCCGGCCTTCCCGTCGATCCGCATCGAAGGCGAATACTACTGGGACGGCGGCATCGTCTCCAACACGCCGCTGCAATATCTGCTCGACCAGGAAGAGGACCGTTCTTCGCTGGTCTTCCAGGTCGACCTGTTCAGCGCCCGCGGCGTCCTGCCGCGCAGCATGCCGGACGTGCTGTCGCGCCACAAGGACATCATGTATTCGAGCCGCACGCGGCAGAACACCGACAATTTCAAACGCATCCATGGCCTCAAGATGCGCCTGCTCGATGCGCTGAAGCGGGTGCCGAAGGAGTTGCGGACGCCGGCCGAGGAAGCGCTGATCGAGGATTATTCGGACGCCGGCACCGTCAACATCGTGCACCTGATCTACCAGCACAAAGGCTATGAGGGTCACGCCAAGGACTATGAGTTCTCAGGCACCTCGATGCGCGAGCATTGGGAGACAGGGCTTGAGGACACGCAGCGCACCTTGCGCCATCGCCAATGGCTGACGATGCCGACCAATGTCGACGGCGTCGCCATCCACGACCTGCATCGCGAAGATCCGACCTAACTAGGGCGCTGATTCTCAACGGTTTCCTTCCTGGCCAGAATTTCACCGCCCGTTTTGAGCAGCCATCGCCAACGTTCGAGATTGGCTGCAGCCTCTCCAACGTCGTCATCCACGGGCGAAGCAGGAGCGAAGCTCCGTCGCGGAGACCCGAGGATCCATGCCGTGACCCTGACCGTAGAGTGCAGCGGAAGGGAATTCTGCACCGTTGCAGCGCTCTGAAGTCGCGGCATGGATCCTCGGGTCTGCGCCGCGTCGCTACGCTCCTTGCTCCGCCCGTGGATGACGAAGCGATGGGCGTTTCGCGCCAATGCCCTGGGAGGTTCAACGTTAACATAATGTGCCGACTTGAACACAGTGCTCGCTTAAAGAAAAAAGGGCAGTGCCGGCGACCGGCGCTGCCTTTTATTTGGACGCTTATACGCTCCGCTCAGAACACCTGGCGGAAGATGATGAACAGGACGAAGGCGAGCGTGATCGAGCACGGCAGCGTCAACACCCAGGCAAGCAGCAGGTTGCGCACCGTCGCCCATTGCAGGCCCGAACCGTTCGCCGCCATCGTTCCGGCGACGCCCGACGACAGCACATGGGTTGTCGACACCGGCAGCCCCAGCCGGTCGGCCATGCCGATGGTCACCATGGCCACGAGTTCGGCCGCCGCACCCTGGCCGTAGGTCAGATGGCTTTTGCCGATCTTCTCGCCCACGGTGACGACAATGCGTTTCCAGCCGACCATGGTGCCGAGGCCAAGCGCCAGCGCGACTGCGACCTTCACCCAGATCGGGATGAACTTCGTCGCGTTGTCGACGGCCTTGTGATAGTCGGTGACCGCTTTCAGATCGGCCGCCTCCATCGGCAGCAGCTTCTTCTTGTCGATCAGCTTGAGCGCCTCGCCGATCAGATAGATGTCGTTGCGGGCGTTGCCGACCAGATCGGTCGGCACCGTCTCGACCGAGGCATAGGGCTGCAGGCCCGCCGTCGTGTTGTGGATGTAGGTCTGCAGCGCGATCGTCGTCTGGTCGCTCCAGGTCCTGGTGCGCACGGCGTCCTGGACGGCGGCCTTGGCATCAGTGACGGTGACGCCGGGCTTGGCATATTTGCCCAGTGCCGTTTCGACGCTGACCGAAGCCGACTTGTAGGCTTCGAGATAGTTGATGTCGGGGGTGCGGTTGAGCGCATAGGCCGTCGGCACGACGCCGATCAGGATCAGCATGATCAGGCCCATGCCCTTCTGTCCGTCATTGGAACCATGCGCGAAGCTGACGCCGGTGCAGGTGAAGATCAGCAGGCCACGGATCCACCATGGCGGCGGCGTGTTGCCCTTCGGCGCCTCGTAGAGAGCCGGATTGCGCACCAGCAGCTTCATCACATAGAGCAGGATCGCCGCGGCGAAGAAGCCGATGATCGGCGACACCAGCAAGGTGATGCCGACATTGGTAGCTTGCGACCAGTCGACACCGCTGGTGGCACTGCCGGCAGGCGCCATGAACTGGTTGGCGAGGCCGACGCCGATGATCGAGCCGACCATCGTGTGCGAGCTCGACGCCGGCAGCCCAAGGAACCAGGTGCCGAGATTCCACAGGATCGCCGCGACGAGCAGTGCGAACACCATGGCAAAGCCGGAGGAAGAGCCGACTTGCAGGATCAGCTCCACCGGCAGCAGCGACAGGATGCCGAAGGCGACCGCGCCGCTGGAGGTGAGAACCCCGAGGAAATTGAAGGCGCCCGACCACATGACCGCGAATTCGGCCGGCATCGAGCGTGTGTAGATAACCGTCGCCACCGCATTGGCGGTATCGTGGAAGCCGTTGACGAACTCGAAGCCGAGCGCGATCAGCAAGGCGATGCCGAGCAGGATCCACGGCACGGTCTTGGCCACCGCCAGATCCTGGCTGAGCGCGTAGCCGACATAGACGATGCCGACGAGCACCAGCACGCCGAAGGCGGGCAGGAACCACTTCGCGCTGCCCGATTGATCCAGCGGATGATCCGGTCTCGGAATGCCCCCCTCGCTAGAAACTATGTCCACCATGTCCCACTCCTATTGCATCGCAGCAAAGAACTGAGAAAGACGCTATGTCCGCACGATGAACCCTGTATGACGCCGGCGAACACGGCGGATGTGCCATTCGGCTACCATCGAATATGCATGCCATCGAAAGTCCGGAAGGAGCCACTATCCTTAGGCGTCGCGTCGTCGATGACCGTGCGCAGGCCCCGCGCGCTGTCCTCGACCGCCAGGACCGCCTGTTCGCCCCCCATATCCGTCTTCATCCAGCCCGGATGCAGCGACAACACCGTTATCCTGTCGACGCGCAAATCCTGCGCCAGCTGGGCGCAGACCATGTTGAGCGCTGCCTTCGAGCAGCGGTAGGCATAGTCGTCGTCGTAGTCGTCGAGCAGCCCCTCCGCCATCGAGCCGGCGCGGCTGCCGATGTTGGCGATGATCCGCATGCGCCCCGCAACCAGGTTCGGGCGCACTGCCCTCGCCAGCAACAGTGGGCCGAGCGTGTTCGTCCGCATAACCCTCAGGAATTCATCCGGGGCGAAACCGTGCAGGCCACTGATTTCGCTGCGGATGGCGGCGTTGTTGACAAGCACGTCCAGCGGCCTGCCGGCGAGACGCGTGGCAAGGTCGAAGATGGAAGCCGGATCGGCGACATCGAGTGGCTGGAACTCGATTCTGCCTTCGAACCCTTGGGCCGGATGGGTGCGCCCGCAAGCGATCACGCGCCAGCCATCTTCGGCGTATTGCCGCGCCAGCTCGCGGCCGAGCCCGCGCCCGGCGCCGGTTATGAGGACCGTGCGGTCGCCTTGCCCGTCTCTGGCCAAATCAAGCGCTCTTCGCGACGGGCGCGGTCTCCTGCCGGGCGATCATGGCGTAGACGCCGCCGGAATATTTGATGTGGCGTTGCTGTGTGGCGAAATCGACATGGGTGATGCCGAAGGGCGTGGTATAGCCATAGGCCCACTCGAAATTGTCGGTCAGCGTCCAGGCGAAATAGCCGCGCACCGGCAAACCCTCGGCCGCCGCCTTGGCCACCTGCTCGAGGTGATCGACGTAGTAGGCAGCGCGCAGATCGTCCCAGACACAACCGTCTTCACCAACGGTCTCCGGCATCGTGGCGACGCCGTTCTCGGAAATGTAGATCGCCGGCGGTGCGTAGCGGTCATTCACATAGTGCAGGATGTCATACATGCAGCGTGGCCAGATCTCGTAGTCGACCGCGGAATAAATGCCTTCCGGTTGCACCCGGCGGTAGCTGAGCGGCGCCAGTTCATCACCCGCCGCGATCACCGAGCGGCGGTAGATGTTGATGCCCAGATAGTCTACCGGCGCGGCGATGATCTCGTTGTCCTGCGCCTGGATCGGCGGCAGCAGATCGCCGTAGAGCGCCAGCATGTCCTGCGGATATGCGCCCTTGAAGACGGCATCGAGAAACCAGCGGTTCTGGGCGCCATCGAAGCGCTGTGCCGCCGCGACATCGCGTGGGTCGTCGGTGGCGGCCTCCGTGACATTGAGATCGAACACGATGCCGACGCAAGCGTCCGCCACCTCGGCCCGGATAGCCGGAACAGCCAGGCCATGCCCCAGCAGGGCATGATGGCTGGCGGTCACCCCGCCTTTCACACCGTCCCGCAATCCCGGCGCATCCTCACCGGTCGCGTGTCCCGACCAGCAGAACGTCCAGGGCTCGTTGAGCGTCGTCCATCTCTTGACGCGATCACCGTAGCTGCGGGCGGCAAGCCGGGCATAATCGGCAAAGGCGATGGCCGTTTCCCGGCTGTACCAGCCGCCACGGTCTTGCAGCGCCTGCGGAAGATCCCAGTGATAGAGCGTTGCATAGGGCTCGATACCGGCTTGAAGCAGGTCGTCGATCAGCCGGTCGTAGAAGGCGATACCCCTAGCGTTGGCCTCGCCACGACCTTCGGGAAGAAGCCGTGTCCATGCGAGGGAAAAGCGGTAGGCACCAAGGCCGAGCGCCTTGAGCACGGCGATATCCTCCTTCCAGCGATGATAGTGGTCACAGGCGACATCGCCGCTCGAACCGTCCACGATCACGCCGGGAACGCGGCAGAACCGGTCCCAGATGCTTTCGCCTTTGCCATCCGCGTCATGCGCGCCCTCTATCTGATAGGCTGCCGTCGCGGCGCCGAACACGAAGCCGTGCGGAAAGACCAGTCCGGAGGCGCGGGCTTCGAGGGTCCGGCGTGCGTTATCGATGCTTGATGTCATATTTTCTCTCGATGGTGCTGACGAGGCTTGCCGCGGCCAGCGTCAGGAAAATGTAGAAGATGGCGGCTGAGTTGTAGGGCGCGAACGGCAGGAAACTTGCCGACTGGAATTCCCGCATACGCTGCGTGATGTCGCGGATCGACAGGATCGACAGCAGCGACGTGTCCTTGAGGATTGCGATCAGTTCGTTGCCAAGCGGTGGGATGATGATGCGGAAGGCCTGCGGCAGCACAACCAGCCGGGCGGTACGCCAGCCGTTCAGACCAAGGCTGTGCGCGGCCTCAATCTGGCCGGCGGGAATTGCGTTGATGCCGGACCGGAATATCTCGGCCAGATAGGCCGAATAGGCGAGCGCCATGGCGGCAATGCCGCGCACCAGGTTCGGCGGATCGACCACGCCCTGGGTCGCATCCTTGAGCGCTCCAGCGAGCGGCAGGCCGACATAGAGCACGATAACCAGCATCGGGATGCCGCGGATCGTATCGACGATGAACTCCGACCCGATCGAGAGCGGATGCCTGCGGTGGATATGGCCGCCGAAGGTCAGCAGGCCAAGCACGATCGCCAGCGCGGCGAGCGTGATGCCGAACGCCCTGTCGCGATCGTTCAACGCCTCCGTCTGCCACAGCACCGGCAAGCTGGCCGGCGCTGTGGCCGCCGGGACAAGCGCTGCGCTGACGCCGGGGATCTTGCCGATCGCATCGATCGCTTCCGGCGCGCCGCGAGAGGTGCGCAGCGGCACCTCGCTGTCGGGGCCGCCGGGAAATTGCCCGTAGCGGACGGCGTCAAGTATGCCGGACGGCGTGCCGGGCGTGACCGCGACCTTCCCGGCGAGAGAACCCACGAGCACGAAGCTTTCGCGCGGCTGAAGCAGGAACCACGCGGCGGCGCAGATCATGAGGATGGTTGCCACGATGCAGATCAGGTCCGCCCGCCAGCTGTATTTGAGCTTGAGGAGCCCGACCCAGAGCAGTCCCATCATGGCCGCCAGCATATAGGCCGCGACGGCCGCGCGGATCGTCGTGGCAACCCCCGCCGCGAATGCGATATGCGCGAAAAGCAGGATGAAGACCAAGCCGGCGCCGTTCACCGCCGCCAGCACGAGGCGGCTAAAACGGTGCGTCGCGTTACCGGTCCCGTTGCGGGCGGCGATGAAGAACGCACCGAGGATCACGACCGTCAGACCGAGATAGGTTCGCAACAGGAGTGCGGCCTGGCCGCGCACCATGAGGTCGGCGGCATCCGTCAATCGCCGCGGCGTAACGCCTTGAACCACCAGATCGGAGGTGAACGGATCGACGGCGTTCGCCACGACCGATGCCACAAAGGGATAGACCAGGCCGGTTGTCGCAAGTAGCACCGCGATGGCAAGATTGATCCCGGCGGCAATCGTCGCAAGCCGAGGCGATCTGGACGAAGCGCGCGAGAACACGAACACGGCAAGGCCGGCGGAAAAGGCGACAGCCAGCGTCAGGAAGCCGGGCACGAAGGCCGACGAGCCGTTCTCCACGCCGAGGATGGCGCGAAGCGAGCGCTGGTAGTTTACCGACGAAGCAAAGAGATAGACGATGAACGGCAATGCCGCGACGATGATCAGATTGCTCGGCCGCAGGCGCATCAGAAACTGCATCCGGTCCCGTCCTCCCCCAACGACAGCTCCGGCGCCAGGCGCCGGAGCCTTTCAAGCAGCTATTTTGCGCCCCAGTATTTGGCGATCAGCACGTCGAGGCTGCCGTCGGCTTTGATCGCCTTCAGCCCTTCATTGAAGGCGGCGACATTCTCGTCACCCTTGCGGAAGACCAACCCCAGCGGATCGGACTGGAGATCCCGGATCGGCACGACCAGCTCACCCGCGAACTCCTTCTCATAGGCGGCGGCATTGGCGCCGTTGATCACAACGCCGTCTACGTCCTTGTTCTTCAGCGCGATGACGGAAGCCGCGAAACTGTCATACGCGACGACATTGTCCTTGCCGACGATGCTTTCGGCGACCTGTGCGTCGGTGGTGTTAGCCTGCGCCGAGAGCTTCTTGCCTTTCGCCTTGAAGTCATCGAGGGACAGGCCCTCGTCTTCCACGCGCATGAGGACAGCCTGGCTGTTGACGATGTAGGGGTCCGAGAAATCCATGGCTTTCTTGCGTTCGTCGGTGATAGACACGCCGGAGGCGACCAGGTCGAAACTGCCTTGGTCGAGAGCCGCGAAGATGCCGTCCCAGCCGGTGGTGACGAATTCAGCCTTGCAGTTGATCTTGCCGCAGACCGCCTTGATCACATCGACGTCGAAGCCGACGATCTGGCCGGTCGCCGTGTCGACGCTTTCCATCGGCGGCGATGTGGTGTCGGAACCCACCTTCAGCACCTTGCCGCCGAGGTCGGCGGCGCCGGCGGCACCGGCCGTCAACAGCGCCAGTGCAAGTCCGATCAAAATCTTCTTCATGCTCTTTCCTCCCATGTCATGATTAACGGCGGCTTCGCCCGCCGAGATTGTCCGGCTGCCGGCCGATGAGCTCGGGTCTCGAGACCATGGCGAGCTTGGCCGGGTCCTCGCCCGCCATGCGCCTCAGCAGGAACTCGCCCAGCTTGCGGCCGAGAAGTTCGATTGGCTGGTAGAACGTCGTGATCGGCGGGGTGAAGTAGGCGCTGACATTGATGTCGTCATAGGCGATGACATCGACATCCACCCCGACGCGCCGGTCAAGGCTACCCAGCGTCGACAGGACGCCCAGGGTGGTGGATTCGTTGACGCACACCAAAGCCGTGGGCGGACTGGGCAAGCCAAGAAGCCTGAGCGCACTGTCACGGCCGAAGCGGGTGGACAGATCGCCGCCAGCCACAAGGTCCGTCGATGCGGCAAGCCCCGCCTCGTCAAAGGCACGCGAAAATCCGTCGATCCTGTCGAGGGCGTAGGAAAGACGGCGATCGGCGTTGATCAGGGCGATACGTCTATGTCCGCCCGCGATCAGCCGCGCGGTGGCGGTGAACGCCGCCCACTCATTGTCGACATCGACATGGGCATAGATGAGGGGCTTGCGGCAACGGCCGAGCGACACGAATGGAAAATCGCTTTCGACCAGCATATCGATACGAGGATCGTCGGCCTGCACGCCGGAAAAGATCAGCCCGTCGGCCGCGCTCTGGTCGACGATGCGGCGGGCTGTGTCGAAGGCGTCGCCGAAATCCCGGAAGCCGTGTACGGACAGTTGATAGTCGCTGCCTTCCAGCGCCTGGCTTATGCCGCTCAGGATCTGCGTGTATTCGACGCCGTCCCATTCATAGCCGGCCGCGGACGTTATCGGCATCAGCACCGCCGCCCGATAGGTCTTGCCCGTCCTGAGCGCCATGCCTCGCGCGTTCGCCTGATACCCCAGTTCCCGCGCCGCGGCGACGATAGCGTCCCTTGTGGGCTGCGCGACGACCGGCGACCCCCGCAGAGCCTTGGAAATGGTGGCGATTGAATAACCGGTATGGGCCGCCAACGTCTTGATCGTCGGCGAAAGCTCTCGGCGTTCGGATCTTTCGGTCTCTGCCATGGACGATTCCATCCTGATCTCAGGATTCGTATCATCGGATAAAAACGTTTTCAACAAAAATAAAAACGTTTTTATTAGCTCTTTCGAGCACGAATGAGGTGATGCGTGCGAGGCCGCACATCACCACCTCATTTTAACAGGCCAGATTAACAGGCCAGACATCGCCGGGCGCGGAAGCCCAAGGGCACCACGCTTCGGCAACTCCGGTTAGTCGTTCCGCTTTCTGGTCTCAGCGCGCGGGTGGCGCGTACATCAGGCCGCCGGCGTTCCACAGCGCATTGATGCCGCGCGCTATTTTCAGCTGGCTGGACTGGCCGAGATTGCGCTCGAACATCTCGCCATAATTGCCGACTTTGGCGACGATGTTGTAGGCGAAGGCAGGCTCGAGCCCAAGCTGCTGGCCATTGTCCCCGTCAACACCGAGGAAGCGGCGGATCGTCGGATTCTGCGACTTCAGCGAGGCTTCCGCATTGGCCTGGGTGATGCCTTCCTCTTCCGCCTCGATCAGCGAGAACAGCGTCCAGCGCACGATGTCGAACCACTTGTCGTCACCCTTGCGAACGGCCGGGCCGAGCGGTTCCTTCGAGATGATCTCGGGCAGCACGGTGAAAGCCGCAGGGTCGGTCAGTTTCAGGCGCTGCGCATAAAGCGCCGATGCGTCCGTGGTGTAGACATCGCAGCGGCCGCTATCGAACGCCTTGATGATGCTGTCGGCGGAATCGATGACGACCGCCTCGTACTTCATCTTGTTGGCGGTGAAATAGTCGGCGACATTCTGCTCGGTCGTCGTGCCCTGCTCCGCGCAGACCGTGGCTCCCGACAGCTTCAGCGCGCTGTCGACGCCGAGGTTCTTGTGCACCATGAAACCCTGGCCGTCATAATAGGCGGCGCCGACGAAGTGGATGCCCATGCCGGTGTCGCGCGACAACGTCCAGGTCGACTGCCGCGACAAGATATCGACGGTACCGGCCTGCAGCGCGGTGAAGCGTTCCTTGGTCGACAGCGCCACATAGCTCACCTTGTCGGGGTCGCCGAAAACCGCGGCCGAGACAGCGCGGCAGAAATCGATGTCAAAGCCGCCCCATTTTCCCTGGTCGTCTGGTGACGAAAAACCGGCGACGCCCTGGCTGACGCCGCACAGGATCGAGCCCCTCTGCTTGACGATGTCGAATGTGTCCGCTTTCGCCGACATCGTGGCCGATGCGAGCAAGAGCGCGGTGATCAATGCATGTCTCATGGTTTCCTCCCTTGATGAGGCAAAGCCTCTCCTGCCGCCGGCACATGGAGCGCCGGAAGTTCGTGAAAATCGCTGTCCGTGAACCCGTCCGCGCGCCGCCTGGGCGTGCGGGATCTGCCCTACGTCCCTTCCGCCAGAACCGCCGCCAGCGTCTCGTCGACAACGCCAACCAGATGATCGGCATTGGCCCGGCTGAAGATCATCGGCGGGCGCATCTTCAGCACATTGTCGTGCGGCCCTTCGGTGCCGATCAGCACCCCGCGTGCCCTGACCCCGTCATTGACGCGGCGGGCAAGTGCCGTCGCCGGCGCCTTGCTGTTGCGGTCCTCGACCAGTTCGATGCCGAGGAAGAGCCCTTGGCCGCGCACATCGCCGATCATATCGTAGCGGGCCTGCAAGGCCTTGAACCGCGCTATGAGATAGCCGCCGATCTCCACCGCATTGCGCCTGAGGCCGTCGCGCTCGATGACGTCGAGCACCGCGAGCCCGGCCGCGCAGGACACCGGATTGCCGCCGAACGTGTTGAAATACTCCATGCCGTTGTTGAACGAAGCGGCAATCTCGGTGGTCGTCACCACGGCCGCCATCGGATGGCCGTTGCCGATCGGCTTGCCCATGGTGACGATGTCGGGTGTCACCCCTTGCGTCTCGAAAGCCCACCAATGGCTGCCGACGCGGCCAAAGCCGACCTGCACCTCGTCGGCCGCACAGATGCCGCCGGCGGCGCGCACCATCGCGTAGACTTCCGCGAGATAGCCGTCCGGCAGGAACACCTGGCCGGCAACGCTGGGGATCGATTCCGCCAGGAACAGGCCAGGCGCGCGACCCTCTCTGGCCATATCAGCGATCTGCTCGGCGACGCTTTCGGCAAAGCGCCTTGCATGCTCGTCAACAGGCCATTCGGCCGGGGCATGGTAGCTGTCGGGAATGGTCGCCTCGAACACATGCGGCGGGCGCCCCTTGCCGCCCTTGCGCTTGTACTTGTAAGGGCTGAGGTCGATCAGTTCCTGCGTCGTGCCGTGATAGCCCCAGTCGAGCACGATCGCCTCGCTGCGGCCGGTATGGGTTCGTGCCATGCGCAGCATCAGGCTGTTGGCCTCGCTGCCCGAACAGGCGAAGGACGCCACCGACAGGCCCGCGGGCAAGGTCGCGGTCAGCCGTTCCGCGTAGGTCACGATGGCGTCGTGCAGATAGCGCGTGTTGGTGTTGAGCTTTGCCGCCTGTCTGGCGATCGCCTCGACCACGTCGGGATGGGCATGGCCGAGGTGGCAGACATTGTTGAAGCAATCGAGATAGGCGCGGCCAGTGTCGTCGATCAGCCAAACGCCTTCGCCGCGCACGAACTTGATCGGCTCGGAATAGGAGATCGAGAGATTGGGCAGCAGCGACGCCTTACGCGCGGCAACGATCTGCGGACGCGAACGACCGCTTTGCCGGAAGGTTTCGGGCGGAATGCCGGCCAGATCGGCAGCGTCCGGAAACAGCTCTTGCCAGACTGAGAGATAGCGTTCTTCGCCGACGCCGAGGATGTCGCGTGCGGCGAGGCTTGTATCCGTCGATATCTGGAAATGCAGATGCGGCGCCCAGCCGCCATTTTCTGCTGGTGATCCCATCTCGCCGACAAGCGCGCCGGCTTGCAGGTGGTCGCCGGCCTTCAGCCGCCGTCCTGCCTCATGCGCCATATGCCCCCACAGGGTGATGAAGGGCGGGCACCCCGGCGGCGCATGCTCCAGCGCCACCAGGCAGCCATAGCCGAGCGGATCCTCTTCGATCTCGACGCTTCTGACGGTTGCGGCCAGGGGCGTATAGAGTCGCGTGCCCACCGGCATGAAAAGATCGAGGCCCAGATGATTGGCGCGGCGCGCGCCTTCGACGAAACGCGAGCGGAAGATGTCGCTGGTGTAAACCGTGCGCGCCTCGCCCCACGGGCCGATGCCGAGCGCAATGCCATGCTCGGCGCAATAGGCATCCCACCATGCGGTCGCCTTGTCGGGTTGCTGCGCGGCCGATGTCACCGTCATCGGATTTTGCGGATCGCCATAAGGCACCAGCGCCTTGGCAAGCGTCGCCGGATGGCGGTCGAGAATGGGCGCAAGCTGCGCGCGGTTCGCTGTGATCCAGTGCGTGACAGCGCGCGCTCCGGGCGCGGCCTCGAAGCCGCAGGCATGGCGCAGGATCGCCGTCGCGAAGCGCCGGTTCATCGTTCCCAGGCGTCGCAGCAGGCGCCAGGCCGGCGCTTCCGAGATCGACAGATAGGGATTGTCGGTGGTCCGCTCCTTGCGCGCCGCCGACAGCGTCACCGAGGTGACGAGACGCATCGCAATGAGGTCGAAGAGCAGATCGAGCTCCTCTTCGCGCAGCGGATACTCGGCATGAAACCCGGCGGCAAGACGGGCGGCAGCGCCGATCGGATCCTCGGCATCGAGGATGGCATAGGCACAGGCGACGGCAACCTCGGCGATCAACACGCTGTGCAAGGCATCGCCGAAATCGATCAGTCCGGCGACGCGCTCGGGCATTTCCGGGTCGACGAGCACATTCCAGTCATTGGCGTCGTTGTGGATCACCTGCGCCCGCAGCGCCGGCAGCCGGGGCGCGATCGCGGCATCGAAATGATCGAGGAACCGTTCCAGCAAGGCGCGATCCTGGTGGTCGTCGATGTAGTGAAGGCGTTGCCGCGCAGCACCGGCCCGGCGAATGTCCCAGTCGAACGTGCGCAGCGCACCGGGGTGGATGAAGCCCTGCAGGGCGCGGTCCAACCGGCCGAGCGCGCCACCGAGGCTCTCAAGCAACGCCGGAGTGGACGGGCTCTCGGCCAGCGGCCGGCCGGCAAGCCACGACACCAGCCGCACGGCATGGTCTTCGCCGCCGGCGCCGGTGGCATGAGCGAGCGATGTTCCCTGCACCGTCATCCTGAGGCGCGGTACGGCGAGATGAGGGCTGTTGCGCTCGAGGTGGTCGAACAGTGCCGTCTGGAATTCGCTCTCGCGGAGCGGCTCGCTGGCGTTGACGATCTTGAGGATCCACAGCGAACGGTCGGGGGCGGTCAGCTTGAAATTCTGGTCGCGCTCGCTGTCCAGCGGCGTGACGCTGCCGGCAATGCCGAAATGCCGTGCGGCGATATCGATGGCCTCGCTTTGCGAGAACTGAGGCGCTGGGTGGGAAACATTGGTCATCGGCAATCCACATCTGCTTTCTCAAAGCTTGGCATGGGCTTAAAAATCGGGCATCCGGCAAAGCGTCGGTTA
Organism: Mesorhizobium norvegicum; assembly: GCF_004919685.1. Classification (GTDB taxonomy): domain Bacteria; phylum Pseudomonadota; class Alphaproteobacteria; order Rhizobiales; family Rhizobiaceae; genus Mesorhizobium; species Mesorhizobium norvegicum. Next base: position 89,564 of record NZ_SMYZ01000019.1, on the reverse strand, counting down.
CGCCGTCACAATGACTGCATTGGCCGGCACATTAACGGAAGCGGGTAGGAGCGCGATGTGATGAGGGAACTGGACGCCAAGGACAGGGACATTCTCGGCATCCTGTCGAAGGAGGCCCGCATCCCGCTGAAGACGCTTGCGGGGCGCATCGGCCTGTCGCGCAGCGCGACGAGTGAGCGGGTGGCCTCACTGGAAAAAAGCGGCGTCATCCGTGGCTATCGCGCCGATATCGGTCAGATGGACAAGGGGCTGATCTGCGCCTTCCTGCTTGTCACACTGATACGCACGCCATCGATCGGCATTCTCGACCAGCTGGCGCGCTATCCGGAAGTCCGGCGGGTGTCATCGGTCAGCGGCCAGCTCGATCTCATCGTCGAGGTCGAGGTGCCATCCATCGACAGGCTGAACACGCTTCGCGATCTGATCGCCAGTCATGGCGGTGTCGAGGACCTGACAACCGCGATCGTCCTGCGCCGCGACATCGAGCGCGCCGTGGATTGAGCGCTTCGATCAGGCGCGCCTATTTGGCAATCTCAAGCAGGGACGATACCAGCAGCTCTCGCTCGTCTTTCGACAGGACATCCGCATCGAAGAGGTTCATGCTGCGCAATCCCTCGATGGCGAGGTAGCAGACCAATAGCGATTTGAGGTCCGGCGTCTCGCCCTTCAGCCTCTCGAAAAGCTGCCGCTTGAATGTCTTTATCGGCGTCATGAAATCGGGATCCTCGGCGATCGCCGAGAAGATCCAGGACGCGGACGGCTGCTTCTCCTCGCAATCATTGGCCGACAGCCTGATGTAGACGGCGAGCGGATTTTCGTCCTTGTCGTTCGTGCGGGCGGTTTCCAGCGCGTTCTCGAACTCGCGCAGGTAGCCTTCGACCAAACCCTGCATCAATTTGGCCTTGGTCGGGAAATTATAGAGCAGCCCGCCCTTCGATACGCCGGCGCGGCTGGCGACCGCTTCCAGCGACAGGCTGCCGGGCCCGGATTCCCGTGCGACATCGGCCGCCGCTGCGAGAATTTTCTCGCGCGAGTTCGTTCGTTGGGCTCTCATGGCGCCTCCCTTCGCAAGCTTAGGCCCAATTGACAAGACCGTCCAGACGGTACAGTAAGACCGCCACTATTTGAAATCGGGACCCGCAGTCGATATGTGTCCCGATGTCCGCGCTTCGCGCCGGATTTCGACTGAGGGGACTTCCTTGTTCAAGCGCATACTCCGTATCTTCATCATCGTTCTGGTTCTGGCTGTGCTCGTCGTCGTGGTCGGCGGTATCGTCGGCTTCAACTTCCTGCGCGACAACGGCATCAAGCAGTATTTCGCATCGATGAAGCCGCCGGCGGCAACCGTGTCGACGACCATCGCCAAGCCTTCGACCTGGACGCCTGGCGTCGAGGCGATCGGTACGGTCAAGGCCGTGCGCGGTGTTGACCTGACGGTTGAGACCACCGGCATCGTCAAGGACATCCTTTTCCATGCCAACCAGAAAGTGGCCGACAATGCGGTTCTGCTGCAGCTCGACGACGCCGTCGAGCGCGCCGATCTCGACGCGCAGAAAGCGCAGGCCGCGCTCGATCAGGCATCGCTGGCCCGCGCCATCGAACTGACGAGGCGTGGCGTCGGCTCCGACTCGACGCTGGACACGGCGCGTGCGGCCGCCTCGGCCTCTGCGTCTCAGGTCACCAAGCTGCAGGCCGTGCTCGAACAGAAGCAGCTGACGGCACCTTTCGGCGGCACGGTGGGCATTCCGAAAATCGATATCGGCCAATATCTGGCGCCCGGCACCGCAGTGGTGACGCTGCAGGATCTCGACACGATGCGGGTCGATTTCTCGGTTCCCGAACAGCAACTCGCGCTGCTCAAGATCGGCCAGACGGTTCGGTTGGGCTTCGGTGGTGAGGACCGGCCGTTTGCCGGCGCCATTCGCGGCATCGACCCGAAGATCGACTCGTCCAGCCGGCTGGTGAACATCAGGGCGGAAGTCGCCAATCCCGACGGCAAGCTGACCCCTGGTCAGTTCGTGCAGGTACGTGTCGAACTGCCCGAAGAGCAGAACGTGCTGACGCTGCCGCAGACGGCACTGACGACCAGCCTCTATGGCGACTACATCTTCGTGGTGCAGCCGGCGAAGCCCGCCGAGGCGGCCCCGGCGCAGGCAGCCAAGCCGGGAGAAAAACCCGCTGCCGCAGCCGCCGACAAGCCGGCTGACGCCAAACCGGCGGACGCCAAGCCGGCCGGTGCCATGAAGCCGGCGACTGATGCAGCCAAGCCAGCCGCCGATGCGGCAAAGCCGGCGGACAAGGCTGCCGATCCGGCCAAGCCGGCGGCGGAAGGTGACAAGCCTGCGCTGGTGCTGTCGCAGGTGTTCGTCAAGCCAGGCCGCCGCAATCAAGGCATGGTCGAGATCGTCGAGGGGCTGAAGGCCGGCGACGAGGTCGTCACCGCCGGTCAGAACCGCCTCTTCAACGGCATGTCCGTCGCTGTAGACAACACCATCGACCCGACCAAATCGGCGAACAAGCAGGCCGACCAGCAATGAGCTTTTCCGATCTCTTCATTCGCCGGCCCGTCCTTTCGACGGTCCTTGCCTGCATGATCCTGCTCCTGGGTTTCCAGGGCATCTTCAACCTGTCGATCCGGCAGTATCCGAAGGTCGACGAAACGGCGATCACCATCACGACGGCCTATCCAGGCGCCAGCGCCGATCTGATCCAGGGCTTCATTTCCGCCCCGATCGCCCGCGCCGTCGCCTCGACCGAGAACATCGACTACGTCACCTCGTCCAGCCGTCCGTCGTCCAGCACCGTGACGGTGCAGATGAAGCTCGGTTCCAACCCCGACGTCGCGCTGACTGAAGTGCTGTCCAAGGTCCAGGGCGTGCGCGGCACCTTGCCGGACGCCTCCAAGGACCCCGTCATCGTCAAGGGTACCGGTCAGCAGTTCGCGATGATGTACATCTCGATGCAGAATCCGAACATGACGAAGGAGCAGCTGACGGAGTATATCGAGCGCGTCATCAGGCCGCGCATGTCGACGGTCGAAGGCGTCGCCGACGTGCAGATCTTCGGCGCCCAGGAATACTCGATGCGCGTCTGGATCGATCCGATCAAGCTTGCCGCGCGCGGCGTGACGGCCTCCGAAGTGCTGACGGCGATCAACAATTCCAACTTCCTGTCGGCGCCCGGCAACACCCAGAACGAGTATGTCGTCTCGTCGATCGCCGTGCGCTCGACATTGCAGACGCCGGAGGCGTTCGCCGAACTGCCGCTGCGCTCGACCGACGGCAATGTGGTGCGGTTGCGCGACGTGGCTCGCGTCGAACTCGCTGCCGAGAACACCGACACCAGGGTCAGCTTCAACGGCAAGCCCGGCACCTTCCTCGCTATCTTCCCGACACCGGCAGCCAATCCGCTGACCACGGCGGCCGCACTCACCAAGCTGGTGCCGCAGATTCAGGAGACGCTGCCGAAGGGCATGACGATCGAGGTCGTCTACGACGCGACCGGGCAGATCAGCGCCTCGATCGAAGAGGTGTTCAAGACCATCGCCGAGGCGGTTGCCATCGTCGTCGTCGTCATCCTTTTGTTCCTTGGCTCTTTCCGTTCGGTGATGATGCCGATCGTCACCATCCCGCTGTCGCTGATCGGCGTCTGTTTCCTTTTGTTTGCTGTCGGCTATTCGATCAACCTCCTGTCGCTGCTGGCCATGGTGCTGGCGATCGGCCTGGTCGTCGACGACGCCATCGTGGTGGTGGAGAACATCCATCGCCATATGGAAGAAGACCACATGTCGCCGATGCAGGCCGCGTTCAGCGGTATGCGCGAAATAGCGTCGGCCATCGTTGCCATGACCATGACGCTTGCCGCCGTGTTCGCGCCGCTGGCCTTCACCGGCGGCCTGACCGGCGCGCTGTTTCGTGAATTCGCGGTTACGCTCGCCGGCTCGGTGGTGTTGTCGGGCGTCATCGCCATCACCATCACCCCGATGATGTCGGCACGCCTCCTGAAGTCCGGCACGCCGGGCCGTTTCCAGCGCATTGTCGACGGCGCCTTCGCGCGCGTCGAGCATGTCTATGAGCGCGCCGTCACCGGGTCGCTGAACTATCGCCCCTTGACGCTGATCATCGTGCTTGCGCTTGTCGGCGTCACCGGCTTCATGTTCACCAAGACCTCGAGCGAACTGGCGCCGGAAGAGGATCAGGGCTTTCTGCTCTCGATTGTGACAGGGCCACGTTATGCGACCTCCGATTACACCGAGACATACGTCAACCAGATTCTCGGTCTGGTGAAGGATATTCCCGAAACAAGAGCGCAGTTCTCGGCGGTCGCCTTCGGCGGCACGACAAACAGCGCCTTCGTCGGCTTTGCCTTCAAGGACTGGGCGGAACGCAAGCGCAATTCGAAGGAACTGCAGGCCGACATTACGGCCCGTATCGCCAAAGTGGCCGGTGTCGAGGCCTTCGTCTTCGCGCCGCCGACGCTGCCGGGCTCCGGTGGCGGCCTGCCCATTTCCATGGTGGTGCGATCGACCGGCGCTTCCTCGGAAGTGTACGAGGTGGCCGAGCAGATCAAGAACAAGGCGCAAGCCTCCGGCCGCTTCATCGTCGTGCAGAATTCGATGGCCTATGATGCACCGGAGGTGACGGTGACCATCGATCGTGACCGCGCCGCGGCGCTGAATCTGCCGATCGCCGATATCGGCCGCACGCTGACCTTGCTTGTCGGCGGCGCCGAAGTGGCGCAGTTCGACCGCGACTCCAACAGCTACGACATCATCCCGCAGGTGCCGCAGGAATTTCGCGACAACCCCGGCAAGCTCGGCGAATACTTCGTGCGCAGCGTGACGGGCGAGATGGTGCCGCTGTCGGCGGTGGTCAAGATTTCGACCAATGCGGCGCCGGCGGCAATCGAGCAGTTCAACCAGCTGAATTCGTCGACGATTTCGGCGCTTCCGCTGCCCGGCGTCACCACCGGCGACGGGCTGAAGGCGCTGGAGGACATCGCCAAGGAGAGCCTGCCCGACACCTTCTTCGTCGACTATTCCGGTCAATCGCGACAGGAAAAGGAGCAGGGCAACACCATCCTGATCGCTTTCGCGGCGGCCGTTGTCGTCATCTATCTGGTGCTGGCAGCGCAGTTTGAAAGTTTCCGCGACCCGCTGATCATCATGATGGCGGTGCCGCTGTCCATCTTCGGCGCGATCGTGCCGCTCAATCTGGGCCTCGGCACGCTCAACATCTACACACAGGTCGGCCTGATCACACTGATCGGTCTGATCACCAAGCACGGCATCCTGCTGGTCGAGTTCGCCAACCAGCAGCGTGAAAAGCATGGCATGCGGCGGCGCGACGCCATCATCGCCTCGGCCAAGGTGCGCCTGCGGCCGATCCTGATGACGACGGCGGCGATGGCGCTTGGCGTGGTGCCGCTGATCACGTCCAGCGGCGCGGGTGCCGCGGCCCGCTATTCGATGGGCCTGGTTATCTTCACCGGCATCCTGGTCGGAACCATGTTCACGCTCTTCGTCGTGCCCATGTTCTACACCTTCATCGCCAGCAAGGACCTGCCTCATTTGGCCGAGAAGCCGGATCCCAAGCTGATGCCGGCACTGCCGAGCTAGAGCAATTCCAGGAAAAGTGTGTAACGGTTTTCCATCCGGAATTGCGCAACGACAAGTTGGAAACAGAAGAAAAGAGGCCGGAAATTTCCGGCCTCTTTTCTTTTTGGCTGGGCTCGATACCGCCGGTTTGAGCTGTACTCAATACTGCGGCGTTTTCCGGTGGGAGCCTTGAACAAGGCGTGGCAGCATGCTGCCAAGCCATCGTTTCCAGCCTGCTACTTGACGATGACGATGCTGGTGTTGGTCGCCCCGAACGTTTCGACGAGCTGGTAGAAATCGGCGGCGTTGTCGGGGTGCAGCCGCACGCAACCATGCGAAGCCGGCTGGCCGAGGCGCTTGATCGCGTAAGTCGCATGCACCGCATAGCCGCCGCTGAAGAAGACCGAGTGCGGCATCGGGGCGTTGTCGTATTTCTTCGAATACCACATCTCATGCATGCGCGTCGGCTTGAACGAGCCGGTCGGCGTCACATGGGCCCGGTCGCCGGTGGAAACCTTCCAGGCGAAGGTCGGCCGGCCATCGACCGAGACTTCCATGATCTGCTGTGAAAGCGAAACGCGTGCCACGATCTTGTTGGCGGCGTGCGCTGCGCCCGAGCCGGCGCCGAACAGCAGTGCGGCGCCCGTCAGCGCGGCGGCGGTGATGTTGATGAGCTTGGCGGAAATGGCGGTATGCATGATGAAATCCCCTCTCTGCCGGTTCGGCCGGCTCCAATTCGATGGCTGCTTATCCCAACGTCATGTTTCGGGCAGATTTCGCAAAACGCTCATTTGTGTTTCGAATCTGTTTCCTCTGGTTAACAAGCGCAGCCTTTCATAGACCGAATGGGAGTCGGCTCCGCAGCCTGTCGGCGAGACCAAAGTCAGGAACATGAGTATCTGCCTCTAAACGAAAGTGCGAATCGGCAGCATACGAAAGAAAGACCATCGATCTCGAAACCAAACTGCAACAAAGCGAGACTTCAAGCGGCATGATCCGGATACGGGCCGCAAGCAAAGTTGACGCAACGAAAACAGCCGGAAACGAACATGGGAACGAAATCGAACGCGCTGTCCTGGCTTCTCAGGATCAGCATCGCGGCAGCGGTCATCGGCGGCGTCGGCACGGTTGCCGGCACCCCGCTGACAAGCCTTGGCGCGATGACTTCAGGCGAGATTTCGACGCTGCATGCCGCACTGTTTTTCGCCACGGTCTGGATTGTTTCCAGCCTGCGCATCGCCCGGCTAAAGGCCCTCTGGCGGGTCGGCCTTAGGCTGGCGGGTTTGCGCGGCGCCTCCGGCAACTTGCTGCCGAGAGGACCGAAGGCCCGCGCCGCGACGGGGGGCTCCGTGGGCGGCGCGGGCACTTCGGGGGTGTCCTGAACCGACCCGCAACACATTCGCTTTTGAAGAATTGGCATTTTGGGGAATTGGTACGATGAAAACGAAATTTGCCGCTTCGGTGCTTTCCGCACTGCTTTACGCGCAGGGCCTGCTCGGCTTTGCCGCCCTTGCCACCGTGCTGCTCAGGGATCGCGCCCATGCAAGCGAGATCACCATGGGCAGCGACATGCCGGTCGGCCCATCACTTCTGCTGGTACGCTGAGCTTCAAGAGCATCGGGCCCAGAGATGGAAAATCCGATGCCCAACAGAAGAGACTGCGTCAGTGACCGACAATCAGCCGGCGAATTGCTGCGGCGGATCGAACCGGTAGCCGGCGCCGCGTATGGTGGTGATGGTTTCGGTGTCAAGCTTGCGGCGCAGCCGCACGATGCGCGAATCGATCGAGCGATCGAAGGCGTCGGCGTTTTCGGCCGGTGCCGCGGCAATGATGTCGTCACGCGTCAGCACCTTGCGCGGACTGGCCAGGAACAGCCTGAGCAGCGCCACCTGACCGGGCGAAAGCTGCTCCTCCGTGCCGGAGCGATGCATGACCATGGCCGACCTCAGATCGACGGTCGCGTTCTCCAGCACGATCAGTTCCTGGGTGCCCCTGCCGCGCCGCGAAAGCAGGCCGCCAACACGGGCAGCCAGTTCCCGGACGTTGAGCGGGCTCTCGACGACGTCGGCCGCACCCAACTCGAGCGCCAGCACCTTGTCGACGAGATCGGCCGGCCGGCAGATCAGGATGAAATCCGGTCCGCCCTCGCCACCATGACGCCGGAGCAGGTCGCGCCCCTCCGCCTGGCTGAGGCTGTCGCCGACGACGGCGACGTCGATGCCCTTTCCCGACAGCAGCGATTCGGCCTCCCAGGGCTGGCGCGCCTGACGCACATCGTGACCGCGCCGCTCGAGATGGTCGGCGAGTTCGGTCGCGACCACTTCGGCAACGGAAACAAGCGCGATGATCGATCGTGCGGCCATGTTTTCCCACCCTGCAACAGACATCCCGAGATGAGTGCTGGACATCATGTTTATACCCAATCTACTTTCCACTGAAAGTGGGAGCGAAAGCATCGTGCGGGCAAGAATTGTCATCGTCGAGGATGAGCCCGACCTGAGGGACGCGGTTGCCGAATATCTCGAAGCCGCCGGCTATGATGTGGTCACCGCCGAAAGTGCTGCCGCCGCGCGCAGCCTCGTTGAAACGCAGTCGTTCCATCTCGCCATTCTCGACATCGCCATGCCGGGCGAGGATGGCCTGTCGCTCGGCCGCTGGCTGCGCTCGAAGCTGCCGATCGGCATCATTTACGCCACCGCCGCCGGCACCGCGCTCGACCGCATCGTCGGACTGGAGCTTGGTGCCGACGACTACATCGTCAAGCCCTACGAATTGCGCGAAGTGCTGGCGAGGGTCCGCAGCGTGTTGCGCCGCGTTCCCCAACCGCAGGAGCTTCAGGACAAGAAGGCCAGGACAGATCGCCGTTCCGTTGCCTTCGGCCCTTTCCAGGCCGATCTCGACGGCAGGCTGGTCACCGGCACCAATGGCGCGGTGGTCGAGATGGCCAAGAGCGAATTCGACGTGCTGGAGGTTTTCCTGACCCGCGCTAACCGGCTTTTGACCCGCGCCGCGATCTCCGAGGCGATCGGCTTCACCGAAGACCCGGAATCGTCGCGTGCGGTCGACATTCGCATCATGCGGCTGAGGAAGAAGATCGAGACCGATCCGGCCAATCCCAAATTCCTGCGCACGGTGCGCGGCGAAGGCTATATCTTCTCGCTGCCGACCGGCGACGGCAACTGAGCAGCGAGGCCAGAGGGTTTCAGGTTCGGGCCGTTGCTCGTCGATCGAATTGGCATGACCTCTGGAATGACGGCTGACAATGACCGCTGAAGCAGCAAGCACGGAGATGCAGGGTTTCAGGCAGGGCGCCGCGATGGCGGCCGTGCGTGTCGTTCGCCGGCTGCGCGAGGCCGGCGACTGGCAACGCGAGATGGAAGGTATCCTGGAAACGCTCTGCCGGGCCATGGATTGCCAGCGCGGCATCCTGTTTCGCTTGCGCGAATTGCCTGGCCAGGGTTTCGCCCAATCCGTCGCCGCCTATTGGATCGACCCGCTCTTTGGCGGCGAACTGGCGTCACCGACCGTCATCATGCAGTCGATCGTCAATTCGGACCCACTGCTGGAGCGGCTGGCCGAGGACGAGCGGCAAGGCAAGATCTTCGCCGGCCATACGCGCGATCTCGATGGCTTTCTGAGAACCGATTTCGAAAAGCAGAACATCAAGTCGTTCCTGTCGGTGTCGGTCTTCGCGCATGGCCATCTCTGGGGCACGCTGGCGGTCAATGACTGCGTCAACGAGCGCGAATGGACCGACGAGGAAGAGGCGACGCTGCACATCATTGCGCTGGCCATCGGCGATGCCATCGAACGCTCGCCGTCCGAAGCCCATGCCAGCGAGGTCATTCGCCGCACCATGCTGCAGGCCTCGCTCGACGCCATCGTCGTCATCGATGAGACCGGTTCTATCATCGAATTCAATCCGGCCGCCGAGAAGATGTTCGGTTTCCAGCGCAGCGACATCCTCGGCAAGGACCTGCTCGATACCATCGTGCCGATCTATTACCGAAAGGGCTATGCTTCGGGGGCCGAATACATGTCTGGCCGCGGCGCGCCGATGGTCGGCCAGCGGCTCGAGACGGTGACCCAGAACGCCGCCGGCGAGGTGTTCCCGATCGAGCTGACGGCGACCGAGATGCGGGTCGCCGAACGCCGCCTGATCTTCGGCTCCATCCGCGACCTTCGCGACAAGCTCCGCGCCGAGGAGGAGATCGGTCGCCAGCGCGAGAAGCTGCACCAGAACGAGAAGATGGCGGCGATGGGCTCGTTGCTGGCCGGCGTGTCGCACGAGCTCAACAACCCGCTGGCCGTGGTGGTGGCGCAATCGACGCTGCTGCACGAGTTCGCCTCCGATCCGCAGACCAAGGTGCGCGCCGAGAAAGTGCGTGCCGCCGCCGAGCGCTGCGGCCGCATCGTCAAGAGCTTCCTGTCGATGGTCCGCCTTCATCCCGCGGCACAAGCCGAGACCGACCTCAACCAGGTGATCCGGGCGGCACTCGAGGTGACTGCCTATGGTGCGCGCTCAAGCGGCATCATCATCGACACCGACTTCGCCGCCGGCCCGCTGCTGGCCATGGCTGACGCCGACCACGTGACGCAGGTGGCCGCCAACTTCCTCATCAACAGCCAGCATGCACTGGCCGGCATTGCCGGCGACCGGCTGATCAAGGTGCGGACGTTCCGCAGCGACCGGGGTCACCCCTGCTTCTCGGTCGAGGACAATGGGCCCGGCGTGCCGGAAGCGATCCGCGGCCGCATCTTCGAATCCTATTTCACCACCAAGCCGGTCGGCGTCGGCACCGGCATCGGCCTGTCGATCTCGAAATCGATCATCGAGCGGCACAATGGCAATGTCTGGTTCGAGGAAGTGCTGCCGAGAGGGGCGCGTTTTGTCGTCCATCTGCCCGCCATTGTAGCCGGCCTTGCCACTGCCGGCGAGAACCAGCCACGATCGAGCGGCCTGCGCCACGCCTTGATCATCGACGACGAGCCGGATGTCGCCGGCTCGCTCTCCGACATTCTCGAACTGATGGGCATCAAGTCGCGGATCGTTCCTGTCTGGGAATCGGGCGCCGCCACCTTGAGCGGCCACATGCCGCCGGACATCGTCTTTTCGGACCTGCGCATGCCCGGCGTCAGCGGCATATCGATCTATCGCGAATTGCTTGCTGAAAAGCCCGACCTGGCGCGGCGTTTCGTGCTCGTCACCGGCGACCTGATCGGCGCGAAAGCCGAAATCGAGGCCCTGCCGGCGCAGCAGCGGCCGCAGATCCTGGAAAAGCCGTTCAGTACGCTGGATGTCCGCAGTGTGCTGTCCGCCATTGCCGAACAGGCGGCATTGAAAGGATAAAAAAGGCTCCCGCCGAGGTCACAGCGGGAGCCGAGGGGAGCGCTGGAGGAGCGCTCGGGGAGGTCAGAGCACGATCCCCAAAATGGGAACCGGTTTTCGGGATCATGCCTCGACAAAAATCAGAAAATGTTCGGCGTGCCGGTCAACGGCGCGGCATTGGCGATCATGCGGATCGCGCGGGTCTTGTGCGCTCCGGACTGCTCGGCGATGGCGCGCAGGCAATCGATGCTCTCGGCGCCCCAGGCCTGGCCCTTGCAGGCGAAGTCGGTCACCGGCATCGGCAGTCGCGCAGTCCTGGTCGTCGTCTGCGCGCCCTCGACGAGGTTGGCCGGCGGGTTCAACGAAGCGAAGGCCGGCCCGATTGTCGGCGTGAACGCCATGCCGATGAAGGCGCAAGCAGCCAGCACCATGAACATCGCCATGGGGTGGTCGCTGGCCCGCTGGCGCAGCGCCAGTTTCGGACGGCGGTCATTGCGCTCTGGAGCCTGAAGGCGGCTCTCGCCGCGGATCGTCTGGATTTTCGCATGCATTGCCTTCCCCTTCGCTGAGTTTCTTTTTGGTGATGAAACGAACTTAGCCGCGCTTTGTAACAACGCAACGGTGGCGCAAGACTGCCAATGTAACGAGTTTGAAACAGCATTTCGGGCAGAAACGGGCAAAATCGGGCATGCCGACGCACTCCTCGTGCTGGAAGGTGATCTTCGGCCGGTTCCAGCCGACTGCTCTGGTCGCAATATGCCCATGGATCAGCGAACCGGACGGAGGATGGCGAGGCCATTTTGTCCTCGGGCAAGGTGCTTTGTGCTGTGTTCAGTTCGTTGCACAAAGCAGGGTCGGGACAGCGTCCCTGAAACTCCGACTAACATCCGGATTCTCCGGGATTTTCCCGGTCGACAGCCGTGTGGATTTTGGCTCCGGACAGCATGAAGATTCCGCCACAGAAATCATCGAATTTTCACAAGCCATTGCATTTCAATGAAAAATATGATTTTATTGAATGAGTATTCAATAAAAAGAAGAGACGTTTTATGAACCCGCACCTCCGTGACGTGGCGATCCCCAACGATTGGGACCGGCGGGGACTACCGGGCTGGAGTTACCATTCCGATGCCCTTCTCGAACTCGAGAAGGAGTATGTTTTCCGCAACCACTGGCAGATCGTCGGGCATGTCTCGGACGTCCCTGACGCCGGCGACTATATGACTATGGACGTCGTCGGCGAGCGCGCCTTGATCGTGCGCGGCAAGGATGGCGTCGTGCGCGGTTTCAACAACATGTGCCGCCACCGTGGCAGCCGCGTCGTCGCCGACAGCCAGGGCAATTGCAAGAACGCGCTGGTGTGCCCGTTCCACGGCTGGGTCTACAATCTCGACGGCACGCTGCGCGGCGCCGCACGTCCGCGTTCCTTCCCCGACCTCGACAAGACCGAGTTCGGCCTGATGCCGCTCGATCTGGAAGTCTGGATGGGTTTCATCTTCATCCGCTTCCGCAATGGCGGGCCGCAGCCCTCGGTCGCCGAACTGATGAAGCCGATCGAGCCCGAATTCGCGCATTACAACGCCGCCGACATGGTGCCCTCCTGGGGCATCTGGAACCAGAAGACCCCGGTCAACTGGAAGTCGGTGCGCGACGTCGACAATGAGGGCTACCACGTCGCCATGGCGCATCCCGCCTTGCAGGATCTTTATGGCGCGACCTATTTCGACGAGCCCTTCATCAACGGCGTGTCGCGCTCCTTCGCCACCTACAACCCGCATGCCGGCCGGCGCTGGAGCGTCAAGAACTACGTCAAGATCGCACCCGAGCCGGCGCATTTGCCCGACTATCTGAAGAAGGCCTGGGTCTATTACGGCATCTTCCCCAATGCGGTCATTTCGGTGATGCCGGAATCGGTGCAATTCTATCAGGAGTTTCCGCTGTCGACAGGTGAGACGCTGCTGCGCGGCGCCATCTACCGCTACCGCGACGAAAGCCGCGAGCAGGCCGCCGCCCGCTACCTCTCCTTCCGTATCGACCGCGATACCATGTCGGAAGATGTGCAGCTCTCGGTATGGTCGAACGAATCCATGCTGTCCGAAGCCTTCGAGGGCTTTTATCTCTCCGACCTCGAATATGGCGTGCGCACCCACCACGACCATCTGCGCAAGATGCTGCCGGTGCTGGGCCTGGAGACCGCGCCCGAGGAGAAGGACATGTGGAATCTCAACGACGCGCTGAGGTCTCGGTCGTAGGGGCGACGTTGGTAGTTGGCGCCCCTCTCCCCGTTCTACGGGGAGAGGATGCCGGCAGGCAGGCGAGGGGCAGCACCGAGCTTGCGAGATGATCCCTTCAGACAGACGATAGCTTTTGCATCGGATGCGGCCAATCGCCAACGCTGGCGCCGCCCCTCATCCGCCTGCCGGCACCTTCTCCCCGTGAAACGGGGAGAAGGGAGAAAATCACCCCCGCCACACCCCTTCTTTCCGCAAATCATCCATCGTCCTTGAAATGCCTTCGCGCAGGATGCCGACCATGTCGTCGATCTGCTCGCGCGTGATGATCAGTGGCGGTGACATAACGCACATGTTGATCAGCGGCCGCACCAGCAGGCCAAGTTCATGGCAATGGGCGTCGATGCGCTTGCCGACATCCTTGTCGAGTTGCAGCGGATCCTTGCTTTCGCGGTCCGCCACACATTCGACGCAGCCCATCAACCCCATCCCGCGCACTTCGCCGACCAGCGGCAGTTCTTCCAGCGTCTTCAGCTGCGCCTGGAAATAGGGCGCGACCGCCTGCGTGTGGGCGAGCACGCCCTCTTCCAGCAGGTCGAGGTTTTTCAGCGCCACCGCGCAGCCGACGGGATGGCTGGTGTAGGTCAGGCCATGGCCGAACATCGCGTCGGGATGGTTCGAGCGGCGCAGCTCTTCCAGCAGCCGTTCGGAGATGATGACGCCGCCGAGCGGGAAATAGCCCGAGGTGACGCCCTTGGCGAAGGTGATCATGTCAGGATCGATGCCGAACACCTCGCCCGAGGCGAAGACATGGCCAAGCCGGCCGAATGCCGTCACCACCTCGTCGGACACATAGAGGATGTCGTTGTCGCGGCAGATCTCGCGGATGCGTCTGAGGTAGCCGTCGGGCGGCACCACGACACCACCGGATGCCTGTACCGGCTCGCCGACGAAAGCGCCGATCCGCTCAGCGCCGACACGGGCGATCGTGTCGCGGAACTGATCGACCAGGAAATCGGTGAAGGCGGCAAGGCTCATGCCGTGCGGGCGCCGAAACGGATCAGGTGACGACAGCTTGATGACCAGCTCGTCGGCGCCGTCCATCCAGTCGCGGTCGCGCGGGCGGCCGTTGAGCGAGGCCGACAGGTAGGTCGAGCCGTGATAGGCGCCGCCGCGGCTCAGGATCAGCTTCTTTTCCGGCCGGCCGCGCACATTGTTGTAGAACTGCATGAAGCGCAGCGCCGTCTCGACGGCCGAAGAACCGCCGGTGGTGTAGAAGACATGGCTGAGATCGCCCGGCGCGTGGCCGGCGATGCGCTTGGCGAGTTCCGCCGAAGGCGCGTTCATCGTGTACCACGGCGTGTTGTAGGACAGCGCCATCGCTTGGTCGTACATCACCTTGGCGAGCTCCTCGCGGCGGTGGCCGACATTGACGCACCACATGCCGGCCGGCCCATCGATCAGCCGCTTGCCGGTGCTGTCGGTGATGTAGATGCCGTCGCCTTCGCCGATCAGTGCGCGTGCTTCGGCACCGACCGAACCGGCGAATGGCCAGGGCTGGATGAGATGGCGCTTGGCCAGTTCGACGGCATCGTCGCCGGGCTCCGCGCCGGCCGTCTCGGTCGCCTTCAGGTCTCTTGCCGCAGCCATCATCGCCTCACATTGCTTCACAAATTTTCATCGGACCTGAAGTGAGATGCCAAGCACTGGAAACAGAGGCTTTCTTCACTTCATTTTGAATGTCCGTTCAATCAATATTGCAGAATTAGCGCTTGATTTCAATCCAAGGATGCGCGCATGATGAAAGAAAGCCGGCAAGGGGAACAGGCAGCCGGCGCCAGCACAATGGGATGCCGCATGGCGGGACAGTCCAGACCAGCAACCGAGATCACACCCGGAGCCCTGCCCCCCGGAGTCTGGCAATGACGGCGGCTGTGGAAGGGTCGCCCCCGTTGCGCATGACGCGGGCCAGACGAAATGCCCTTCTGCAGTCCGAACCCGTTCAGGGTCTTGCCCTGATCAGCCCGACCTTCATCTACGCGCTCATCCTTCTGGTGCTGCCGATCCTGGTGGTCATCGCGCATTCCTTCTGGACGCAGCACTACCTCACCATCGACCGCACCTTCACGCTGGAAAACTACCGCGTCGCGCTGACCGAGCCGATCTACCGCGATCTCCTGTGGCGCTCGCTCTACATTTCGCTGACGGTCAGCCTGCTCACCGTCCTTTTGGCCTATCCGATCGCCTATTTCATTTCCTTCCACGGTGGCCGCCACAAGAGCCTGTGGCTGTTCCTCATCACCATTCCGTTCTGGACCAGCTATCTGCTGCGGGTGATGTCGTGGAAGGTCATCCTCGGCTATAACGGCGTGCTGAATTCCGGCCTGATGGGCCTCGGCATCATCGATGAGCCGTCGACGGCGCTGCTCTACAATTCGAGCGCCGTCATCATCACGCTCACCCATGCCTGGGCGGCCTTCGCCATCCTGCCGATATTCGTCTCGCTGGAGAAGGTCGACCGCACGCTGGTCGAAGCGGCCACCGATCTCGGTGACGGTCCGCTGCGCTCGTTCCTGCGCGTGACCTTGCCGCTGTCGGCGCCAGGCGTCATCTCGGCGGCGCTGATCGTCATGATCCCGACCGTCGGCGACTACGTCACGCCGAAGCTCGTCGGGGGCAAGGATGGCGTGATGATCGCCAACGCCATCCAGGCGCAGTTCGGCAAAGCCTCCAACTGGCCGCTGGGTGCCGCCCTTTCCGTCACCACCATGCTGATCGTGACGCTGATGGCGGGCGCCACGGTGCTGATCATCCGTGCCGTCCAGAGGCTGGCGCGATGATTGCGGTGCGACGCTTCCTGTCCGGCGGCTGGCTGGCGACCTATGCGTTTCTCTACGTCGCGTTCCTCTATCTGCCAGTGATCTTCCTGCCGATCTTCTCGGTCAACACAGCAGCGACACCGAAATTTCCGCTCACCGGCTTCACCTTACATTGGTATGAGGACCTGCCGCGCACGCCGGCCCTGCTCGACGCCGCCTGGAACAGCCTGATCGTCGGCGTGTCGGCCGCTGTCCTGTCAACCCTGCTCGGCATCCTCGCCGCGCGCTCGATCACTCGCTATCGCTATCCCGGCCGCAGCACCATCCACGGGCTGATCATGGCGCCGCTGGTGCTGCCCGAGGTGATCGTCGCCATCTCCATGCTGCTGGTGATGCTGCAGCTTGGCTTGAGCCTGTCGCTGTTCACCGTCGTGCTCGGCCATGTGCTGGTTTGCATTCCCTATTCGATGACGGTGCTGACCTCCGGCTTCGAAGGCTTCGACCGCAGCCTCGAAGAAGCCTCCGCCGACCTCGGCGAAAGCGCCTTCGGCACCTTCCGGCGGGTGACGCTGCCGATGGTGGCGCCGGCCATCATCTCCAGCCTGCTGGTCTGCTTCACCATCTCGCTCGACGAATTCATCATCGCCTTCTTCCTCACCGGCACCGAGGCGACGTTGCCGATCTACATCTGGGGCCAGCTGCGCTTCGCGGCGAAACTGCCGGGCGTGCTGGCGCTGGGCACGCTGCTGCTGGTCGCCTCTTTCCTGCTGATGACCGTCGCTGAAATCCTGCGTCGCCGCGCGGCCAGACGCACCCAGAACGAGGGAAGCCTCTATGCCTGAGCAGCCCCAAATCTTCCAATCCGACCGATCCATGATCGAGATCAAGAACGTCACCCGCAGCTATGGGGCGTTCAAGGCGCTCGACGACGCCTCCTTGACCATCAGGGAGGGCGAGTTCTTTTCGTTGCTCGGCCCATCCGGCTGCGGCAAGACCACGCTGTTGCGCATGATCGCCGGCTTCGACAATCCGACCAGCGGCTCGATCTCGGTCGGCGGCCAGCCGATGGAAGGCATCCCGGCCAACCGCCGGCCGACCAACATGGTCTTCCAGAGCTATGCAATCTTCCCGCATCTCAATGTCGAACAGAACGTCGCCTACGGGTTGAAGCGGCTGAAATTGCAGGGCGGCGAGGAAAAGCGCCGGGTCGAGGAGGCGCTGGCGCAGGTGTCGCTGACCGGCCTCGGCAAGCGCCTGGCCACCGAACTTTCCGGCGGCCAGCGGCAGCGCGTGGCGCTGGCCCGCGCGCTGGTGATGCGGCCCAAGGTGCTGCTGCTCGACGAGCCACTGTCGGCGCTGGACAAGAAACTGCGCGAGCAGATGCAGGTCGAGCTGCGCCGCCTGCAACAGGCGGTCGGCATCACCTTCGTTCTCGTCACCCATGACCAATATGAGGCGCTCGCCATGTCCGACCGCATCGCCGTGATGTTCGGCGGCCGGATCGCGCAGGTCGCCTCGCCCAAGGAAATCTACCAGCGGCCGGTCACCCGCCAGGTCGCCGACTTCCTCGGCGGCATGAATTTCGTCAAGGCTGAGATTGTCGAGGAGGATGGCGCCTCGCTGGTCGTCGACACGCTTGGCTTCGGCCGCATCAAGACCGACAAGCCGAAGGCTTTCGTGCGCAATGGCGGCGGCGCGACGCTCGGCATCCGGCCGGAGCGCTTGCGCGTCCTGTGGGACAATGCAACGGCCAAGTTCGAGGTCGCCGGCAAGGTCGTCGAACGCCACTATTTCGGCGAGATCACCCATCTGATCGTCGAGATACCGGGCCTGGAAAAGCCGCTGTCGGTGACCGAAACCAACGATTTCGGCGCCGACGACATCCCGGTCGGCACCTCGATCCGCCTCGCCTACGATCCCGAGGCTTTGGTGGCGATGGCCGATTGAAGCTCGGCGATCATCTTGCGCGCGGCGATGCGCCCGGCAACGATGGCGCCTTCGACATAGCCCGGGAATGACGGCGACACTTCCGACGACGCAAAATACAGCGGCGGCGCGCCGGCCAGGGTTGTCCGCTCGGCGTCGGTCGCATCCATTTCGACGATGAGATCGCTGTAGCCGCCGACGCTGCCTTGATCGTCGAACCAGTATCGGACGGCAAAGCCGATCCATTTCGCAGCCTCGGGACCGAGTGCCGCAACGAGACGCGCCGCAATTCTGGTGCGGAGGCCTTCCTGCCCAAAGCCGCGCCATTCGATGGCTGATGGACCGCCAATGAAAACCACCAGCGCCGGATGATCGTCATCCTTGCTGGCGTCGCAGGCAAACAAACCTGGCTGGTCACGCCACATCACCATGCCGCTCAAGCCCTTGGCTCGCCAGAAGGCGGTGGGATAGCGCACCAGCACCTTGATCACCGTACCGCTCCGCCAGACACCGAGTGCTTTCTCCAGGGCCGCCGGCAGTGGCGGCGAATAGTCGATCCTCGACGCCATGACCGGCGGCACGGCGACGAGCAGACAACGAGCCTCTATCGAACCCGCGCCGGTATGGATGGACACGCCGTTTGCGCCTTGCTCGATGCGCGTGACATGCGCGCCAAGCCGCACCCGAGCGCCCAGATCTTGAGCCAGATCCTCCGCCAGCGAATGCATCGTCTCTGCGAGAAAGTATTGCAGCTCCGACACCTCGTTGGTGATACGGCGATCATTATCGATGAGGTGCCAAAGCGGCAGCTTCTCCAGTGCCTGGCACCACAGACCTTCGATCATCGAGCGAAAGGCTGCCTTGGCATCCTCGGGGTCGTCCTGGCGATCGAGCCAGGCGGCGACCGACAAGCCGGCGATATCAGGATCATCAGGCGCGATCGCGTTCATGCGATCGCGGATCGCCATCGAGCCGACATAGGTTCGTTCCGCCTCCCGCGCAGACATGGCCGGCTGGGCGACGAATTCGCCGTCGACATAGGTCTCGACCAGCGTCTTGCCGTGCTCCTCGACCAACGCCATCAGCGCCGGCATATCCTCGCACAGGAACTGACCGCCGCTGTCGACACGCTCGCCGTCACCGATCTCCATGGACTCGACCCGCCCGCCGACGCGGTCGCGCGCTTCAAGCAACAGAAAGTCGATGCCGGCTGCCTTCAGCTCAAGCGCTGCCGCCAGGCCGGTGAAGCCGGCGCCGACGATAACGACATCGGTTTTTTCCGGTTCGCCCGTCAATAGCCGGCCTTGATCTTCTCGAATTCGGCGACCATGCGCTGCTTGAGTTCCGGCGCCACCGGCTGCTGGAACAGCGTCTTGTCGAGGAACTTGTCGAGATTGTCGAAGCCGCGCTCGACCAGCACCTTGTGGTCGATCGCTGCCATGCCGGCGCCATTGCCATGGCCATAGCCGAAGGTCTTGACCATGTAGTCCGACACGCCGGGTGCATTGACGGCGCTCAGGAATTCATAGGCTTCATCGAGCTTACCCGGTGCGTCCTTCATCAGCACATAGCCGCACACCCAGGTCGAAATGCCTTCCTTGGTATCGCGGTTCATGGCGATCGGCATGCCTTGCCCCTTCAGCGTGACAAAGGTCTCGTTCCAGCCCCAGACGAGATCGACCTCATTGCCGATAAACGCCTGGTTGAGGTCGGTGTCGTCGGTCCAATAGAAGCGGATGTTCTTGTGCACGTCGCGCAGGAAAGCGGATGCCTCCTGGAACTGCGCGTCGGTCATCTTCGTCCAGTCCTTCAGCCCGATGACGAGACTTGCCAGCGCATAGGCGTCGTCGACATTGTCGCCGATGGTGACGCGGCCCTTGAACTTGGGATCGGCGAAGATCCTGAGTGACTGCGCCTCTTCAGCCGTCACCTTGTCGGTGCGGTAGAGCAGTGACGTGTTGCCCCAGTCGAACGGCATGAACCAGGCCTTGCCGTCGGCGGTGACAGCAAGATCCTTCATCGCCATGATGCCGGGATTGAGGTCCTTCCAGCCTGATATCCTGGAGGTGTCGAGCGGCTGCAGCATGCCGGCCTCGCGCCATTTGACCACGCTTTGCGAGCAGGGGTGGGCGATATCGGCCTTGAAGCCCGCCCGCATCTTCTCGAAGGCTTCGTCCTCGTCGCCGAAGAAAGCGAAGGTCGGCTCGGCGCCGTATTTAGCGGCGTAGGCGGGATGCAGCAGCGGATCCTCATAGCCCGACCAGTCGAACACGACGAGATCGCCGCCACCTTCGGCCAAGGCATGGACCGCACCGGCGCCGATCATGCACGCGGCGGCAAGGGCAAGGCGGCGTAGCATCGATTTCATGGCTGAGAATTCCCCAGGTCGCGAAAACATCCCCGCAAGGTTAGGAGAATTCCCAGACTTTGGCGAGCCCGTCCGCCGCCATCTCGGCGGCGGACGGGCAGTCGAGACAGGGCTCAATAGCCGGCCTTGATCTTCTCGAACTCGGCGATCATCTTGAGCTTGAGGTCGGACGGTACCGGCGACTGGAACAGCGTCTTGTCGACGAATTTCTGCACGTCGTCATAGCCCTTTTCCTTCAAGACCGCCTGGTCGACGCCGGCCATGCCCTTGGCGTTGGCCTGGCCATAGCCCCAGTCCTTGACCAGCACCTTGGCGGTCTCGGGATCGTTGACGGCGTTCAGATAGTCATAGGCCTTGTCGATGTTGCCGGGCGCGTCCTTGAACAGCACATAGCCGCAGACCCAGGTCGAGATGCCTTCGTCGGTGTCCTTCTTCGCCATGATCGGCACGCCGGCGGCGACCGACTGCACGGTTGCGTCATTCCATGCCCAGGCGAGATCGACCTCGCCGCCGCTCAGCAGCTGCACGACGTCGGTGGTGTCGGTCCAGTAGGAGCGGATATTCTTGTGCACCTGGCGCAGGAAGTCGGACGCCTGCTTGAACTGGTCGTCAGTCATCTTGGTCCAGTCCTTGAGGCCGATGGCGAGGCTCGCCAGCGCATAGGCATCGTCGACATTGTCGCCGATCGACACCCTGCCCTTGAACTTGGGATCGGCAAAAGCCTTCAGCGATTGCACGTCCTTGGCGTCGATCTTGGAGGTGTTGTAGGTGAGCTGGGTGTTGCCCCAGTCCCAGGGCATGAACCACGCCTTGCCGTCCGATGTGGTGGCAAGATCCTTCATCGCCATGATGCCGGGATTGAGGTCTTTCCAGCCCGTGATCTTGGACGTGTCGAGCGGTTGCAGCAGGCCGGCCTCGCGCCATTTCACCACGCTCTGCGAGCAGGGGTGGGCGATATCGGCCTTGAAGCCGGAGCGCACCTTCTCGAACGCCTCGTCCTCGTCGCCGAAGAAGGCGAAGGTCGGCGAGTCGCCGTTCTTCTCGACATATTTCGGGTGGAAGCTCGGGTCCTCGTAGCCGGACCAGTCGAACACGATCAGGTCCTTGTCGGCGGCGACCGCAAGTGCCGCGGCCGAAGCCGCCAGCGCACCAGTCAGCGCCAGGGTCAATGTCAGGCGTCGGGTCAGTTTCTTCATTGTTCCATCCTCTGTCTGTTCTGGTGTTCTTATGGTTTTGGCGCGCCGGCGGCCTTCGACGGATAGTGCTTCGGGAAGGCCACCGACAGGAATTCGTTGGCTGCCTGCAAGGCGGTCTCGCGGGTGGTGTCCTCGGTCCCCATCATCAACCGCAGCCACAGCCCCTCCAGCATTGCACTAAGCGCCAGCGCCATGACCTGCGGCTCATAGGCATAGGAGCCGCTTTGCTTGAGCGTCGCGCACAGGTCGATGAAGATGGTCTGATAGACGGCGTCGCGCGCGCTGCTCAGCGCCTGGTAGGTCGGCCGCGACTTGGCCTCGCCCCAGAAGGCGCACCAGGCGGCAAGCTTGCGCTTGTTGCAGATCGACCGGTCGAAATCGGCGGAGACCAAGGCCTGGAGTTGCTGGGCAGGATCATCGCCTGCTTTCTGCAAGGCGTTGCGCCAGTGCGCCGAGTACTCATCATACATATGCTGCAAAGTCGCGATGAGCAGCCTTTCCTTGCTCTCGAAATGGAAGTTGACGATGCCGCGCGACAGGCCGGCGCCGTCGGCGACATCGGCCATCGTCGTCTCCGAATAGCCGCGCTTGGCCAGGGAATCGATCGTCGCCTCGATGAGCTGAAGCTGCCTGACCTCCTTTGAGGCCTTGCGTCCGCGCTTTTCGGCCTCGCTTTTCCGCGCCGATTCAAGGAGGGCTTCCTTGGCGACTGCTGTCTTCATGGGTCCGATGGTCTCCAGCATCGCCGGCTATCCAACCGGCTTTCGACCGCGAAGATGAGTGGGACGGTGCTCACCACTGTCAAGCACCTTCTGCATGGCTTCCCAGGTTCGTATGTTCTTGTCGACATAGGCTGCGCCAACCGCGGCCGCGACCGTCGGATAGAGCGGTCCTTTCAGCCTTTCCAGCTCGCCGCGCGCGACGTCGCGGTACCAGGGGTTACGATCCCTGACTGTGACATCGGCAAAACCGGCGCTACGCATTGCCTGCGCATAGCGCGCCGGCGATGCCATGGCGAAGGACAGCCCTTCCGCCGCGATATAGGCCTTCATCTCGGGTGATGGTTCGCTGTCATGCGAGATCATCCAGTTGGAGGCGGCAAAGACGCCGCCCGGCCTGAGCACCCGGAAGATTTCGGCAAACAGCGCGTCCTTGTCCGGCACGTGCAGCAACGCATCCTTGGAGAAGACGACATCGAAGGACTGGTCGGCGAAAGGCAGCCGCCCGGGTGGCGCCTGGATGAAGCTGACACGATCCGCGAGCCCACGCGCGGCGGCTCGCTGTCTTGCCGTTTCGATAACCGGCTGTTCGACATCGAAGCCGGTGGCGTGGGCGGCACCGTGGCGCTCGACCAGATGCAGCGTGATGCCGCCGGAGCCACACCCGATATCGAGAACAGTCTTGCCCTTGAGCGAAAGCCCCTCGACCACCCGGTCGACCTCGTCCGGGCCGCCCGGCGACAGATATCCATCGCCCCACAGCGCCTCGAGAAAGCGGATGGCGGTGTCGTCATACTCCGGTTCGGCATCTGCCGTTTCGATCATCAGCCCTCGATCCCCAATCGATGAATGCTCCGTTCGAATGCCGGCAAAGCGTAGCGCATGCGAGCGAAAACGCAACATCATTTGTTGAACATTCATTCAGAATGACTGGACAGAATGGCGACCATCATGCCAAATTCCGCGCATTCGGGAACGGATCACGCAAGAATGAAGAGCGGGTCGTACGGAAAGACTGGGCCAAAATGAAAGCTTGGGATGCGATCGTCATCGGCGGCGGACACAACGGTCTTGTCAACGCCTGCTACCTGCAGCGCGCCGGCCTTGACGTGCTGGTGGTCGAGAAGAACGACTGGGTCGGCGGTGCCGCCACCAGCAGGGAACTGACGCCGGGCTTCCTCTACTCCAACTGCTCCTATGTCTGCTCGCTGTTTCGCCCCGAGATCATGCGCGACCTCGAACTGCCGCGCTTCGGCCTGCAGGTCATCTCCTATGAGGGCGGCGCGGTGTTCACCCGCGACGGCGACTACCTCGCCAACTACCGCGACCACGATGCGCACCGGCGCGAATTCGCCCGCTTCTCCAAGCGCGATGCCGAAGCCTATGACCGCTATGCCCGCGACGTGACGCGGCAGTGCCGCTTCATCCAGCCGCTGTTGATGCGCACCGCACCCGACCCGACCAGCCTGCGGCCGCGCGACCTCGGCGAACTGCTCTATCTCGGCAAGAAATTCGCCGGCCTGTCGGCGCAGGAAATGGCGCTGACGCTGCGCTTCTGGACCATGTCAATCTCGGAATTCCTCGACGAATATTTCGAGACCGACGTCATCAAGGCGAACTTCGCCTTGTCCGGCATCATCGGCACCGCGCTCGGGCCGATGTCGCCGGGCACGGCTTACGTGCTTTTGCACCACTATATGGGCGAGGTCGACGGCTCGGTCGGCGCCTGGGGCTACGCGCGTGGCGGCATGGGCGCGGTGACCAAGGCACTCGCCGCATCCTTCAAGGCGTCGGGCGGAACCATCCGCATCGGCGCCGAGGTCGACCATGTGCTCGTCCAGCGCGGCAAGGCCAAAGGCGTGGTGCTGGCTGGCGGCGAGGAAATCTACGGCAAGCTCGTCGTCTCCAATGCCGATGTGAAACGCACCTTCCTCAAGCTGGTCGAGGAAAAGGAACTGCCCGACATCTTCCTGCGCCGGGTCAAGAACTTCAAGATCCGCGGCTCCTCCGGCAAGGTCAACATCGCGCTCGATTCGCTGCCGGAATTCCCGGCCCTGCCAAAGGATTCACCGGTCTATCGCGGCGACATGCATTTCACAGATTCGATGGAGCGCATGGAGCGCGCCTATGACGACTGGAAGGCCGGGCGATGGTCGGCCGATCCCTTCCTCGACATGGTCATCCCGACGACGCTCGACCCGACCATG
Organism: Mesorhizobium norvegicum; assembly: GCF_004919685.1. Taxonomy (GTDB): domain Bacteria; phylum Pseudomonadota; class Alphaproteobacteria; order Rhizobiales; family Rhizobiaceae; genus Mesorhizobium; species Mesorhizobium norvegicum. The sequence continues at coordinate 65,172 of NZ_SMYZ01000019.1, read as the reverse complement.
GCGCCACCCGGCAAGCATTTCATGAGCTGCTTCGTGCAGTACGCACCGCCCAAGGTGAACGGTCGCGAGTGGACCGATGCCGACCGCGACGGCTTTGCCGAAAGCGTGATTGCGCAGATCGCTGAATACTCGCCGGGCTTCCGCGACCGCATCGTCCATATGGAGGTGCGCACGCCGCGCGAGATCGAGGCCGAGGTCGGCCTCACCGAAGGCAACATCTTCCAGGGCGAACTGACCTTCGACCAGCTTCTGTTCAACCGCCCGGTGCCGGGCTACGCGCAGTACCGTTCGCCGCTCAGTGGGCTCTATATGTGCGGCTCCTCGACCCATCCCGGCGGCGGCGTCATGGGCGCGCCTGGCCGCAATGCCGCGGCGGAAATCCTGCGCGATCTTGCCAAGTCGACCTCCCACATGAGCCCGGCCCATGACGTCATTTGATGCAATCGTCATTGGCGGCGGCCACAATGGCCTCGTCGCCGCTGCCACGCTGGCGAAAGCCGGCCGCAAGGTGCTGGTGCTGGAAGCCGGAAGCGAAGTCGGCGGCGCCGCGCGCACCGAGGAATTCGCACCCGGCTTTCGTGCATCCTCCATTGCCCATCTGCTGAACCGGCTACATCCCGATGTGGTAAAGACGCTGGAGCTGGAAAAGCACGGGCTGCAATTCGGCCGCGCCGACTTCATGCCGTCGGTTGCACTGTCGAAGGATGGCCCGCCGCTTGTCCTGCACGGCGCTTATGGCGAGGTGCTGACCGGCGCCAGTTCCTCCGAACAGTCAGCCTGGAAGGAGTTGCGCGCGCAGCTGCTGCGCTATGCAGGCATCCTGAAGCCGTTCCTCTCCCGCCGGCCGCCCGATCTCACCGGCATGTCGCTGCTGGAAACCGCATCACTCGGCCAGACCGCACTGGCGCTGAAAAAACTCGGCAAGGAAGACATGCGCGACTTTCTGCGCGTGCTGCTGATGAACGTTGCCGACCTGCTGGATGAACAGCTCGCCGATATCAGGCTGAAAGGCTTGCTCGCCTTCGATGCGACGCTGGGCAGTCACCTCGGCCCACGCTCACCGACCTCATTGCTCGGCCTTTACTACCGCCTGGCCGGCGAGACCGGCGGTGCGGCCGGTGCGCAGGTCCTGCCGCAAGGCGGCATGGGCGCGGTTGTCGCGGCCATCCGCGCTTCGGTTGAAAAAGTCGGCGTCACCATCCGCACATCGACGCCCGTAGCAAAAATCATCGTCGAGAAAGGCCGCGCCGTCGGTGTCGCGCTCGACAATGGCGAGGTGCTGCGCGCCAGCACGATCGTCTCCGCCATCAACCCGGCGACGACTTTCCTCGACCTTGTCGGCCCGCGCGAGATCGACACCGGCTTCGTCCGCAAGGTCAAAAACATTCGCATGAAGGGCGATGCGGCCAAGCTCAATCTGGCGCTCGACCGGCCGCCGCAATTCAGCGGTGTCGATGCAGCCGGCCACAGAAGCCGGCTAGTCATCGCCCCCTCGCCCGATCACGTCGAGCGCGCTTTCAATCCTTGCAAATATGGCGAGTTCTCGCCCGAGCCGGTGATGGAGATCACGCTGCCCAGCCTTGCCGACCCATCGCTCGCGCCCGTCGGCGCCTGCGTGCTGTCCGCGGTCGTGCAATACGCGCCCTATCAGTTGAAAGAGGGTTGGGATGCCGGCAAGCCGAAATTCCTCAAGGCCGTTATGGCGCAGCTCGAGTCTCACGCGCCCGGCATCGGCAAGAGCGTGGTCCATGCCGAGCTTCTGACGCCGGCCGATATCGAGACGCGCTACCGCATGCCGGGCGGCCATTGGCACCACGGCGAATTGCAGGCCGATCAGATGCTGGTCTCGCGCCCCGTGTCCGGCTGGTCCGGTTACGACACGCCGGTCGAAGGGCTGTTCCTGGCCGGCGCCGGCTCGCATCCCGGTGGCGGCGTCTCCGGCGCGCCTGGCCTCAACGCGGCGCGGCGCATCATCGCGATGAAGGGATAGGCCATGGCTCAGGCAACCAGAAAGAAGCCCGTTGCAAAGATAGCCGGCGCGGCCGTTTCCACCCGCATCGCCGCCCAATCCCATTTCCGCACGCTGCGTCTGGGCACACCGCTCCAGCCGCGCATCGACGCGCTGGCCAAAACCCAGGACTGGTACAATTGGGCCGGCTACCGCGCCCCGCACTCACTGTGGGACGAGGAGCTCGAATACTTCGCCATCCGCAGCCAGGCGGCGCTGTTCGACATTTCGCCGATGACCAAATACCGGATCGAGGGGCCCGACGCCGAAGCCTTGCTCAATCGTGTCACGCTGCGCGATGTCACCAAGCTCAAATCCGGCCGTGTCCACTACACCGCATGGTGCGACGACGAAGGCTTTGTCCTCGACGACGGCACACTGTTCCGCCTGTCGCCGAGCCACTTCCGACTGTGTTCGCAGGAGCGGCATCTGCCATGGCTGCTCGACAGCGCCGTTGGTTTCGATGTGATCGTTGAGGAAGAGACTGAAGCCGTTGCAGGCCTCGCCTTGCAAGGCCCGACATCCTTTGCGGTGTTGCGCGATGCCGGCTTCGCCGGCGTGGAGAAGCTGAAAATATTCGACCTGGCCGATTTCCCGCATGATGGCGGCACCGTCACCGTCTCGCGCACCGGCTTTACCGGCGATCTCGGCTACGAGCTGTTCGTGCCAGCCGACAAGGCGCTGAGCCTGTGGGACCGGTTGATGACATCAGGCGAACCGCGCGGCATCCGCGCCATCGGCTACACCGCGCTCAACCGCGCCCGTCTCGAGGCCGGGCTGATCGTTGCCAATGCGGATTTCACAACCGCCGAGCACGCCATCCGCGCCGACCGCCTGCGCATGCCTGACGAGATCGGGCTCGGCTTCATGATCGACCTGGAAAAGGGCCATTTCAACGGCCGCCGTGCCATCCTCGAGGCGAGAGCGAAACGCAAATTGCGCTATGTGCTGGTCGGGCTGGAGATCGAAGGCAACATCCCGGCCGAACACGCCATCGTCTACCACAGGAAAGCCCAAGAGGTTGGCCTGGTCAGCGCCGCCATGTGGTCACCGATGGCCAAGCGCAACATCGCCATCGCCTCGCTGGCGCGGCCGTACGGTGATACCATGGTCGAGGACCTCTGGGTCGAGATCTACGCCATGCGCGAACTGCAGTACCAGAAGCTGATGAAGCGGGCCAAGGTGGTGGCGCGGCCGTTCATCAAGCTCGACCGCCGCACCGCCAATCCACCGGCGGATTTCTGACCATGACGGACGAAGCCGACAAGCAGCAAGAAGATGGGGAAGCAGCCGAGCAGTGGGAGCTGGTCAACACGCCGCTCGGCGAAAAATGGTCGGGCCGCACGCGCTATGCCGCCGCCATGTTCTTCTACAAACGCGACGAGATGACCTCCGAGACGCTCGAGGTCTACCGCATCTGCGCGCGGCTCGATTCGGAAGATCCGCTGCCGATCATCCGCGATCGCGGTGTCGGCAAGGACTGGCTGAAGCGTATGGGTGTCTAGTGCGACCTGGGTCTACCCAATCGTCTTTTCCAGCATATTGAGCCAGTTGCGATAGGCGATCTTTTCGATCAGCGCGCGGCCGAAGCCACGCGCCGCCAAGGCATCGATCAGCTTCGGCAGGCCGGCGACGTCGCCGATGACGGCCGGGATCATGGCGCCGTCGAAATCGGAGCCGAGGCCGACACCGTCTTCACCCAAAGCCTGCAGCAGCGAATCGACATGGCGCACCATGATGTCGAGGCTGGTGTCGGCATTCATGCGGCCGTCCTCGCGCAGGAAGCCGGTGGCGAAGTTCAGCCCGACCATGCCGCCTGACTCGCGGATCGCGCCGAGCTGCCAGTCGGTGAGATTGCGCGAATGGCCGCAGATCGCATGCACGTTGGAATGGGTGGCGACCAGCGGCGCATCGCTGAGCGTGGCGACGTCGCGAAAACCCTTCTCGTTGAGATGCGAGAGATCAATCATGATCTTCAACTGGTTGCAGGCCTTGACCAGCGCCTTGCCCGCATCGGTCAGGCCGGGCCCGGTGTCGGGCGAGGACGGAAAGCGGAACGGCACGCCGTGGCCGAAAGCATTCGGCCGGCTCCAGACGATGCCGAGCGAGCGCAGGCCGGCGGCATGCAGCACGTCGAGCATGGTAAGCTCGGGATCGATCGCCTCAACCCCTTCGATATGGAACACCGCAGCGATCGAACCCTGCGCCATGGCGTTGCGCACATCGCCGGCACTGCGGCAGACGGTGAGCGCTCCGGCTCGTTCCAGCCTAAACAGGATCGAGGCCATCGCGATCGTCGAGGTCAGCGCGTCATTGCGCGGAACCTCGGGCGGCAGCGGCTCGGCAGCGCTCGGCGCCAGCGGAACGGCGCTGCGCCTGGATTTCTCGACAGGCGGCGGGAAGATGGCGAACATGCCGCCGGCAAAGCCGCCGGCCTTCGCGCGCGGCAGGTCGATATGGCCGCCCGATTTCCCCTCGATGAACAGCTTTTCGACGTCCGTGTCTTTCGACTGGTAGAGTCTGAGCAACGTATCGTTGTGGCCGTCGAAGACGGGAACGAGGTCGGTTTCGGTCATAGGGGGATCATTCGGTTCGTTTGTCGGCAAGGGGCTGAGATACACCATATCTACTTAGGCAGGATGCGCCACCCGCGCAAATGCCAAAGCCATCCCGATGGGGTGGCAGCCGCTTGCCGCGCCGTTTCCGAGCGACGAAATCCTATTGCTTCAGCACGTCGGCCCATTCCTGATGGCGGCGGAACTGGGCGTTGGCGAAGGGGCAGAGCGGGATGATCTTCTTGCCTGCCGCGCGCGCATCCTCGACGGCGCGGGTGACGAGCCGAAGCCCGGCACCCTGGCCGCGAAATGCGTCCGGCACCTCGGTATGGTCGATGATGATCTGGTGCTCGCCGATCTTGGTGAAGGTCATCTCGGCCTCGGCGCCACCGGGTCCGCGCAGGACATAGCGACCCTTGGAACCACGATCTTCAAGTTCGATCTCAGGCAGTTGGTCAGGCATCGCTATACTCCTTGGGCAGCACCGGCAAAGAACCGCCGCGCCGCCTCGATCTCGTTTGGCCGCACCTCGTGCCCGCCTTCATGCCATTCCACTGTGACATCGGCGCCGTCGGCACGCAAATAGGCTTCGAGCCGCGTCGTCAGGTTCGGCGGGCAGATCGGATCGCGCTTGCCGGCGGTCAGCAGAATATGGCGGCCGGCGAGACTGCCCTTCACCTTCGGTTCGAACGGAATCAGCGGATGCATCAGCACCGAGGCATCGAGCAGCGCTGGTGCCGCAAACACCACCGAGGCCAGGATGTTGGCGCCGTTGGAATAGCCGAGACCCAGCACGACCGACGGCTTCGCCGCCTCGACATGGGCCTTGACGAAGCCCGCCATCTTGTCCGTCGCCCGTGTCAGATCGTCCATGTCGTAGACGCCCTCGCCGGTGCGGCGAAAGAAGCGCGCCGCACCATGTTCAGACACATCGCCGCGCGGCGAGATGATGGTTGCCTGGGGCGCGAGATCGCGCCCCAGCGATAGAAGCTGGTTCTCATCGGCCCCCGTGCCATGGAACATGAACAGCAGCGGACCGCCCGACGAACCGGGCAGCAGCTTGTGGATGTAAGCGTCCTTGCTCATGGCCTCAGCCTTCCAGCTTCTGCAGATGCTGTTCGAGATAGGGCCGCAGGTGCTGATGCTGCGTCGGCAGCTTCAGCGCCTCGCCGAGATGAGCGGTGTCCTCATCGCGATCGAAACCCGGCTCGTTGGTGGCGACTTCGAACAGCACGCCGCCCGGCGTGCGGAAATAGATCGCCCAGAAATAGTCGCGGTCGATCACCGGCGTCACGCCATAGCCGGTATCCATCAACGCCTTGCGCACTTCGAGCTGCTTGGCGCGGTTCTCGACGGCGAAGGCGACGTGATGGACGGAGCCGGCGCCGAGATCGGCGAAGGCCGCGGTCGGCAGCGATTCGATATCGACGACATCGGCGCCGTTGCCGTTCTTCAAGGCGAGCCGCCTGACATTGCCGGACTTGGCGACTTCCTCATAGCCCATGAACTTCAGCAGCTCCTCAGTGGCACCGCCATCCTTCAACCGGAGCGACACGGAATGAAAGCCGCGGATCGCCTCATCAACAGGGACGCCGCCTTTCGCCCATGGCGCTCTGCCGTCAGCCTTGTCCTCGACCAGCGCGAAACCGTCGCCATCCGGTCCGGCAAAGGCCAGACGCTTCTCGCCGAATGTCTCTTCGCGCGACAGGCCGGTGACGCCCTCATCGGCAAAACGCTTTTCCCAGTATGCGAGCGTGCCTTCCGGCACCGAGTAGACCGTGGTGCCGACTTCGCCGACGCCATGCCGGCCCTTGCCGATGTCGGGGAACGGAAAATAGGTCATCACCGAACCGGGCGTCCCGGCCTCGTCGCCGTAATAGAGGTGGTAGACATCAGGCGCGTCGAAATTGACGGTCTTCTTGACCCGGCGCTGGCCGAGCTTTTTGGTGAAGAACTCATTGTTCTGGCGGGCATCCCTCGCCATCGACGTGACGTGATGCAGGCCTTTGATCTGGTCGAGCATTGTCTTGCTCCTTCCGTTGGTGCTTGTGCGGCTCTCGCCGCTGTCCACGCCAATATGAGGACGCGACCGCTTTGGGCAAAGGCGGCAAACACAGAATGGACTGTGCTGTAAAAGTGAACAATTGAAAGAAGTTTGTTCACCAATTGACCCCCAAGACAGGCTTGCGCCGGCACCAGAATTCGGTTCCATGAGCGGCGTTCGACCATTCCAGGACAAGGTATCGCGCGTGATTGGAAAAACCAGGCGGCCTAATATTCTGCTGATCACATGCGACCAGTGGCGCGGCGATTGTTTGTCGTCTGCGGGCCATCCGGTTGTGAAGACGCCGAATGCCGACGCACTGGCCGCAGAGGGTGTGCTGTTCAAGCGGCACTATGGCGGCGCGGCGCCCTGCTCGCCGGCCCGCGCCTGTCTCTACACCGGCCTCTACCAGATGAATAACCGCGTCTGCCGCAATGGCACGCCGCTCGACGCCCGTCACGGCAACATCGCGCTGCACGCGCGCGGTTTGGGCTATGATCCGACGCTGTTCGGCTACACCGACGTCTCGCTCGACCCGCGCCTGCTGGCGCCGGGCGACCCGCGGCTGCAAAGCTATGAGGGCGTGCTGCCGGGCTTTACGGTGCGCCAGTTGCTGCCCGAACATCAGAAACAGTGGCTGTCCTGGCTGAAGCAGAGGGGTATCGACACCAGCGCCGGATCTCCCGACATCCATCGACCGGTGAACGGCGACAAGGCCGGCGCTGTCAGCAATGCACCGCCCGTCTATTCCAGCGACGAGACTCCGGCCGCCTTCCTGACCGGCGAATTCACGCGCTGGCTTGGCGAGCAGGACGACGCCGCGCCATGGTTCGCGCATCTTTCCTTCATCAGCCCGCACCCGCCCTTCATTGTGCCGGAACCCTACAACACGATGTATCAACCTGCCGATGGCCCGGCCTTCCGGCGCGCGGCAAGCTGGCAGGAAGAGGCGGAAAGCCATCCCTACCTCGCCTATGACATTGGCCGACAGAAGCAGGCCAGGTTCCGTCCCGACGCCGGTGGCAAGGTGCACGACTGGAGCGACGACGACTTCCGCCGCATCCGCGCGATCTATTACGGCATGATCTCCGAGGTCGACGCGCAGCTCGGCCGCGTCTGGCAAGCAGTCAAGGACGCGGGCGCGTGGGACGACACCATCATCGTGCTGACGTCAGATCACGCCGAGATAATGGGCGACCATTTCATGCTGGGCAAGGGCGGCTACTTCGACGGCAGCTACCACATTCCGCTGATCATCCGCGATCCCAGCCACCGCAAGGCGGCCGGCGGCAGCGTCGATCGCTTCACCGAAGCGGTGGATATTGTGCCGACGCTTCTCGACCTGCTTGGCGAAGACCCCGCACCACATCTCGATGGCTATTCGCTGAAGCCATTCCTGAGCGGTGGAATTCCTGCGTCATGGCGCGATGCCGCCCATTGGGAGTTCGACTTCCGCTCGATTGCCGGGGGCGATGCCGAAGCGCATTTCAGCATCGGCTCGCGGCAGTGCAACCTCGCTGTGATCCGCACGGAAAAATTCAAATATGTGCATTTCGGCGGCAACCTGCCGCCACTGCTGTTCGCCCTGGAAACAGATCCGGGTGAATTGAACAACCTGGCCAAGCACCCGGCTTATCTCGCCGCGCGGCTGGAGTTCGCCGAACGGCTTCTCGCCTGGCGGGCCGAACATCTCGACCAGTCGTTGGCGTTGGCAGAGCTGACGGAGCACGGTGTTGTCGGCCATGTCGCTAGGGCAGTACGCGAATAAGGCAGTAGGGAACCGAACCGGTTCGACGACGGTCCAACCCTACTGCCCTACTGCCCTACTTCACAATCAAGCGCTGCTGGTCCCGCTTCTCCGCATAACTGCCCTTGTCATAGGCGGTTTGCGCCTCGAGCTGTTCCTTGGTGAAGGTCGTGTACAGGTACTTCTTGCCGTCCTTGTCGGTCATGAATTTGAGATTATCCACGCCGACCGCGACTTCCTTTTCGCCAATGCCGAGGAAGCCGCCGACATCGACGATCACCGCGTCGGTCTTGTTGTCGGGCGTCAGCACGACATCGCCGATCTCGCCGACCTTGGCGTCGTTGGCGCCGTAGACAGCGGTGCCCTTCAGATCGTCGGCACGTATCTCGCCAACCGGCATTTCCGTCAGCGTCGACTTGTCGATAGCTGCCGTCTGCGTCTGGTCGGGAGCCGAGGCATCAGGGGCCGCCGGAGCCGCTGCCGTGTTGTCCACTGGCGCGACAGCGGGAGCCGTCGTGTCGGATGGCACGGCGGCCGGAGCGGTTGCCGCCGGCTCGTTGGAAGCCATCGTTGCCGGCACCGGATCATAGGCCTTGCGGTTGAAATCCGGCTGCGCCTGCAGCTCTTCCTTGGTGGTCTGGGCCACCAGCCAGCGGTCGCCGTTCTTCTCCGCCCACTGCGCCTTGGAGAAATCATAGGCGACATTCTTGGCGCCGAGGCCAAGGAAACCGCCGACTCCGATGACCAGCGACTCGGCCTTGCCTTCCCTGGTCAGAACGATGTCGTTGACGCTGCCGATGTTCTGCGCGTCATCGCTGGTGCCGTTGTAGACGGTTTCGCCGATGATGTTGGTGGCGAGGTTGCCGTCGGCGCGCTTCACGGGTTCCGCCGGCGCGGCATTCAGGTCGACAGGCTTCTGCGCGGTGTCCGTCGTTGCGGGCGCCGTCGGAGCGGCTGCATCGGTCGATGCGGCAGGTGCTGGGGCCGGACCATAAGGCTTGCTGTCGAACTCCGGATGCGCCGTCAGCTCGTCCCTGGTCGTCGGGGCGACCAGCCAGCGGTCGCCGTTCTTCTCGGCCCATTGCAGCTTGTCATAGTCGAAAGCGACGTTCTTCGCCCCGACACCCAGGAAGCCGCCGACGCCGATGACGACGGATTTCGCCTGGCCGTCCTTGTCGAAGACGACGTCGCTGACCTTGCCGATGCTCTCGGCATCGTCGCCGGTGCCGTTGTAGACAGACTCACCGATGATATTGGTGACAATGCTGCCCTCGGCGCGCGGCAGGGGAGCGGCGGCGGCAGGCTCCTGAACGGCAGGCGCGTCCGCTGGTGCCGGCGTTGTCGCGTTCTGCGCATGGACTGCGGTCGCGATCAGCGTTGCGAGTGCGGTCGTGGCTAGAAGATTGCGGATCATGATAGTCTCTCCTGATGCGTGATTTCGTGCACGCCGCGCCCGGTTGAACCCGTCGCTGGGGAGATCTGACGCGGCAGCTTCTACAGTTCACAACGTCGTGAGCATGCTGTTGTTCCGACAAAAAGCCGCGGAGTCCGTGGCACGAAATCAACAGGCGTCTCCGCCACAGCCTTAAGACCGATCGCGGATTTCGCCGCACACGGAACCTTTCCCACCTCGCCGCGTTGCAGCCTGTGGCTGGGTTTGTCTTTGTCCCGGTCCGACCATGGTCGAATAACGGAGTAGGGCATGAAATTCGCAGCGGTGCTGAACCAGGACGGCGGCACCTTGCGGACCACTGACCTTGCCGCTTTCTCCGACAGGATGCGCCAGGCGCTGGAGACGGCAGGTCACTCTCTCAGCATCGAGATTGTCGCCGGCAAGGACGTGGTGGAAACGCTCGACAGCGCGGCTTCACGCCGCTCCGTCGACGTCGTGCTGGCCGGTGGCGGCGACGGAACCATTTCCGCCGCCGCCGCCCGGCTGATGGGGACGAAGAAGGCGCTTGCCATATTGCCGGCCGGCACCATGAACCTGTTCGCGCGCGGGCTGGGCATTCCGCAGTCCCTGGATGCCGCGCTGAAATCCTTCACTGACGGCGAAATCATCGCGGTCGACATAGCGACCGCCAACGGCCGGCCGTTCGTTCACCAGTTCTCGATCGGCATGCATGCGAAGATGGTGCAGCTGCGCCAGAAGATGGAGTTCGGTTCTCGCCTGGGAAAGATCCGCGCCTCGGCCAAGGCGGCTTGGGCGACGATCAACAATCCACCGGCGATGAACGTGACGCTCAGCATCGGCGAAGCCGAGATAGCGGCCCGCATCACCGGCATCGGCATCACCAACAATTTGTTCGGCGAAGGCCACTTGCCTTACGCCGACAACCCGGCGGGCGGCGTGCTTGGCGTCTATGTCACGGTGGCGCAGCAGCGCGCCGAACTGGTCAAGTTCTTCTTCAACATGGCGCGCGGCAAATGGCGCGACAACGAACATGTCGAAATCCATCAGGCGGACAGAACGGTCCTGAAAATCCATTCAGGGGACCGGAAGTTCCGCGCCGTGATGGATGGAGAACTGGTCAGGCTTGAGCGTGAAACGACGATCGAAATCCAGCCGGGCGCGCTCAATGTCCTGGTGCCGGCCAGCGTCGCCGAGGCGAAGGCTGCCTGATGCGATTCGAACCCATTGCAGCCGACAAGCTAGCCACTGGGAGCACTGCCCTGTTGGGTCGTGTCCGTCTTGATCAATTCGCCATAAATCTCGGCGGCGCCCCAGGCGACAAACGCCAGCAGCAACGCAGCGATCAGAATGCGCAGGCCATGCCGGCCCCAGCGCCCCTGACGGGCTTTGTCCTCAGGAATGATCTTGACCATGGTCGGCCCTCGGATCGGTTTGCGCCAGCCGGCGTGTCCGGCAAAACAACATGGTCGGGTAACGGTTCCTCGCTAGGATGGTTCCGACCGATCGGCTGGTTCTGGACCGACAGACCGGCGAAGCGACGGCGAAGACCAAGACGGGGCAACGGGGACCTGGGTGAATAACAAGGCGGAAACAGTGCCGGATCTGCCGGCCGAAATTGCGCGGGCGGTCAGCGCCGAAGACCGGCTGGCCGTGCTGCACGGGCTGGAGATGCTGGATACGGCTGCCGACCCGGATTTCGACCGCATCAGCAGCCTTGCCGCGGCGGTGATGCAGGCGCCGATCGCCCTGGTCACGCTCGTCGACGACGAGCGGCAGTGGTTCAAATCCTGCTTCGGCCTGGACGAGACCGAAACCGCGACCGACATCTCCTTCTGCGCTCATGCGATTGCCGCCGGCGAAGAGCCGATGGTGGTGGCGGATGCAACGACGGACCCACGTTTCAAGGCCAACCCGCTGGTCACCGGCAAGCATCATGTCCGCTTCTATGCCGGCGCGCCGATGGTCGTGGCAGGTGCCCGCATCGGCACGCTGTGCGTGCTGGACCGCAAGCCGCATGCCTTTCCATCCCGCGCCGAACTCGACCAACTGAAGGCGCTCGCCGGCCTTGCCGCCAGCCTGTTCATCTTGAAGGATGCGACCCGCAGCGGCGCCATCGCCGAGGCCGCACTGGTGCGCGAGGAAAAGCGACGCGCCATCGCGCTCGATGCGGCGTCGCTCGCCAGCTGGGCCTGGGACATCCGCACCGACATCATCGAATGCGACACCTTGCTGTCGGAGCTGTTCAACCTGCCGCGCTCGAACCGGCTGCGGGCACGCGACATCCTCACCGCCATCGATCCGCGCGACGTCTACCAGACCGAAACCCGCTTTCGCGACGCCTTGACCGGCAGCGACGACTATTTCGGCGAATACCGGGTGAAGGGCTTTCATCCGCCGCGCTGGCTCGCCACGCGGGGCCGTGTCATCGAACGTGACGGCGACGGCAAGCCGACGCTGATCTTCGGTGTCAACTACGACATCTCAGAGCGCAAGCTTGGCGACGAGCGGCAACGGCTGCTGCTGCGCGAGCTCAACCATCGCGTCAAGAACACTTTGGCGACCGTCCAGGCGCTGGCGACGCAGACCGTGCGCCATGCCCGCCAGCCGAGCCAGTTCCTCGAGGCCTTCGGTGCCCGGCTTCAGGCTCTGGGCATCGCCCACAATCTGTTGTCGGACCGCGAATGGCGCGGCATCGGCATCCGTGAACTCGTCCAGATCGAGGTCAGGCCTTTCGAAACGGCCGAGCAGCCGCGCATGACGATCTCCGGCGACGACTTGCTGCTGTCGCCCGACCAGGCCGTCGGGCTTGGCTTGATCCTGCATGAACTGGGCAGCAATGCACTGCAATATGGATCGCTGTCGGTGGTATCAGGCAAGGTCGATCTCGGCTGGAAAACGCAAGGCAGGAAGGGGGCCCGGCGCCTTGTGCTGACCTGGCGCGAAAGCGGCGGCCCGCAAGTCGCCCCGCCGGAACGGCACGGCTTCGGCTCGATCCTCATCCGCCGCAGCCTTGCCAAGGTCATTTCAAGCGAAGTGACCCATGAGTTCCGGCCGGAAGGCGTGTTTGCCGAAATATCGATGCCGCTGGAAGATCTGTCGAAGTGACCTCCCAACAGCTCTATTTCCGCTCGCTCTCATCTGGATCGTCGGATTTCACGTTCTCGCGGTAGATCGCGTAAGCCGCGAGCGCCACGGCTGGGCCCAGAATGACGCCGAGACCGCCTTTTCCCTTGAGCAGCGTCGGCAACACGGCGAGTGCGGCGGCGATACCGATCGCCTTGATGTCGGCATTGCGGCGTTGCGCCCGGCGCCGGGCGCGCGAGCCTGCCGATATCTGGTAAATCAGCAGGATCAGTCCGGCCAGCACCAGAAAGCCCGCGCCAAGGCCCAGTGCGGCGGCAAGCGACCCATAGCGCATCGCCGTCCAGATATAGGCTGCCCCGACCAGAAAGCCGAGACCACAGAGCGCTGCCGATAGGGCGAGCCCATAGACGATTGCCGCCGTGCGCGCCCGGCGCACGGCGGCAACGGTTTCGCCCGAGGCGAGACCCGAAATCAGGGATGCCAGCATTCCCATCTGCAATGCGACTAGCGACGCGCGATGAGCGCGAAGAGGAAGCCGACGCCGGCAGCGATCGCCAGGGACGTCACCGGCTTTTCGCGCACGCTGGCCATCATCTGCGCTTCGATGTCCTTGGCGTTGCTGCGCAGACTGTCAAAGGCTGCTTCGCCCTGCGCGCGCAGTTGCTCGACACCTTCCGTGGCCGCGCGGCGGGCAGTGCCATAGCCATGCTCGCCGGTCTTGGCCAATTGCTTGGTGAGCTTGTCGATGTCGGCCTTCAATTGCTTGATGTCGGCTTCCAGGTCCGCATTTGCGCGGGCGTCGTTTGCGGTCTTTCCTGCGGCAGTTGCCATGGCTTAACTCCTTGTGATTGCTCGATTTCAAACGCGCCGCGCGCCTCAAGGTTCCGGCATTGCGGACAAAGTAGCCGAAAACGCATCCGTGCGCACCCGATCCGCTGGCTCTGGCAAAAAGGCGCTTCGTCAGATCAGCGGCCGGCGCACCTCGCCCAGCCCTTCCCAGCCAGCGAGGCGCTTGAGCCCTTCACTATCGGTGACCTGGCAACCGCCGTCGCGCCAGACGATCAGCTTGCGATCCATCAGCTTGCGGATCGTCTTGTTGGTGTGAACCAGCGACAGGCCGAGCGTGTCGGCGACGTGTTGTTGCGTGATCGGTATCTGGATGGACTGCTTGCCGTTCAGCCCGACGACCTTGGCCCGGCTGGCGATGAAGGCGATAAGATAGGCGGCCCGCTCGATCGCGCTGCGACGCCCGAGGCTGAGCAGATTTTCATCCAGCATGCGCTCTTCGCGCGAGGCGATCCAGGTGATGTCGTAGGCGAGCCCTGGATGATTGCGATAGAGCTCGTGCAGACACTCGCGCTCGAAAACGCACAGCAGCATCGGCGACAGGGCCTCGACGGAATGCTGCATCTCGCCCATCACACTGCCCTGCAGGCCGATCAGATCGCCGGGCATGAGATAGTTGAGGATCTGGCGGCGGCCGTCCTGCAACAGCTTGTAGCGGAACGCCCAGCCGGAGAGCACGGTGTAGAGATGGGCGCTGTGGCTGCCCTCGACCAACACGGTAGCCCCCTTGTCGACGGCGAGTTCGCCCTTCTTGAATGTAGTGATGAAGGCCAGCTCCTGTTCTTCGAAGTCGCGGAAAACCGGCAACGGCCGCAATGGGCAGTTCTCGCAAGAATGCTGGCGGCTGGAGAAGGCTCGACTGTTCTGGGCTGACATTTCGACCCCTCTTCGAAAGCCCGCTCTTTGGAAGAGCTGCGTTTCAACGCGTTGCAAGGATTGAGGTTCCGCCACCGGCCACATGTCTTTTTTAAATGACAGCACGCCAATTAGCGATCATGACTCCATGCGTTTCAAGGAGTCCTTGCCAGTGCCCACATTGCTTGACGGATTGCGAATTCTCGTCCTGGAGGATGAATTTCTCATCGCTATGGATGTCGAGCAGCTTTGCCGTGACCATGGCGCCGGTGAGGTGGTCATCGCCCGCGATCTGACCGAGGTCGATGGCCGGGAGGTCGCCACGCAATTCGACGCGGCCATTGTCGACCTCATGCTGGGCGGCGCCTCGACACTCGATTTCGCCTCGGGGCTGCGCGCGGCAGGCGTACCTTTCGTGTTTGCGTCGGGCTATTCGGATGCCGATGAAATCAAGGCATCCTTTCCGGGCGTCAGGCTGGTCGGCAAACCCTATTCGGGTGAAGACCTCGTGCAAGCGGTGGCGGCAGCCTGCGGACGCGCTTCTCCCGGTTGAGCGCGATCCCGATCATTGCGGATCGCGCCTGGCGATCGCAGGTCAGCTGGCCGGCGAGCCCGTTACCTGGGTCGAAATCGCATCCGGACCATACTCGTCTTCGCCTGATATCTTCAGGATCTCCTGCAAGCGCGTGCGGGCTCGGCTGACGCGGCTCTTGATCGTCCCGACCGCACAACCGCAAATCTCGGCGGCCTCCTCGTAGGAGAAACCCGACGCACCGATGAGGATGATGGCTTCGCGCTGGTCCTCCGGCAATTGTTCGAGGGCGCTGCGAAAATCCTTCAGGTCGAGCTGGCCATGCTGGGCCGGATGAACGGCAAGCCTGGCCGTCATGATGCCGTCGCTATCCTGTACTTCGCGCCCGCGCTTGCGCATCTGCGAATAGAATTCATTGCGCAGGATGGTGAAAAGCCACGCCTTGAGATTGGTGCCAGGCTGGAAGCTTTCGTGCTTATCCCACGCCTTGACCAGCGTTTCCTGGACCAGGTCGTCGGCCTTGTCGGCGTTTTGCGTCAGCGACACGGCAAAGGCGCGCAGGCTTGGGATCGCCCCAAGCAGATCGGTCTTGAAGCCTTGGGAGACCGCGGCCATGCCTCAGTCCTTCTTCTGTGCGGGTTCGGCCTGTTCCAGTTGGCTAAGCAACTGGGAAAAGCGATCCGGCACATCGTCGGAGACCAGCTCGTCGTAATATTGTTTGAGTTTGCGCCCGATTTCGGAGTTCGGCCCAAGGGCGTCACCGGAACCATTCCGGCGCCTGCTCTCGGCGCCAGCCAGAATATCTTTCGTCATATCCTTCATTTTGCCCTTGTATTCCCAGCGCCCAAGCCGCTCACAATATTACTCAACACAACGCAAGCGACACCCTCGTCTGGTTGCCCATCCCGACTTCAAACGCCGTCCCGACGCATTAGTTCCATCAAGGCCGGAACTTTTTCTCAAGATCGGCGTTGTTTGACCGGGCTTGCAATCAGCTTGACCGGCAATCTATGCAATCACGTCATTCTGAGGGAGACGTCTTACCATGAGCTTATCCGCCACCATCGCGCCAAATCTGCCATTCCTGCGCCGCTTCTCGCGGGCCGTTTCCGGATCGCAGGAGAGTGGCGATGCGCTGGTCGCCGCGATGCTCGAAGCCATCATCGCCGATGTCGAAATCTTTCCCGAGGCATCGAGCGACCGCATCGCTCTGTACAAGGTTTTTGCCAAGCTGTTCACATCGGTCGCCATCCGCGTCCCACAGGAGCACGCGCAATCGGCATGGGAACAGCGCGCCGCCGCCAATCTGAATGCAATTGCGCCGCGCCCGCGCCAGGCCTTCCTGCTTGTTGCCGTCGAAGGCTTCAGCGAGGACGAGGCGGCCGAGATCCTCGATGTCGGCGACCAGGAGTTTTCAGAGCTGCTTGCCCAGGCAAGCAACGAGATATCCCGTCAGGTGGCAACCGACGTGCTGATCATCGAGGATGAACCGCTGATCGCCATGGACATAGAAGAAATGGTCGAGAGCCTCGGGCACCGCGTCGTTGGAACGGCGCGCACCCATGCCGAGGCGGTGATGATGTTCGGCAAGACACGGCCCAAGATGGTGCTGGCCGACATCCAGCTTGCCGACGGCAGTTCGGGCATTGAGGCCGTGAACGAGATTCTGTCGTCGACATCGGTGCCGGTCATCTTCATCACCGCCTTTCCCGAGCGTCTGTTGACTGGGGAGCGTCCCGAACCGGCCTTCCTGGTCACCAAGCCGTTCAATCCCGACATGGTCAAAGCGCTGATCAGCCAGGCGCTGTTCTTCGACCGTCAGGCGAAAGCCGCCGCATAGTCGGGAATTGGAGAGTGGAGAAATTGAAGAATTGACGAACCCAAGGCGATAGCCTCGCTCGCCGATTCTCTCCAGATCATCAATTCATCAATTCCTCACTTCGTGCCGCCTGATGCACGCATCGGGCGGCGACGGCGAATTTCCCGCGCCTCCTGCTCTGAACGATTTGCAAGCATCGCCTTTTTCGGCAAAGGGTGGAACAAACCGCACCTACCCACGTTTTCATCGCACCATTCGAAGGAGATGGATCATGCTTTACTGGGCGCTCGTATTTCTCGTCGTGGCGATCATTGCCGGCGCGCTTGGTTTCGGCGGCATCGCCGGTACGTCTGCCGGCATAGCGCAGATATTGTTTTTCATCTTCCTCGCGTTCCTGGTCATTTCGCTTCTTGCGGGCCTGTTCAAACGAGCATCGTGAGGACGAACGGCGACCGAACACTGGAAGCCGCACCCCTCAAACGGCTTCCAGCCACCGCCGGGCGGTATCCTGCAAAGGACACCGTCCGGCGGACCGCTTTTGGGGGCTGGTTTGCGGGAAATCTCTTTTGGGAACCCATTCAACAGTAAGCCGTTCAGCCTGAGTTGGGTGGACAGATTGGCAGATGCGTTCCAGAACCGGAGATAGGAAAGACGACGTGCAAAGCGATGAAGTCATCGCCCTGCATCCTGCCGAAAGCGGCATGCAGCTTGGACGGGCTCTTCTCCACGCGTTGCACAATGCCGGCATTTCCGTTCTCTACCAGGATCGCGAGATGAAAACCGTATGGGCGCGCAACATGCGCGCGCCCTGGGTTTCCGACACCGCCGACAGCAACGGCATCCTGCCGGCGGCGCAGGCCGACCGCATCGGCGCGGCCAAACGCGACGTCATCGCATCCGGCAACCCGCAACGTCTCGAGATCGGCGTTCCCGTCGAGGATGGCATCCGCTGGTTTCAAGTCTGGATCGATGCCGACCACGGCGATGGCGGCACGGTGCAAGGCGTCGTCACTACGATGGTCGAAACGACCGAGCAGAAACGCCGTGAGCAGACCCTGACGACGCTGTTGCGCGAAGTCAGTCATCGCTCGAAGAACCTGCTGGCGATCATTCAAAGCATAGCCACCCAGACCGGACGCTACTCCGACGGCATCGGTGATTTCCTGACACGCTTTCGCGGCCGGCTGCAATCGCTGGCTTCGTCCCAGGATCTCGTGACCTCTTCCAATTGGCGGGGTGCTGCACTTCGCGAACTGGTATCGGGCCAGGTTGGCCGCTACGGTGGGGATCCGGTGCGCAGCCTGCGTTTTCAGGGGGCAAACCCCTATCTCAATCCGAACGCTGCCCTGCATATCGGCCTTGCCATGCATGAACTCGCCGTCAACTCGGTGAGCTATGGCGCCCTGTCGCGGCCCGATGGATTCGTCGAGGTTACAGCCAACCTGACCGCCGGCGACACTGGGACCTCCCTGTCTCTGACCTGGGCCGAAGCGATCGGAGCCAATGATAACAGGCGCAGCGAGAAGCGTTTTGGCAGTGTAGCACTCGAACGGGTCGTGCCGGCGTCGCTGAATGGTACGGCGACGCTTGAAATCGCGGCTGGTCGCCTCGAATACCGCCTTGTCGTTCCGCACGGCAATTTCGAGACGGATTGAGCGACCCGCACCAGGTCCTTAACCGGCTATTCACCATAAAAGCCGATGCTGTATTTCCCAGATACCGCTGGAACCTGTTGCATCTTCGAACATTTCCGCAGCAGGACTTGCAGCATGGTGCGGGAGGAATGCCTTGACGGTTGCCGACATGAACAGACTGGAACAGGCCGCTCGGATCTCTATGGGCGAGTTTGAAGACTCCGAGGCATCCGCGCCACCGCTGCCCGCTGTTCCTCACGCTTCGTTGCGCCTCGTCGCTCTGGGTCTGGCTGCGGTTATCGTCGCGGTGGTCCTCTTCCAGCTGGCTTACTGACCCCGCGCCACCTGCGGCCCCTTTGTCTCTCCCATGTTAATTCGCTGGTAGGTCTTGCAGTGCAGGAACTTTGCGGAATGTGGACCGTTACTGTGGCGAGAGGACGTTTTCGCCATGGAACACATCGCCGCATTGCTGCTGGTCATCGGCTGCTCGAACACGATGGTCGATTGCCGTGAGCTTCAAGTCCCTGTCAGTGTTTTCGAAACCGCCGACCAATGTGTCGCCGAACGCCCGTTCGCGATGGGAGACGTGCAGGGGCAGGCAGAACACATCGTCGCCAAATGCCTTGCGGTCGACCCGGCGCTCGAAGATGACTACGACCAGGTGGTGTGGAAGGTCGGCCCGGACGGCCGTCTCGACGCATCCTTGGAGATTTCAAAAATCGTGGTTGCGTCAAACATGACGCGCCCCGAAAAAGACTATCTTAGCCAACAATAAATTCGAGCGGGCAACGGGCGCCATTTCATGCTAAATGGCGGTTGGAGCTTATTAAAGTGAGGACACAAAGTGAGGAGTGACTCTATGCGGAAGATACTTATTGCCATGGTTGCTGTGGTCGCGGTCAGTGGCTGCACCTCGACCGAGCAGGACGTTGTTGGCGGCGGCTTGATCGGCGCCGGTGTCGGCGGCCTGGTCGGCGGCGGCAAGGGCGCGCTGATCGGTGCGGCCGTCGGTGCCGGTTCCGGCCTGCTGGTGCGCAACCTGCGCAATGGCTATTGCCAGTATCGCGATCATCGCGGCCGGATCTACACGGCGCGCTGCAACTAGTTCGGCGATAATCGAAACCTGATCCGGAGACCGGCTCGCCGGCCTCCGGATTTTCGATGTTTGGATGCTCGATCCTGGCCGCCTGACGATCGCCGTCAGTTTGCCAGGGGAATTTTGATTTCCACGTTCAACCCATTGGCCCGGAAATCGCGCTTGATTGTGCCGCGCAATTCGCGCGTGACGTTGAGATCGATCAGCTTGGTGCCGAATCCGGTCTTGGGCGGCGCTTCGAGTTTCTTCTGCCCGGTTTCGCGCCAGTTGAGAGCCAGCGTCCTGTCGCGCCCGCGCCCTTCGAGCGACCAGTCGACCTTGAGCGCGCCAACTGAATTGCCGGCCTCGCCGTATTTCAGCGCGTTCGTCGCCAGTTCGTGGAAGGTGAGGCCGAGCGCTTGCGTCGTGGTCTCGTCGAGCAGCACCTGTGGCCCCGACAACAGCTCTTCGGGCAGCTCCTTGCCGAACACCTGACCCAGCTCGATGCGCAGGAGATCGCCAAGATCGGCCTTCTGCCAGCGCGAGCGCGTCAGCATGTCCTGGGACGCCGCCATTGCCTGCAGCCTGGCCGAGAAGGATGCGGAAAACTCATTGACGTCGGTGGCCCGCGATGCCGTCTGGCGCGCGATCGCCAGCACCCTGGTGATCGAATTCTTGATGCGGTGCTTCATCTCCTGCAGCATCAGGTCTTTTTCGAGCAGGCTCTTTTCCGTCGTTTCGTGCAAGCGCGACGCCGCCTCATAGGCCCGCTCCTGATACCGCGCCACCAGCGCTATGGCGCCCGCCAGCAACAGGCCGAACAGCCCCAGCATCACCGGAATGGCGCGCGACGACGGCTGCGAGAAGGCGCTCGTCGGCCGGAACAGGACAGTCCAGGGCCGGCCGGCCACCATGATCTTGCGGGTGACCAGCAGCCTGTCCCCGAAGGTCGAAGCCGGGGGCGTCTCCGACCGGAACAACAGATTATCGCCGTTCACCGCACCGTCGCCATCGTAGATTTCGGTGTTGACCGGCAGCAGCGGCGACCGGCTGAGCGCGGTCTGGAACAGGTCGCGAGCCCGAAAGGCCGCATAGAGAAAACCGGCCGTGGAGGATCTGGACGCATTGATGACGTCGGGTGCGGTTTCGATATTGAGCCGCACGAAAACGAGGAAGCCGGTGAACGTCTGCGCGGCACCCGTGTCCTGGCCCAGTTGCACCAGCCCGCTGGCGTGCTGGTGGTCGTCCGACATCGCCTTTTCGATCGCCGCGCGCCGCACCGGTTCGCTGAACATGTCGTAGCCGATGCTGCCCTGGTTGGACGGGTCGAGCGGCTCGAACAGCACGATGGGCGCGCGCCAGGGCTGCGTGGTGTCAGGATAGATTGGATGGTTGACGCCATGGTCGTGCAGCATATCGCGCTCGACCGCCGCCTCGTCTCCGGTCTTCGCCAGCCTGAGATAGCCGATGCCGCGCAAGCCGGCAAAATTGTTGTCGACATCGAGCGCTTTGAAGAACGCCTTGAACTCGTTGCCGGAAATATCGCCGTTGCGGGCGTCGAACAAGGCTTGCGTCGAGCGCAGCAGCGACAAATGCAGGTCGATGCGGCTCTCGATCCGGTTGAGCGCGTCATCGGCCGTCGCTTCGAACTTGATGCGGGCGGCCTCCTGCGTCGCGAAATAGGCGAACCCCGCCATCGTCATGCTGATCAGCGCAACGGCGATGAACGCGACGATTGGAAAAAGCTTCTTCAACGGATGATGTGGTCCCTGAGCGAATTGGGACCTTTATGGGCAAGTCGCCGCGCCAACACAATGGCAAGGCCAAGCCATGCTGACGGCTGGCATATCACGTGTCCGGCAACCCGCGACCTGGCCTGACCTCAGGCCGCGATCTTCAGCGGTCTCAGGCCGCGATCTTCAGCGCGCCCGGTCCGGGAATGGCGCCGGGCGGGCATCTACCCAGAATGATCATGCCGAGCACCTCGTCCTGGGTCACATCCGTGGTGCGCGCGGTGCCGACGACCTGGCCGTTCTTCATGACGCAGACCCGGTCGGCAAGCTCGAACACGTCGTGGATGTCGTGGCTGATCAGGAAGATGCCGATGCCGTCCGACTTGAGTTGCTTGACCAGTTCGCCGACCTGCGCCGTTTCCTGCGGGCCAAGCGCTGCCGTCGGCTCGTCCATGATCAGGATGCGTGCGTTGAACAGGATGGCGCGCGCGATCGCCACCGATTGCCGCTGGCCGCCCGACAGCTTGATCACCGGCTCCTTGAAGCGCTGGAAGCGGGGATTGAGCCTCCCCATCACCTTGCGCGCCTCCGCCTCCATGGCAACGTCGTCGAGCGTGCCCCAGGCGGTCATCAACTCGCGGCCGAGGAACAGATTGGCGGCCGCATCGACATTGTCGGCCAGCGCCAGCGTCTGGTAGATCGTCTCGATGCCGTATTTCTTGGCGTCGCGCGGGTTGGAAATCGATGCCTCCTGGCCGTTGACGAAGATCTGGCCCGCATCGCGTTTGTAGGCGCCGGACAGGATCTTGATCAGCGTCGACTTGCCGGCGCCGTTATGGCCGAGCAGCGCCACGACCTCGCCGGGGAAGAGATCGATCGAGGCGTCGTCGACGGCGCGAATGCCGCCAAACGCGATCGAGATGTTGCGCATATCGATCAGCGCAGTGGCTGCAGGAACAATCTTGTCAATCATGGCCATGCCTCCTAGACGCGCTTGCGATAGACGGTGTCGAGCCAGACGGCGATGACCAGCACGGCGCCGACGACGATGCTCTGCAGCGGCGAGTCGACGCCGAGCAGCACCATGCCGGACTGCAGCGACTGCATCAGCAGCGCGCCGAGCATGGCGCCGATGATCGTTCCCGAGCCACCGGCGAGCGACGTGCCGCCAATGACGGCGGCGGCAATGACCAGCAGCTCGTCCAGCGTTCCAAGCACGTTGGTCGCCGAATTCTGCCGGGCCGAGGAGATCGCGGCGGCGATTGTGGCCAGCACGCCCATGATCATGAACACCTTCATGGTGACCCAGCGTGTGTTGATGCCGGCGAGATTGGCCGCCTCGGGATTGCCGCCGATGGCAAAGACATAGCGGCCGAAACGAGTGCGGTTGGTGATGAAGGTCATGACCAGCCCGACGGCGATCGCCATCAGCACCGGTATGGCGATGCCGTGAGCGATGAACAGGCCGCCTTCGGGAATGGTGATGTTGTTGGCGGTCGCATACCGGTTCACGATGCCGATCGGCCAGGGATAGGAATTGGCGAGCCAGACCGCACCCATGATGACGGCGCAGGTGACGACGCCGAGCAGCGTCTCGGCCCAGATCGGACGCAGCGGAAACCGGAAACGCTTGCGCTGCACCCGCCCGTTGAAGAGCGCAAACCCCACGGCAAGGCAGGCGACGATCCCGCCGACCCAGCTCCAGGTCGCGCCGATCGATCCCGCCGGACCACCGCCCATGAGCTGAAAGGTGGCATCAAGCGGCGCCACCGTCTGGCCGCTGGTGACCCACCAGGCGGCACCGCGCCAGACCAGCAGGCCGCCCAGCGTGACGATGAAGGCGGGCACTTCGAGATAGGCGATGACGAAGCCTTGAAAGGCGCCGATCAGCAGGCCGAGCGCCAGGCCGATGACCAATGCCAGGACCCAGATCCACGGATTGCCGAGTTCGAGCCCGACAAACCGGACCAGGAAATGCACCTGGGCAAATCCCATCACCATGCCGATCAGGCCCTCGGCGGAACCGACGGACAGGTCGATGTTGCGCATGACGATGACCAGCACCATGCCGCAGGCCATGATGGCGACCGCCGATGTCTGCACCGACAGGTTCCACAGATTGCGCGGCGTCAGAAAGGTGCGGCTGTCGAAATCGAGTGGATTGACGCCGAGGCGCAGGCTGGAAATGACATGCAGCCCGATCCAGATGATCAGCAGGGCGCCGACCATGCCGAGCATGCGGGTGTCGATCTCGGTCGCCTTCAGGAACCGGGCGACCGCGCCGAGCTCCGACGCACGCGCGGTGTCGGCCTGCGGGTTGGACGTCGTATCGGTCATGATTTCCTCCCACCGGCTGGCCGTCTGACGCGGATGCCGGAACCCAGCCTAGAATGGTTCACCGTTTCACGGAAACGCCGAACCGTTCTATCTCTTTGTTTTGACGCAATTCCGGACGGAAAACCGCTACGCACTTTTCCTGGAATTGCTCCCGAAGCTATCCGCGTGATGCGGAAACACAAATCTTTTTGAGAAAACGCCGCGGCTTTTGGGCCGCGGCGTTCAGATATTTCGACGTGATCCAGATCAGTTGCAGGCCGCGACGGTGCCGGCGGCGACGCCCGCGCAGACTTCGTCCTTCTTGATCCAGCCGGCGTCGATGACGACGTTGAGATTGTCCTTGGTGATGGCAACCGGGGTCAGGAACAGCGACTTGACGGTGTTGCCGCCTGGTGTCGTGAAGTCCTTGGCACCGGCAATGTCGCTCGTCTTCTTGCCGTCGGCGAGCTGCGAGGCGATTTCGGCGGCGTTCTTGCCGAGTTCGCGCGCGTCCTTCCACACCGACACGGTCTGTGTGCCGAGCGCGATGCGGTTCAGCGCGGCGTGGTCGCCGTCCTGACCCGAGACCGGCACGGTGCCGGCAAGGCCCTGCGCCGTCAGCGCCGCGACGACGCCGCCGGCGGTGCCGTCATTGGCCGCGACCACGGCATCGACCTTGTTGTCGTTGGCGGTGAGGAACTGTTCCATATTCTTCTGGGCGTTGGCGGGCAGCCAGCCGTCCGTATACGCCTCGCCGACATTCTTGATCTTGCCGCTGTCGATGGCTTCCTTGAGCACTTCCATCGAGCCCGAGAACAGGAAGTCGGCATTCGGATCGGCACCCGAACCCTTGATGAAGACATAGTTGCCTTCCGGCTTGACCTTGAACACTTCGCGGGCCTGCATGCGGCCGACTTCCTTGTTGTCGAAGGTCAGGTAGAAGACGTCCTTGTTCTCGATCAGACGGTCATAGCCGACGACCGGAATGCCTTCGTCCAGCGCCTTCTGCACCGCCGGGCCGATGGCCGAGGCATCCTGCGCCAGGATGATCAGCGAATTGGCGCCCTGCGAGATCAGGCTTTCGACATCGGTAAGCTGCTTGCCGGGATTGGACTGGGCATCGGCGGAGATGTACTTGTCGCCGGCGGCCTCGATCGCCGTCTTCATGGCGGCCTCGTCGGTCTTCCAGCGCTCTTCCTGGAAGTTGGACCACGAAACGCCGATGACCTTGTCCTTCGCCTGCGCGACCGACGCGAGCGTCAGCGACATGGCGACACCCGCCAGGATGGCGGCTGTGAATCTTTTCATAATATCCTCCCTGCGCCGCGTATGGCGCGACCAAACTGACCCGAAGGCCGGCACAGAGGCTCTATTTTTTCGAGCCTCGAAAAAATACTGGTCCAACACCCGAACGCTGTCAACATCGATTCTGATGGATTTTGATGTGCTCGCGAATTTTTTTCGAGCCCCGGAATAAATAAATGACAGAGTGGGCGGCTTCTGCCAGTATTTGACTGCGTTGCCGACAGCGTTCGAGGGGCACGGAGAACCGCGGCGACCGGGAGGACTTGAAGAAACATGTCGGTCGGAATCCGCCACGACGATTTGCGCCGGCGCAACCGGGCGATGGTGATTGCGGCCGTGCGCCGCGCCGGACAACCGTCCCGCACCGAGATCGCGGCGACCACGGGCCTCAGCCACTCGACCATATCGGCGATCTCCTCCGACCTGATCGGCGAAGGCATCCTGACCGAAAGCAAGCCGAGCGAGGCCGGTTCGCTCAAGCGCGGCCGGCCGCAGGTCGGCCTCGGCCTCAATCCGGAAGCGGCGGCGGTGATGACCGTGGTGCTGTCGCTGAATTTTCTCTCCGTCGCCGTCATCGACTATGCCGGCCAGGTAATCGCCGAGGAACAGCGCCGGCTGGACACGCTGACCATGTCGCGCGACGCGCTGATCGGCGAATGCACGGCAATCGTGCGGCGCCGTCTCGAGGACCCCGATCTCGATGTCCGCAGCGTCGCCCGCATCGCGCTGGCAATCCAGGGCATTACCGACACCCATGCCCGCGCCATGCTGTGGTCGCCGATCACGCCGCACACGGATATCGCCTTCGCCGACATACTTGAAGACGAGTTCGGCATCCCCGCCACCATGGAGAATGACTGCAACATGATGGCGATAGCGCTACGCTGGCGCGATCCTGATCGCTACCGCGACGATTTCATCGCCATCCTTTTGTCGCACGGCATCGGCATGGGCCTGGTGCTGAAGGGCGAGTTGTTCACCGGCACCCATTCCTCGGGCGGTGAGTTCGGCCACATGATCCATCGGCCGAACGGTGCGCTGTGTCGCTGCGGGCGGCGCGGCTGCGTCGAAGCCTATGCCGGCAACTACGCCATCTGGCGCAACGCCAGGCAGCTGGGTGAGGACGCAGAACCCGTCGCCGATGTCAGTGACGCCGACATGCGTGCCCTGGCGACCGCGGCCCGCGAAAGGGACGGGCCTGAGCGCGAGGCCTATCGCAAGGCCGGCGAAGCGCTCGGCTACGGTCTCGGCAGCCTGTTCGCGCTGATCGATCCGGCACCCGTCGCCATGGTCGGCGTCAGCGCCGCCGCCTTCGACCTGATCGAGCCGGCATTGCGCAAGGCGATTGCCCAGACCGCCGGCGGCCAGCACTCGAAATCGATTTCCTTCGACACCGAGCCGAACGAACTGCCGCTGATCCGCGAAGGCTGCGCCATGCGCGCACTGACCTTCGTCGACCAGGAGATTTTTGCACCCGGCGTGCAGGCGAGAGCTGGCTCGGTTGGGAAGAATGTCGCCTGAGTGCGGGCGCCAGATCCGGGAAAGCTGTGAAGTGGAGTGACCGCTGATGGCGAAACGTTCATCTCGCTGAGGTAGCGTACGGCATGGTCAATAGAGGTACGATCGCCCTTATACTGACGCTGATCGCCTATACGATTGGCATGATTGCCTACGCGCTAGCCACAGGAGAAATCAGAGGAAGATACGATTGGATCAAGTTTGCCGAGAATCCGATAAGTTTTCGGGATTGGTTCTTCCTTCATGTGATCGGAGCAACGGCCCTGATTTTTTTCCTCTGGAAATTGCGCAACCGCCCCCGCGCATAACTACCGGTCGAGCCAATTGCGGTCGTTGCCGGTCGCCCTGATGGCTGACTTTGAATCCTGGTCCCGATTTTTCCAAGACGCAAGCAAGCTCTAATCCTCGCGGATGGCGTAGCCCGCGCCCCGGATTGTGCGGATGACATCCGGCATGCGGCCATTGTTGACCGCCTTGCGCAGCCGGCCGACATGCACGTCGACCGTGCGCTCGTCGATGTAGATCGTCTCGCCCCAGACATTGTCGAGCAGCTGGCTGCGCGAGAAGACGCGGCCGGGATGGCGCATCATGAATTCGAGCAGGCGGAATTCGGTCGGTCCGAGCCGGATCTCGCTCTTCTTGCGATAGACCCGGTGCGATTCACGGTCGAGCACGATGTCGCCGACCTTGAGCACGCTGGACAGCACTTCGGGCTTGGCGCGGCGCAGCAGCGCCTTGACCCTGGCCATGAACTCCGGCGTCGAGAACGGCTTGACCAGGTAATCGTCGGCGCCGGTCGACAGACCGCGCACGCGGTCGCTCTCCTCGCCGCGCGCGGTCAGCATGATGATCGGCAGCCGCTCGGTCTCGGGACGCATTCTTAGCCGACGACAGAGTTCGATGCCGGAAACCGCCGGCACCATCCAGTCGAGCACCAGAAGGTCGGGAACGTTCTCCTGCAGCCGGATCTCGGCCTCGTCGCCGCGGGTCACCACCTCGACCTGGTAGCCTTCGGATTCGAGATTGTAGCGGAGCAGCACGCCTAGCGGCTCCTCGTCCTCCACCACCATGATGCGTGGCGCGATCATCGGCTGGTCACCCCTGTCGTCATGCCGCCGGCGCGGACATTGCCGTCTCGTCCTGCTTCGGACGATTGGCGGGCAGCTGCGTACCGGTCAAAACATAATAGGCATTTTCGGCGATGTTGGTCACATGGTCGCCGATGCGCTCGAGGTTCTTGGCGCAGAACAACAGATGCGTGCAGGCCGTGATGTTGCGCGGGTCTTCCATCATGTAGGTTAGGAGCTCGCGGAACACCGAGGTGTATTTGACGTCGATGCGCTCATCGTTGTTTCTGAGCGTGGCGAGCGCTGCCGCGTCAGCGGCGGCATACTCGTCGATGACGCCCTGCACCTGGATCAGCACCAGTTGCGCCATCCCGTCGATCGAATGCGACAGGTCGCGCGGCGTGACGCTCAGCCCGACAGTGCCGACGCGCTTGGCAATGTTCTTGGCAAGGTCGCCGATGCGCTCGAGGTCGCTGGCCATGCGGATCGAACCGACCACCGCACGCAGGTCGTTGGCCATCGGCTGGCGCTTGGCGATCAGCGTGATGGCGCGATCGTCCAGCTCGCGCTGGCGTGCATCCATGATGGCATCGTCGGAAACCACCCGCTGCGCCAGCGCATTGTCCGAATTGAGCAATGCCTTGGTCGAGCCACTGACCATCGAGCGGGCGAGATCGCCCATGTCGCGGATCAGCTGGCTGATCTGCTCCAGATCCTCATCGAAAGATGCGACGGTATGTTCACCCATGATCTTCGTCCCTCGTATGCCTGAACTCAGCCGAACCGGCCGGTGATGTAGTCCTGGGTGCGTTTGTCGTCGGGGGTGGTGAACATCTTGTCGGTGGCTCCCTCCTCGACCAGATAGCCGAGATGGAACATCGCGGTGCGCTGCGACACGCGCGCCGCCTGCTGCATCGAGTGGGTGACGATGACGATCGTATAGTTCTGACGCAGTTCGTCGATCAGTTCCTCGACGCGAGCGGTGGCGATCGGGTCGAGCGCCGAACACGGTTCGTCCATCAGGATCACCTCGGGCGACACGGCGATGGCGCGCGCAATGCACAGACGCTGCTGCTGGCCGCCGGAAAGGCCGGTGCCAGGTTCCTGCAAGCGGTCCTTGACCTCGTTCCAGATTGCCGCCTTCTTCAGGCTCGACTCGACGATCTGATCCATGTCGGCCTTGCGCTTGGCCAGTCCGTGGATGCGCGGGCCATAGGCGACGTTCTCGTAGATCGACTTGGGGAACGGATTGGGCTTCTGGAACACCATGCCGACGCGCGCCCTGAGTTCGACGACGTCGATGTTCTTGTCGTAGATATCCTCTTCGTCGAGCGTTATCTTGCCGGTTACCCGCGCTGAATCGATGGTGTCGTTCATGCGGTTGAGGCAGCGCAGGAAGGTGGACTTGCCGCAGCCGGAGGGACCGATCAGCGCCGTCACCTGATTGAGGCGGACGTCGAGATTGACATCGAACAGCGCCTGCTTCTCGCCGTAGAACACGCCGACTTTGTCGCCGCGCATTTTGATCACTTCGTTCGATTTGGCGTTCATCTTGTCGCCCACTGCGTTTTCAAGGGACTGTTCGGTCATGATGTTCATACCAAAATGCCTTTTTTCTACCAGCGCCGCTCGAACCGACGCCGAAGCACGATCGCGGTGATGTTCATGGCCATGAGGAAGACGAGCAGGATGATGATGGCGCCGGACATGCGCTCGACGAAGGCGCGTTCGGCCTCGTTCGCCCACATATAGATCTGCACCGGCAGCGCGGTGGCCGGATCGAAAGGCGTCTTCGGAGAATCGGCGACGAAGGCGACCATGCCGATCAGGAGCAGCGGCGCGGTTTCGCCGAGCGCACGCGCAAGACCGATGATGGTTCCGGTGAGGATGCCGGGCGCGGCGAGCGGCAGGATATGCTGGAACACCATCTGCATCTTGGAGGCGCCAAGACCGAGAGCTGCCGAGCGGATCGACGGCGGCACGGCGGCAAGTGCCGCGCGCGTAGCGATGATGATCGTCGGCAGCGTCATCAGCGTCAGCACCAGGCCGCCGACGAAAGCGGCGGAGCGCGGCATGCCTAGGAAATTGATAAACACCGCGAGGCCGAGCAGGCCGAAGACGATCGACGGCACCGCGGCCAGATTGTTGATATTGACCTCGATCAGGTCGGTGAAGCGGTTCTTCTTGGCGAACTCCTCCAGATAGATGGAAGCGGCGACGCCGATCGGCAGCGCCAAAAGCAACACGATCACCATCATATAAAACGAACCGATGATCGCCACGCCCATGCCCGAGGTTTCCGGGCGGCTGGAGGCGCCGTAGGTGAACAGGCCGCTGTTGAAGTGCTCGGCCATCGCACCCTCGGCCTTGAGCTTGTTCATCCAGGTGATCTGCTGGTCCGAGACCTTGCGTCGCGCTTCCTCGACACTGAGGTCGATCTGGCCCTTGAAAGCCGAGTCGAGATTGGCCGCGGCGAGGATGTTGACGTCGCGCGTCGTGCCGATGACCGACGGATCGGCTGCGACGATGTCGCGCAACTGGACGCGGGCGCCTTCCGACAGGAAGCCCTTGAGCTTCTGGATCATCGGCTTGTCATCAGGAGAGATGCCGAGCTTGGCGACCAGCGCGTTTTCGGCGAGCTTGGGATAATTTGCCTTGATCAGAACGCTCGGATCGGTGGCGCGCTTGCCGGAAGGATCGATCACCTTCTCGTCGAACGTGATCGGCAGCGATACCGTCGTCTGCCAGAAGGCTGTGTAGCCTTTCGAGACGATGGTGATCAGCATGATGGCCAGGAACGCCAGGCCGACGGAAATCGCCACGGCGCCATAGATGCGGAAACGGCGTTCGGCGGCGTAGCGGGCCTTCAGGCCGATGTCGCGGCGCGGATGGGCCGCGGCCCTGACCATCGTATCCATGGGGATGTCGGTCATTCGTACTGCTCCCGGTATTTGCGCACGATGTAGAGCGCGACGATGTTCATCACCAGCGTCAGCGCGAACAGCGTCAGGCCGAGCGCGAAGGCGACCAGCGTCTGCGGCGAATTGAACTCGAGGTCGCCGGTGAGCTGGTTGACGATCTTGACGGTGATGGTCGTCATCGCCTCGAACGGGTTGATGGTGAGGTTGGCGGCGACGCCCGCCGCCAGCACGACGATCATCGTTTCGCCGATGGCGCGCGAGGCGGTCAACAGGATGGCGCCGACGATGCCGGGCAGTGCCGCCGGCAGGATCACCCGCTTGATCGTCTCGGAGCGGGTCGCGCCGAGGCCGAGCGAACCGTCGCGCATGGCGCGCGGCACCGCGGTGATGATGTCGTCGGACAGAGAGGACACGACCGGGATCAGCATGACGCCCATGACCAGGCCGGCGGTGAAGATGCTCTGGCCCTGGATGAAGGGCGAACCGCCGGTCAGAGCCGCGGACAGGTCGCGCAGGAATGGTCCGAGTGTGACGACGGCGAAGATGCCGTAGACGATGGTCGGTATGCCGGCCAGCAGTTCAAGCGCCGGCTTGACCACCGAGCGCACCCTGGGTGTTGCGTATTCGGCCATGTAGACAGCCGACATCAGCCCGACCGGCACCGCCACCAGCAGTGCGACGGCGGCGATGTAGAGCGTGCCGGCAAGAAGCGGGATCAGGCCGAACTGGCCCTGGCTGCCACCCGAACCGGCAGCGGCAAAACGTGGATCCCAGACCGTGCCGAAGAAGAAACTCATCGGCGAGACGCTCTCGAAGAAGGTGATCGTCTGGAACAGCATCGAAAGCACGATGCCGACGGTGGTCAGGATGGCGATGGTGGAGGCGGCGAGCAGCCCCCACAGCATCAGCCTCTCGACGTTGTTGCGCGCCCTGGCGCGCGGCGCGATCTGCCTGAGCGCATGGAAGGCGCCGGCGATCGACAAAGCGAGAATGATGACAGCACCGAACAGGCCGAGCCGGTCCTGGACCTTGTTCGCCTCGACGGCGATCGGGATCATGTAGTCCTGCGTGTCGCTCGCCAGTGCCACGCCCTTGGCGGCGAGCTGCGGCTGCAGTTCGGCGAAGCTGGCAGGCAGCGCGGCCAGTGTGCCTGCATCGAGTTTGCGCAGGCCCCTGGCGAGGCTCTTTACCAGGCTGACGTCCAGCGCCTCGCTGGCAACCTTGCTGTCGACGGTGCGCTCGGGCAAGGCAGCGTGAATGTGTCGGTCAAGATAGACCGAAGAGCCGCCGGCCCAGACGGCAAGTAGCAAAAGAGCAGGCAGGACGGCGAGCAGGAAGGCCCACCAGCCGTGATAATGGGCACGCGAATGCGGCTTGACCTTGCCATTGTCCTGGGCCGCGGCACGCTGCCGGCCGATGAAAAAGGCAACCAGGCCGATGACAACGACGATGGCCAGTACGAGCAAGGACGACATGGACCCACCCCAAGGGAAATTCTAACGCAGCCGCCATTGCGGCGTGCGGTGAAACCAGGGCGCGGGTTTGGTCCGCGCCCTGGTCCGGTAGCTTGATTACATCGTCTTTCCGGCGGCGAACTCGTCGCGCTGAGCCTTGCGCTCGGCGTCCGGAGCCGAGACCAAGCCGTACTGGGCGAGCGGGCTTTCCGGGCCGATCATCTGGTCGTCGAGGAAGAACTCGACATATTCCTTGAGGCCGGGAACGACGCCGAGATGCGCCTTCTTGACATAGAAGAACAGCGGGCGCGACACGGGATACTTGCCGGTGGCGATGGTCTCGGTCGAAGGCACGATGCCTTCCACGGTGGCGACCTTCAGCTTGTCGGCATTGTTCTCGTAGAAGGCGAGGCCGAACACGCCGACACCGGTCTTGTTGGAGTCGATGCGGGCGAGCGTCTCGGTATAGTCGCCATCGATGTCGACGGCCTTGCCGTCCTTGCGAATGGCGATGCAGGTCTTGCCGATTTCCTTGTCGTCGGCAATGCCGGTGGCCTTGATGGCGGCCTTGTCGCAGCCGGCGTCAAGAAGCTTGGTCTCGAACACTTCACGCGTGCCGTGCTTCTCGCCTGGAATGTAGGCAGCGATATCCCAATCGGGCAGCTTCGGATTGACCTGGTTCCACTTGGTGTTCGGATTGTCGACGAGCTTGCCGTCGACGACCAGCTTGGCGGCGAGCGCCTTGTAGATGTCGGCGGGAACCAGCGCCCAGTCCGGACCCTTGATGTCGGTGGCGAAGACGATGCCGTCATAGCCGATCCGGACTTCCTGCACTTCCTTCACGCCGGCGTCGGCGCAGGACTTGAGTTCGTCCTTCTTGATCGGACGCGAGGAATTGGCGATATCGATGGTGTCTTCGCCGACGCCCTTGCAGAATTCCTTGATGCCGGCGCCGCTGCCGCCGGATTCGACAACCGGGGTCTTGAAGTTGGTGAAGGTTTCGCCGAACTGCTCGGCGACGATCTTGGCATAGGGTAGCACGGTCGATGATCCGGCGACCTGTATCTGGTCGCGCGCGGCGGCGAAGCCGGACGACGCGGCGAGCGCAAGCGCCGCGGCCGACGCCGTATAGAGGAATTTCTTCATGTGGCCTGCTCCTGTTCGGAAGATGGTCTCTTCGGCGCCAGTGTCAGTCGGCGCCCGCTGAGGCCAATAGCCTTCGATTATTACAGTCGCATGACAGTTTGATGTCACCCCGGTAACGCGTCGTCGGGGTGGGGAAAGTGCCGGCCAGCCGGGGCTGGCGGCGGAGCCCGGCTTTGCTCCCGGAATCAGGCACTTGCGCCGTTTCAGACCAGGGCCGGCCCGCGGTTTCGGGCTCGCCGCCTCGGCAAAGAAAATCCGGACGGGAGCGCGTTGCTCTCGGCCAGACGGTGTCGTGGCCGGGCCATCGCCGAAAACAGGTCCGTTGGGGTAGGTTGACGCTGTCTCATGCCGGCGGTCGCTGCTCCCGCCCGTAACTGGGAAGAGCGGAATTCGAATGTGGTCATTGTCTCGATCAGGCACAGTTTTGATATGGTGCGATCGCACCATGGTGCTGCGCGCGGGACGCGTCACGAATCTCCGCATGGTTTCTCGCCAACAGGTGCGACGAGAATCCCTTACCCGGCGTTGCGCTGAGCCTGGCGGCTGGCGCCGACCCAGCGCTCGACCTTCTCGAGCAGGGCCCTGGGACTGATCGGCTTGGGCAGATAGTCGTCCATGCCGGCCTCCAGGCAGCGCTCGCGATCGCCCTTCAGTGCATGCGCTGTGACGCCGACGATCGGCACATGCGTGCCGGTTTCTTCCTCCAGCCGGCGAATGGCGGCGGTTGCTTCGAGACCGTTCATCTCCGGCATCGAGACATCCATCAGGATCATGCACGGATTGAGCCGGCCGAAGGCGTCGAGCGCCTTGCGGCCATTGCCGACGATCTCGAAACCATAACCGGTCTCGCCGAGAATCTGGGTGAACACCATCTGGTTCACCTCATTGTCCTCGGCCACCAGGATATCCAGCCTGTCGCCGCCACCCGCCACGGGCGGCCGGGGGCGAATCGAAGGCGGCTGCAGCAGCGCCCGCTGTTCGGACGGTGCAGAGGGCTGCGGCCGCGCAACATTGTTTGCAGCGACGTCGGCTGCGAGCGGCAGCGCGTCGCTGCCGCTCGTGTTGTGGCGATGCCGCTGGATGGTGGCGACCAGCGTTTCCAGCAGCACCGAAGAGCGCGCCGGCTTGATCAGCTGGGCATCGATGCCGAGATCGCGATAGCTGGTGTTGGCGAGCGACTGGTCGACCGAGGTCAGCATGATGATCGGCGTGCCGGCAAGGCCGGCGGTGTTGCGCACGATACGCGCCATTTCGGCGCCGCTCATCTCAGGCATCTGGTAGTCGAGCACGACGCAATCGACCGGCACGCCATAAGCGGCGGCGGCGATCAGCACCTTGAGGCCCTCGGCGCCGCTTTCGGCAGCGCAAGAATCGAACGTCCACGATGTCATCTGCTCGGTCAGGATGGCCCTGTTGACGGCATTGTCGTCGACGATGAGCACGCGCGCGCCGGTCACGTCGATCGGCATGATGCGTCGCCCGTTCTGCTGTCCGGCCCTCGGCAGCGTCACCGTGAACCAGAAGGTCGAACCCTTGCCTTCGGCGCTCTCGACCCCGATGTCGCCGCCCATCAGCTCGACCAGCCGCGAGGTGATGGCGAGGCCGAGGCCCGTCCCCTCGTGCCGCCTCGTCGACGAGGTGTCGACCTGGCTGAACTTCTCGAACACCAGTTTCAGTTTTTCCTCGGGGATACCGATGCCGGTGTCGGTGACCGAGATCGTCAGCTTCGTTCCGGTTGGAACCCTCTCGCCGGTGACGTCGACAAGCACATGGCCTTCATCGGTGAATTTCACCGCGTTGCCGAGCAGGTTGGTGACGATCTGCCTGATGCGGCCGACATCGCCGACGAACAGGCTCTCGAGACGAGGCTCGACGCGCACGATGAGCTCGAGGTCCTTCTCCTTGGCGCGTGTCGACACCAGCGTCGCGACATCCTCGATCGCCTCGGCAAGATTGAAGGGCGCCGGATCGAGCACCAGCTGACCGGCATCGATCTTGGAGAAGTCCAGGATGTCGTTGATGATGGTGAGCAGCGCGTTGCCCGATTTCACGATGATGTCGGTAAACGTCTTCTGCTTCGGGTCGAGGTCCGATTTGGCCAGCAGTTCGGCCATGCCGAGCACGCCGTTCATCGGCGTACGGATTTCGTGGCTCATATTGGCGAGGAATTCCGACTTGGCGCGGTCGGCGAGCACGGCGCGCTGCCGCGCCTCGCGCAGCTCGGCCTCGCGCGTCTTCAATTCGGTGATGTCGGTGGTCGAGCCGATCAGGTAGAGCGACCCGTCGGAGGCGATCATCGCCCCTTTGCGGGCAAACTGATGCCGCACGCTGCCGTCGGCCGCCGTCACGGTCTCTTCGACCTCTTGCGTTTCACCGCTGCGCAGCACCGCAAGGTCGCTGTCGACGAAGGCCTCGCCATCCGGCCCGAAGATCTCGATGTCGGTCTTGCCGGTAGCCTCTTCCTTGCTGAAGCCGGTGAGATCGCACCAGCCCTTGTTGACGTAGAACTGCCTGAGGTCGGAGCGCTTGGCGTAGATCGACACCGGCACATTGTCGATCAGGCTGCGGAACACCTCGTTCTCGCGCATGCTTTCTTCCAGCGCACGCTCGCGCGCCTTGACGTCGGTGATGTCGGTGCTGGAACCCACCAGATGCACCGACCCGTCCAGCGCCACCAGGCGGCTCTTGCGTGTCATCAATTGCCGAACCGTGCCGTCGCGATGGGTGACGGGTTCCTCGACCTCCTTGACAGCGCCTGTCACGGCGACTTGTGTGTCGTCCTGACTGTAGCCATCGGCGTCCTGCGCGCCGAACAGCTGGCGGTCGGTGCGGCCGATGACTTCCTCCTTGGCGAAGCCGGTTATCGCGCACCAGGCCTTGTTGACGAATTCGATGCTCAGGTCTTGCGCCTTGATGAAGGCGGCCACCGGCAACTCGTCCAGCACGTGCCGGAACAGATCGATCTGGCGCATCGAGTCGCGCAACGCCGCCTCGCGGCTCTTGATCTCCGAGATGTCGACCCGCACGCCGATGAAGGTGCCATCGTCGGTCCGCATGTCATAGACCTGATACCAGCGGCCGTCGGGGTTGTGACGCTCGTAGGAGGAATTGGGCAAGCGGTAGCGGGCGAGGATTGCGTCCAGCCAGCGATCATGGTCGCCGTCGTAGAGCTTGTCGACTTGCGGATCACCGCTGTTGCGGAAATAGCCGTTCGTATGGCCGAGGATGAGTGCCTCGCGGAATGTACAGCCGGGCTGCCATGCCGGCTTCAAGGCCGGCAGCGTATCCTGGATCTTGCGGTTGGCGAAAACGAACCTGTCGTCGCGATCGTAGATGATCACGGCCGCCGGCAAGGATTCCAGCACGCTGGCGAGATGCTTGCGCGCGTCCTCGGCCTCCGTCTCGCGGCGCTTCATATCGGAAATGTCGAACAGGAAACCGGCAACGTAGTTGCGGCCGCTGGCCATGCCGACGCGGCTCTTCCTGACGATGCGCGAACGGCTGGCGCCATCGGCCTGGAAATTTTCTTCCACTTCGTACGGGCGCCCGCTGGCAAGCACGTCCCGTTCACTCTGCTCGAAAAGCGCGACAGCGTTCGTCGAGAGGAAATCGCCGCCGGGTTTGCCGAGCATGGCTTGCGGCGTCTGGCCGAACAGGGCGGCGAACGCTTCGTTGACGAAGACGAAGCGCAGATGGTCGTCCTTGACGAAGATCGGATCCTTGACGGCGTTGATCACCGCTTCCGCCAGCCGCGCTTTCTCCAGCGCATCGGCAAGTTCGGCCTCGCGGTCCTTCATGTCCGTGACGTCGACATAGGAGATCAGCCGCTTGCCGCCGGCCAACGGCGCCGTCGACGATATCAGCGTGCGGCCGTCATTGCGCGGGAACTGCCGCGATCCGGCGGTCCCGGCCCTGATTTCCGCCTCGCGCTCGGCGATATGCCGCTGCCATGTCGCGTCGTCGGAACCAAACGGGTCGATGTCGCGGCTGGCATCCATCAGATCGCGGAAGCTGCAGCCGATCTCGGCGCGCCGGGCGTCGATCTGCCAGAAATCGTAGAAGGCACGGTTGATGACTTCGGCGCGCATATCGGCATCGAGGACGAGGACACCGATCGGCATCTGATCGACCATGGTGTGGAGATTGGCGAAGGTCTCGGCGATCTTGGCGTTGGCGCTCTCGATCTCGGCATCGCGATGCTTGATCTCGGTGACCTCATAATAGGTCAACAGCCGCTTGCCCCCCGACAGCGCCGTCACCGAGAACATCATCGTCCTGCCGTTGGCATGGACAAACTCGCGCGGCGCGACCGAGCCGGCACGAACCTCGTCGATACGGGCGGCGAGGTAGCGCTGCCATTGCTGTTCTTCGATGTCGCCATAGATGCCGTTGCGGCGGTTGAGTTCCATCAACAGGCTGAACGGAGCGCCGACGGTGACAGCGCCGTCCGGAATCCTGGAGAGGTCGCGATAAGCCTTGTTGACGATCAGCGTGTCGAGCCTGGCGTCGAGGAGCACGACGCCCATGTGCATGGCGTCCATCGTCCGCTCGAGATCGGCCAGATGCTGGTCGGGTTCGCCGTCCGTCGATGGTCCCTGCCCCGGACTTTTGAAGGCGCCGGCCAATGCCGTGACGTTGCGGCCGATGCCGCGATAGCCGGCAAACCGTCCCTCTCCGTCGAACCTTGGAAAGCCCGATGTCGAAACCCAGCGGCAATCGGCGCTTCCACCTTTCACTTCATAGACGAAGTCGCGAAAAGGCCGGTGCGCCTGCAGATCCCCCAGATGCGCGGCGCCACTGCGGTCGCCGTTCAGGACCTGATTGAGGAAATCGAAGCGGAACCGGCCGAGCACGTTTGCCGGATCGATGCCGGTGGCTGCCTGATAGTGTTCTGAAAGCCAGGAGAAGCGCAGCTCGGCGTCGGTCTCCCAGACCCAGTCCGAACCGGCTTCGACCAGTTGGCGAAGCGCATCGACCGAATCCATACCTGTGGCGGGCGATGGTGTATCGTCGCCATGCATCGTCGATTTGCGAGGCCCGCGTTTGCCGCGCGCGCCGATTGTGTCGTCCGCTTCCGCCATGCCGTCCCCACCCCGAAAACCAAGGCCGAACCCTCCTCCGCGGTTCGTCGGCGGAATGTGCCCGAGAAGCATTAACGATCCGCTAACCATAATGGACTCGTCAGACAAATTGGCCAGCACGAGCTGCGTTGTTCCGCCCGGTTGTCGGCGGGATCGAAGCCGCTATATAAGCAACGGCAGGGGTATTGCTGATGCTTGGACGGATTGTGCCTTTTTTCATGGGGCTGGCGCTGCTTTTCGGCAGCGGCTGCTCGCGCAGTTATGACGGCACCGTCGTCATCCCGAGACCGCTCGATGTCCGGCGCTTCTGGGATCGCCCGCCACCGAATGTCAACTACGGGCCATCAGAGGTCGAAAACGGCGCCTTTCCGGTGGCGCCACAGCCGCCGAGGCGGTTTTCAGAGCGCAGGGTCATGACGCATGCCGCGCCGCCCAGACGGCACCAGACGAGGTTGCCCGCGTCAGCGTCCCTCTCTGCCCCGGTGAAACCGCTCACATGCAGGAACGTCAGCGAACCCGGCAAGAGGGCTCGCATGGTCTGCGACTAGAGCAATTCCAGGAAAAGTGTGTAGCGGTTTTCCGCCCGGAATTGCATCAAGACAAAGAGATAGAGCAATTCCATCAACCTGCGTTCACAGCGAGGCGGCGCCCTTTTTCGGCTCTTTCGCACCGAGCTTGTCGAGTGCGAAACGAACCTGACGCAGATCGTCCTGCCAGCCGTCATCGTCGCCCATCGGGCTCTCGGAGGCCGCCCGCTGCAGCCCGCGCGCCTCGGATTCAATGTCGCGCAGTTCAGCGATTTTCTGTTCGGTGGTCAGCGAGCCGTCTTCGACGATCTCCAGCACCCGCATTTCCCTGAACGTGGCCATGGCGTTTCTCCTGGCTGATGTCGATCACAACGCCATGAGCGCCCCTCCGTTCCAGCCGGGTCGCAACAGGCTTGCGGCAGCCGGGCTTCCGCCAATGGTGCTCAGTCGGCAGGGAAGAAGGCCGGGCCGACCACGCGCACCGCCCGCTTGCTGGCCTCGATCGACTGGTGCTGGGCAGCGCCCGGGGTTTCGGCATCGGGCACCGGAACGGCTGCAACGGTGCCAAGATCCGGGGTGCCAAGATCCGGTTTTACCGTCGGCAGCGGAATGATGGCGTTGCTCATGTCGGCGGGCGTCACCGTCCTGGCGCGCAGTTCGGTGACCCGCTGGTAATAGCGCTTGACGTCGCATGCCTTGAAATTCGCGTCATCACGGTATCTGAAGGCCGCTGGCAGCTCGGTATAGGGCTTGCGCGTATCGAGCGCGACCATCTGGTCGGTTTCGAGGCTGGCGTCGCTCAACGTGTAGAGGTCGACGCTGGGATCATCGCAGATGTAACGGCATTGATCGGCCGTCTCCTTCAGATCGTCGCTGGCGGCGAATTGCGACTTTGGCGCCGGGAAGAAATACCCGTCCGACAGGCGCACGCAAAACAGCATCGCATTGCCGCCGAGTGTGGCCCCCGCCGATTGGGTGCCGGGCGCGGCGCGCGCCGGCCGTTGCTTTGCCGAAGGCGCGCAGCCAAGCGCGACGAAGCGCGCCTGCAGGCCCGATGTGTCCCGGCCCGAATTCCCCGCGGCAGCGATCCGGCGCTGCACATCCGTGCGGCTCCTGGCGAGGTCGGCGCAAGCGTTGAAGAGGCCACCGAGCGAATTTTTCGCCGTGCACTGTCGCTGTCTCTCGATAGTCTGGATGGCGGCAAGTTGCCGGCGCAGCTGGGCAAGCTCCGGGCTCGCCCCGCCGCTGCGGCCAGCCGAAAGCAACTGGCTTCTGATCGCGCCGCAGCTGTCCGCGTAGGACGAAAGCGTACCGAACAAAACCGCCGCCAGCGATATCAGCGCGATCATCATGGGATGCCAGAAACGGGTCATCGGGACGACTTGGCCCTTGTTGCGGAGAACCTGGAACTACAGTTCTTGACTTCGGCAAGCTTTGGCTAAATGAGTAACGTCTAATTTCTACAAGCTTTTCAATCTGGAGAGACCTTTACCTAGTGTATTAGGTCGCCTCCTGTAAATTCGATATTACATTTTTATTTCAAGATTGAGACGAACCCCAAAACAATGCGGCAGGCCCGACGATCGCCGAGAGCCGCGGCGCAACGGGCCGGGATCAATCCGCCGTTACCGCCATGTGCTTTTGAAACCTTTGCCCGGTCTTCGGCGTTGAATGGCCAAAGGAGAACGCAGATGTCGATCCACTTCACTGTCTCGGACCTGACAAGAAACCTGTTTCACTCGCTGGGGCTGGATCACGAGCGCGCACCAAGGCCTCTCAACCCCGAGCAAAGCCTGTTGCTGGAATGCTATCTGGCCGGCCAGGTTCCGGAATCGGCCTGGAACGACTACGTTTTCGAGACGCCCGATCTTGCCCGGCACGCCGAGGCAAGGCGCAGTCACCATTGAGCCGTGCGGCACGGGCCGAGCGCATCTTGGCAATGCGGCTTGCGCCGCTCGTGGGCTATTTGGGAGAGGCGAATTGCAACGTGAACACGTTGCCGGCGATCCCCTGCGCCAGCTTCGCTGAGAAGGTCAGGGGCAGGCAATTCTGCAAAGCCGCTGTCGCAGCATCGACAAACGATTTTTTCGCCTTGGCATCGCCATCACCTTGATGGCTGTCGGCCTCGGTGGGCCGATCAGCGTGCCGTCCCGCTTGAAGCTGAAGCTCAAGGTGACGCTGGCAGTTCCGGCGTCCGCCGGCGGCGTCCAGCATGCCTGGATGGCGTCCCCGACATCGTTCATGGTGTTGAGTTCAGCCGCATTTGAAGGATGAACGGCACTCGCCAGCATCACGCCCGCAACCGCAACCCTCGCAACGCTTTTCATCGCCAGCCCTCGTCTCACATCTGACCGACAATCATGCCGGACTGCCCAAATGGATGGTAGGGCCAACGCCGGCAATGACAATATCTCTCGGCAAAAGTTGACGCCAAAGAAGCGACACCGGACGAGGCTTGCGTGGCCCGATCGCGCCCAGCGACAGCGTGCGAAAAGCAAAAAGGCCGGCATTGCGCCGACCTTTCCTATCGCTACGACGTTCTGCGCCAGTACATCCGTGGTCGCGGGCCGAAAGCGAATTGCCTCCAGTAGACAGGGCTTTGGTTAACGAATCCTTAAGCTGAGGCCTTGGCCTGCGACTTCACATAGGCAATGTAGCCGCGCACGTCGCCGGCCGGCTCGCTATAGGCCTTGCCGAGCTTCTTCTCGACCGCTGCCACATAGTCCTTCGCCCATTTGGGCAGAGGATAGTCGATGACGGCCAGGAATTCGAGCGTCGCCGCCAGGCGAATATCGGCGATGGACGGGTTCTTGCCGCCGATGAACGGCTTGCCGTCCCTGAAGAAAGAGTGGAAGACCTCCAGCGGCTCGGCGATCGCGGCCATCGCCGCCTTCTGGGCTTCGGACTTCTTGTCGGGGTGGGCGTCGCTGTGGCCGACCTCGCCGGCATATTGCGGAAAGCCGAGGAACGGATAGGTGGCGCGCGCCACATAGGGGTAGAGCGTACCGACCAGGTAGAACATGGCGCTGTCGATCATCGCCCGCTTGGCCGGCGCCTTGGGATAGAATTTCTCCAGGCCGTGCTTGTTGGAGAGGTATTGCATGATGGCGCAGCTTTCCCACAACACGCCTCTGGGAAGGCCCTTGTCCTCGATCATCGGCGTCAAATGGGCGGGGTTTCGCGCCATGAATTCCGGCGAACGGGTGTGGCCCCAGGCATCGGTCTCGGCGGTGTCCAGCCCGGCCGCGCGCGCGAACACCCGGACAGTCATGTTGTTGACGCTGGGCTTCAGCATGCTGAGCTTCAAGGCCGGTTTCTTCGCCGGCTTCGTCTTCGCCTTCACAGCGGGCTTGGCGGCTGCCTTGGCCGCCGGCTTTGCTGCAGCTTTCGCCGCCGGCTTGGCGGCTGCTTTGGCGGCCGGTTTCTTCGCACTCTTCGTCGCTGTCTTGGCCATCTTGTTCCTCCCTGTGGTTTGTTCAGTATGGGTTCTTCGCTGCCCGATCGTCCGACAAGGTTGCGCGGGACCGCTCGACAAGCGCCTGGATCGCATCGGCGAGATGCACTTCGGCGATATTGTAGTCGCCACGCGCGACACGCAGCCTGTGCGCTTCCATCAGCACGTCGGCATGGGTGAAGCCCGCCGGCGGCTCGAAGCGGTAGGACGCCAGTTCGATCAGCAGGCCGAGCGGATCCTCGAAATAGATCGAATCCATGAAGCCGCGATCCTTGACGCCGCTGTGCTTGATGCCGCGCTCGTCGAGCCGGGCGACCGCCTGCAGGAAGGTGACGCGCGACACCGAAAAGGCGATGTGGTGGACGCAACCCGGATCGGTCGGCGTGCGCCGCTTCTCCGGCGTGCGGCTCTCATCGGTGAAAATGGTGATCAGCCGGCCGTCGCCGGGATCGAAATAGAGGTGGCTTTCCCTGGGCTTGTCGAGGTTGGGCTGCTCGAAGATGAACGGCATGCCGAGCACGCCTTCCCAGAAATCGATCGAGGTCTGACGCCCGGCGCCGACCAGCGTGATGTGATGGACGCCCTGCGATTGCAGCTTCTGCATTGGCCTTCCTCCCCCGTGGTATCAACTGCCCGTCCGGATCTGCCCCGGCACCCGGCGTTCTGCGCGCCGCTGGAGCCGTGCCTCAGGTCCATGACGCGATGCTAATGCAATCGGCCCCGCTGCGCCAGAAGCGTCGAATGCGACCAGGATTGGAAGATTGGTGGAGAGATCTGAGAGATTCGCGGTCTTCGGTCGAAACCGAATTGCGTCCAATCCAAGCACGCTAATGCATGTCGCTCAAAAGTGGCCCCGGTTTGAGACGACGACATGCATAGAAACAAAGACTTAAAGCGCGTCGCTTGAATCCGCTTCGACGCGCTTTAGTCGAGAAATTTGATTTTCTTGAAGGCCATCATCTCTCCCATGACGTTGCCGCTATCATCGACCTGCTGCCCTTGCCCGACTGTAACCGTCACGCGTTTTCCCTTGTAGCGGGACGGCATCACGGTTTGCTCGTTCCAGCTTTCGCACTCGGGCGCGGAACACAGGCCGACTTGCTCGGCCTTTTTGCGGTCGACGACGGTCAGGTAGCAATTGTCGCCGCATTCGAACCCTCGAATGGTGCCCGTGATCTTCCTGTCCTTGGAGAAGGACGGGCCACATTGGGCAATCAGGGACACGGAGACGAGGAGGGCCAAGACCAGTTGTTTCATGCAGCCAACTTGCTGCAACATGCTGTGCCGCGCAAGCATCACATCTGGCGGACAATCCTTGGTACGCCCAAGGGCCGCACTGGCGCACGGTGCTCGCCACCAAGAGCAAGGTAGAAGCAGAGGCGCGCTTGAACAGGCGATGGTCCTGGACGGCGTTAAGCGCAGATCGAAGAGATCGCACTGAAGGTGAAGAAGGGGCGCTGACGCCGTGCGCCGTGGCCCGAAAACCTGGTCCCTGATCAAATGAAAAACCCGCCACAGGAGCGACCTGCGGCGGGCTTTTGGAGTGGCTACATCCCTGAAGGAATCGACCGCTTGTAGTTGCATTGTGAACTGTGTGATCGCGTTAGCCTATGGTGTGATCGCGGAAGCCTGGGGCAAGCGCCTTGCCGACCAATGTTGGTGCCGTTCCAGGCACTTGCGCAGCCATGAGGATTTGCGGCACGCCTCGCCGATGGCCATGGCTAGGATGAAGCCGGCGCGCGCAGTCTACCCGAAGTCGACGAATCGGCCGTGGGCCGACCGAGTAGATGTACCGATTTACGACCCGCTGCTGTTGACCGTAGTACCGATGTTCGTGAACATCCCGTTGAGCGAATTGCCAAGCGCACCGGCGCCGGTGATGATCGCCAGCGCGATAAGAGCCGCGATTAGACCATACTCGATCGCGGTGGCGCCAGACTCGTCCCGAGCGAAACGGGAGACTATTTTCTGCATTTCCAACCTCCTGGCATTACTAAAGCTATCACTAATATATTGCTATGAGTTGCAGTGCGGTTAAGGTTCTCGGTTGCGGGTCCGTTAACATTTGCCAGACAAATGAAATGAAGGCTGGAGCCGCAGGTGCCATTGGGGGTTTCGAGGCTGCGGCCATATGCTGAGCGGCCGGGCGTGCCACACGCCAATTCGACGGAAGGCAACTGAGGCTGGTATTTTTCAGCCCTCCGAGTTGGACCTGTTGAAACGCGTG
The DNA here is from genome assembly GCF_004919685.1 of Mesorhizobium norvegicum. GTDB lineage: Bacteria > Pseudomonadota > Alphaproteobacteria > Rhizobiales > Rhizobiaceae > Mesorhizobium > Mesorhizobium norvegicum. Next base: position 20,810 of record NZ_SMYZ01000019.1, on the reverse strand, counting down.
CTTGGGTCGAGGGTCAATCGCCCGATGATCAAGGAAGCTTTCCGCGTCGCGTCGGCGGATCACTGTTCACCCTGCGAAGGTCAACGACTTCGGAAAACGAAATCGATGGCATCCTGCAAATTTGTCGGAATCCCTGGTACGCCCAAGGGGAATCGAACCCCTGTTCCCGCCGTGAGAGGGCGGTGTCCTGACCGCTAGACGATGGGCGCGTTCAAGAACCGGCGATATAGGCTGAGCGCTGGGAAAAAGCAACTGGGGGTCGGCCGCTTTCCCTTATCGGGGAAAAGTCGGCTCCGGTGCTACCGTTTCGGCTCGATCAGGTCCCAGAGATTGCCGTGCAGATCGGCGAAAACCGCCACCGCACCATAGGGCTCGAAGCGCGGCGCCTCGCGAAATTCGACGCCCTTTTCCAGCATCGCCGCATGGTCGCGGGCAAAGTCGTCGGTTTCGAGGAACAGGAAGACACGCCCGCCGGTCTGGTTGCCGATGCTTTTGCTTTGTGCCTCGTCGGAAGCCTCGGCCAGCAGCAGCCTGGCGCCTTGCCCGTTGGCCGGCGCCACAGTAACCCAGCGCTTGCCGCCGCCGAGATCGACATCCTCGATGAGCAGGAAGCCCAGCCGCTCGACATACCAGGCAATCGCCTCGTCATAGCTGGCGACGACCAGGGCCACGGTCGCGACACGGCGGTGTTCGGCGAACCCGGTCATGCCTGAGGCTTGTTCATTGCTTGCTGACCGCTCATTTGTTGCGGATCGCAAAACGGCCGATCAGACGGCGCTCGGCGATGTCGTAGACGAAGATCGTGCGGCTGCCGTCGGCAAGCTCGGCGTCGATCGAGAGGCGATTGCCGGACAGCGACTGGCTGACCACCCTGGCGCCGACCGGCAGCACGATGTCGCCGCTGACCGGTTCGCCGGCGGGTGTCTGGATGTCGCCGGCCAGTGGCGGGCTCTCGGGAGATGCTTTGCGGGATTTGTAGACAATCGCCGCGATCACCACCATAAGAGCCAGCAAAAGCAGGCCGAGGTTGATGGCCATGAAGCGGATGAGCTTGCCGCGTACCTTGTCGATCTCAGGGTCGAGCGGCTTTTCCTGGTCTTCCTCGGCAATTGGGCTGGCCATGGCAAATAATCCGGAACGGTTTTTCAATGAGCGCTCATAGCGAAGAGGCCCCCGAATTGATAGAGGACCAGTTCATGCAGCCCGCCGTGCTGGTGGCAGGCTCGGATGCGGCCGGTCTGCGCCTCGACCAGTGGCTGGCGGCGAGCCTCGGCCCGGACATGTCGCGCAGCCGCGTGCAGATGCTGATCAGGCAAGGCGCGGTCTCGGTCGACGGCAAGCCTGTCGACGAAACCAAGCGCAAGATGACGCCAGGCGAAAGCGTATCGGTTGTCATGCCGGAGCCGGAGCCGGCGGCACCACAGGGCGAGAACATCGCGCTCGATGTGCTCTATGAGGATGACGAGCTGATCGTCATCAACAAGCCGGCGGGGCTTGTCGTTCACCCCGGCTCCGGCAACTGGACCGGCACGCTGGTCAACGCGCTGATCCATCACTGCGGCGACAGCCTTTCCGGCATCGGCGGTGTGCGCCGGCCGGGCATCGTGCACCGCCTCGACAAGGAGACCAGCGGCGTCATGGTCGTCGCCAAGACCGACCGCGCCCACAAGTCGCTGTCCGAAGCCTTCGCCGATCACGGCCTGACCGGCGATCTCGAACGCGCCTATTTGGCGCTGGTCTGGGGCATACCGCAGAGGCCGACCGGAAGAGTCGACGCGCCGCTCGGCCGCGCCGCCGACCGGGTGCGCCGTGCCGTGGTGCCGGAAGGACGCGACGATGCCCGCCATGCGATCACCCACTTCGCCATGCAGGAGCGCTTCGGCGAGAACCAGCAGGAGTTCGCCACGGCCAGCCTGGTCGAGTGCCGGCTGGAGACCGGCCGCACCCACCAGATCCGCGTCCACATGGCGCATATCGGACATCCGGTGATCGGCGACCCCGATTATGGCCAGGCCTTCCGCACCAAGGCCAACCGGCTGCCCGAACCGCTGAAAAGTCAGGTCAAGGCATTTTCCCGGCAAGCTTTGCATGCCTGGCTCCTTGCATTTCGCCACCCCACTACCCATCTAACGATGAGGTTCGAAGCGCCTATACCGGGGGACATGGAGGAACTCGTAGGCGGTTTCCGCAAGCTCTGAACCTGCCACAGAAAAACCTGAGCGGCATTGTTCACTTCAGCGTGACACACTGTTTCGTGTTGAACAAATGCCTGTCTTTTCTGGTTTTGTTCCTGTATAAGATCCGATGTCGCGGGCGAGCCTTTTGGTGCTCGCGTCACATGCCCGCCGCGTTTCGGGGGCATCACTCCAATAGAGAGGGGGCGCTATCATGGCCCAGTCATTACCCAGTATCGTTTCCGGCGAAGGCGGCCTCAGCCGCTACCTGGAAGAAATCCGTCGCTTTCCCATGCTGCAGCCGCAGGAAGAGTACATGCTCGCCAAGCGTTACGCCGAGCATGAAGACACCTCCGCTGCGCACAAGCTCGTCACCAGCCACCTCAGGCTCGTCGCCAAGATCGCCATGGGCTATCGCGGCTATGGCCTGCCGATCGGCGAAGTGATCTCGGAAGGCAATGTCGGCCTGATGCAGGCCGTCAAGAAATTCGAACCCGAGCGCGGCTTCCGCCTCGCGACCTATGCCATGTGGTGGATCAAGGCCTCGATCCAGGAGTACATCCTGCGCTCGTGGAGCCTGGTCAAGATGGGCACGACCGCCAACCAGAAGCGCCTGTTCTTCAACCTGCGCAAGGTGAAGGGCAAGATCCAGGCGCTGGACGACGGCGACTTGAAGCCCGACCAGATCGCCGAGATCGCCACCAGGCTGAACGTTTCCGAAGCCGAAGTGGTGTCGATGAACCGCCGCCTGTCCGGCGACGCCTCGCTCAATGCCCCGATCCGGGCGAGCGAAGGCGAATCCGGCGAATGGCAGGACTGGCTGGTCGACGACCACGAAAGCCAGGAAGAGATGCTGATCGAGCAGGACGAGCTGGAAAACCGGCGCGGCATGCTGTCGGGCGCTCTTGCCGTGCTCAACGAGCGCGAGCGGCGCATCTTCGAGGCCCGTCGCCTCGCCGAGGAGCCGCTGACGCTGGAAGAGCTGTCGTCCGAGTTCGATATCAGCCGCGAACGCGTGCGCCAGATCGAGGTGCGCGCCTTCGAGAAGGTGCAGGATGCGGTCAAGGCCGCCGCCAAGCGCCAGACCCAGGCGCTGCGCACCATCGAGGCACAGCCGGCGGCGTAAAGCCGGCTAAGGCAATGAAACAAAAGGGCGGCGCCAGGAAACTGGCGCCGCCCTTTTTTGTGTCCAACGTCGACGCTGGCAATTGGCGAAAACGAGGGCGACAGCCAATCTCCCCCCTTGCGGNNGGGGGGTGTGAAGGATCGCCAACTTTCGAGTTCAGTCCCAGAGCAATTCCAGGAAAAGTGTGAAACGGTTTTCCGTCCGGAACTGCTCAAAACAAAGAGTTAGAGCCGGAACCAGTTCGAAGGCACAGCCACAATTAGCTGACAGGTCGGAGGGGCAGCACCCCCCTCTGCCCTGCCGGGCATCTCCCCCGCAGGTGGGGAGATCGGCAGTTTCACCGGCCGCGCCCGCCACAAAAAATGCCCCTCAAAGCCCATCCAGCGGAAACTTCAGGTACCGCCGGCCATTCGCCTCGGGTTCCGGCAGCCTCCCGCCATTCATGTTGACCTGCAGCGCATGCAGGATCAGCCGCGGCATCGGCAGCGTCCTGTCGCGAGCCTCACGCAGGGCGACGAACTCGGCCTCGCTGCGGGCGGCGGCAAGATGGGTGTTGGTCGCCTTCTGTGTGGCGACCGTGCTTTCCCATAGCGGCTCGCGGTCGCCGGCCTGATAGTCATGGCCGACGAAGACGCGCGTCTCGTCCGGCAACGCCAGAATGTCCTGGATCGAGCGCCACAGCCGCGCCGCGCTGCCGCCGGGAAAGTCCGCTCTCGCCGTGCCGCTGTCGGGCATGAACAGCGTATCGTGGATAAAGGCGGCATCACCGATCACATAGGTGATCGAGGCCAGCGTGTGCCCGGGCGAGAACAGCACCTTGACCGGAAGGGCGCCGACCTGGAAGGTTTCGCCTTCACCAAACAGCCTGTCCCACTGCGAACCGTCGGCGGGAAAATCCGGCCAGTTGTAGATCGCCTTCCACAGTTTCTGGACGTCTACGACCCTGTCGCCGATCGCTGTCGGCGCGCCGGTCTTCTCTCTCAGGTAGTGAGCTGCCGAGAAATGGTCGGCATGCGGATGGGTGTCGAGGATCCACTCCAGCTCCAGCCCGTTTTCCCGGATGAAATCGAGCAGGACGTCGGCATTCGTCGTTGCCGTGGCGCCGGATCTCTCATCGAAATCGAGGACCGGATCGATGATGGCGCAGCGCTTCGTCGCCTGATCGACGACGACATACTGGATGGCCCCTGTCGACTTGTCATAGAAGCCGCTGACCTGCGGTCTGGCCAAAGCTACGTCCAATTTCGGCTTCCCCACCACTCCTTAGCCGGCAGGAATGATTTTCTCTGACGGCGTCCGAGAGGAGTATGTTTCTCCACTCGGACACCTCCGTCAAGTACCACTTGGCTGACAGTGGCAAGAAAGCCAAAAACTGTTCCGAAGCACCTGGGGTCAGGCGGATGGCTGCTTGGTCTTCCGCAGATAAGGCAGGATGGTCTCGTAGGCGCCGAAGCGCTTGATCGCATCCTCGTTGGAAACGGCGGCGGTGATGATGACGTCCTCGCCCTGCTTCCAGTTTGCCGGCGTCGCCACCTGATGCTTGGCAGTCAGCTGCATGGAATCGACCGCGCGCAGGATCTCGTCGAAGTTGCGGCCCGTGGTCATCGGGTAGGTCAGCACCAGCTTGATCTTCTTGTCCGGTCCGATGACATAGACCGAGCGCACCGTGGCGTTGTCGGCGGGCGTGCGGCCCTCCGATGTCTCGCCGGCGCCGCCTGGCAGCATGTCGTAGAGCTTGGCGACCTTGAGGTCCTTGTCGCCGATCAGCGGGTAGTTCACCGTGTGGCCGGTCGCCGTCTTGATGTCGGCCTGCCACTTGTCATGGCTCGCGACCGGATCGACGGAAATGCCGATGATCTTGACGTTACGCTTCCTGAACTCGCCTTCGAGCCCGGCCATCGTGCCAAGCTCGGTCGTGCAGACCGGCGTGAAATTCTTCGGGTGGCTGAACAGGATCGCCCAGCCGTCACCGATCCATTCATGGAATTTGATCGTCCCTTGCGTTGTCTCGGCGCTGAAGTCCGGCGCAACGTCGTTGATACGAAGGCTCATGGCACATCTCCCCTGCAACAGATTCCGTTAGAGCAATTCCAGGAAAAGTGTAAGACGGTTTTCCGCCCGGAATTGCGTCAGAACAAAGAGTTAGAGCGGTTCGCCGTTTCCGTGAAACGGTGGACTGCTCTAGGAGCGAGGGGCGGCAAACCATGCCGCCATCACGGCGTCCACGCTCCGGCATTGCCGCATCTTAGCGCAAAAATCGTGACCGCGAGATAATATCAAACTCTTGTCGGCGGTGGAGCGAGCATTTTTATGCTGCCGTCGAGCCAAAAGCGCAGGAAAGCCCTTTGGCTGGGCGGAGGAACCGCGCCGCGTCAGGTCTTGTTGACCGCCAGCGTCGCTGTCAGGTCTTCCATGCGCTGTGCCAGCGCGCCAAGCGCGTTGGTCAGCACGTTGTCGTTCTTGTCGGCCTTGATCAGCGCATCGTCGCGCGTCTTGCGCAAGGTCAGCACTTCGCTTTCCATGCCCTTGACGCGTTTCTGCAGCTCCGAGAGTTCGTCCATCACCATGATGCCGGCCATCACGGTCAGCCGCTGGTCGCCGATCTCGCCAAAGGAGTCCTTCAGATGCGAGACATAGCGGTCGAAACGTTCGGCAAGGTCGATCAGATGGTCTTCCTGACCTTCGTCGCAGGCCATCCGATACTGTTTGCCGTCGATGGAAACCGTGACTTGAGCCATGAGCCTACCTGTCCAGCCCCCTACCTGTCCAACACAGCGCGGATGGTTTCCATGGCGGTCACCAGCCGTCGCGACACTTCCTTGTTGGCGTCTTCCAGCCGTTCGGCGCGCGCTTCGGAATTGTCGAGTTCCTGCGCCAGCCGGGAGCGATCGGCATTCATCCGCTGCACTTCGGCCTCGGCTTCCGAATAATCGCGCTCATGCTCAAGCTTGGCCGCGACGGCGTTTTCCAGCCCCTCGATGGCCTTGCCCAGCCTGGCGATGACTTCCTTGAGTGTGGCTTCCCCGGTCATGGCTTCGTCCTGTGCCCTGCCCATCACCGAATCGTTCGCGTTCAGAACGCGTTATCCGGGAAACATTAGGCACCGGGTGAAGGCAACGTCAACAAAGCTCTCGCGACTGTCCCCTGCTAACGCTAATGTAGGCCCGCCGCCGGCATCACAAGGCCGGCAAATGTGCACCCGATTTGTTGACTAAAAGCCCGCGCCTGCTATGTGTCGCGCACCCTTTTCAGGGCTCTCCCAAGCCCCCAAACCCCCACTTCTGGAGGAACCATGACGTCGCGTGAACAACATGACCGGATGGCCAATGCGATCCGCTTTCTCTCCATGGATGCCGTCGAGAAGGCAAATTCCGGCCATCCCGGCCTGCCCATGGGCTGCGCCGACATCGCCACGGTGCTGTTCACGCGCTTCCTGAAATATGATCCCAAGGCCTCGCACTGGGCCGACCGCGACCGCTTCATCCTGTCGGCCGGCCATGGTTCGATGCTGCTCTATTCGCTGCTGTATCTGACCGGCTACGAAGACATGACCATCGACCAGATCAAGCATTTCCGCCAGTTGGGCTCGAAGACCGCCGGCCATCCCGAATACGGCCATGCCACCGGCATCGAGACGACGACCGGCCCGCTCGGCCAGGGTCTGGCCAATTCGGTCGGCTTCGCGCTCGGCGAGCGCATCATGAACGCCGCCTTCGGCAATGATCTCGTCGACCACTACACCTATGTGCTGGCCGGCGACGGCTGCCTGATGGAAGGTGTGTCCCAGGAAGCCATCGCGCTTGCCGGCCACCTCAAGCTCAACAAGCTGATCGTCTTCTGGGACAACAACAACATTTCGATCGATGGTCCGGTCTCGCTGTCCGACAACACCGATCAGGTCGCCCGCTTCCAAGCCTCGGGCTGGAATGCCAGCCACATCGACGGCACCGATCCGGAAGCGATCGCCTATGCCATCGAAGCCGCCCGCCACTCCGACAAGCCGACGATGATCGCCTGCAAGACGACCATCGGCTTCGGCGCGCCGACCAAGGCCGGCACCAACAAGGCGCACGGTTCGCCGCTCGGCGCCGACGAGATCGCCGGCGCGCGGAAGTTCTTCAACTGGGAGTCGCCGCCCTTCGAGATTCCGGCCGACATTCTCGACGCCTGGCGCACTGCCGGCAAGGCCGGCGTCAAGGCGCGCACCGACTGGGAAGGCCGCCTGGCCAAGGCCGACGCAAAGCTGAAGGCTGAGTTCGAACGCCGCCTCAGTGGCAAGTTGCCGTCCGATTTCGACGCCGTCATCGCCGATTACAAGAAGAAGCTCTCGGCCGACAAGCCGAAGGTCGCCACCCGCAAATCATCCGAGATGGCGCTGGAAGTCATCAACGGTGCCGTGCCCGAGACCATCGGCGGCTCCGCCGACCTGACCGGCTCCAACAACACCAAGACCAGCCAGACCAAGAACATCACGCCTGACGACTATGGCCAGCGCTATGTCCACTACGGCATCCGCGAGCACGGCATGGCCGCCGCGATCAACGGCCTGACGCTGCATGGCGGCCTCATCGCCTATGGCGGCACCTTCCTGTGCTTCTCCGACTATGCCCGTCCGGCGATGCGGCTTTCCTCGCTGATGGGCATCCGCTCGATCTTCGTCATGACCCATGATTCCATCGGTCTGGGCGAAGACGGCCCGACCCACCAGCCGGTCGAGCATCTGGCGGCACTGCGCGCCATTCCCAACCACAATGTCTTCCGTCCGGCCGACGCGGTCGAAACCGCCGAATGCTGGCAGATCGCACTCGAATCCGAGAAGACGCCGTCGACCCTGGCGCTGACCCGCCAGAACCTGCCCACGGTGCGCACCGAGCACTCGGCCAAGAACCTGAGCAGCCAGGGCGCCTATGAGCTGGCCGCCGCCAGCGGCGAGGCTGCGGTGACGATCTTCGCCACCGGCTCCGAGGTCGAGATCGCGCTCGGCGCCCGCGACCTGCTGGAGAAGCATGGCCACCCGACCCGCGTCGTCTCGGTGCCCTGCTTCGAACTGTTCGACAAGCAGAGCGACGACTACCGCAAGAAGACGATCGGCAACGCGAAGGTGAAGGTCGCCATCGAAGCCGGCATCCGCCAGGGCTGGGATCAATTCATCGGCTCCGACGGCATCTTCGTCGGCATGACCGGCTTTGGCGCCTCGGGCACGATCGAGCAGCTCTATCCGCATTTCGGCATCACCGCCGAAGCCGCGGCCAAGGCGGCGGAAACCCGCCTGCACACCAAGTAGGGCCTGTGCATGTCGCCCAAAAGTGTATCGCGGTTTTGGGATAACGACATGCACGAAACAAAGTGACCCGGCGAAATCGCGCAAAGCGATTTTGCCGGACTGGCCTAACCTAATCGATTTAAATCCACCTCGCTGCGGCTGGATTCTTTCCGCTTCCGCCGCTATGAAACTGCGGACCCATCGTCTGCCCTACAGCTCCCAGGGAGAGAATAATGACCGTCAGAGTTGCCATCAACGGATTCGGCCGCATCGGCCGCAACATCCTGCGCGCCATCCATGAATCCGGCCGCAAGGACATCGACGTCGTCGCCGTCAACGACCTCGGCCCGGTCGAGACCAACGCACACCTGCTGCGCTATGACAGCGTGCATGGCCGCTTCCCGCATGAAGTCTCGGTTTCCGGCGACCAGATCACGGTCGGCAAGGAAACGTTCAAGGTCACCGCGATCAAGGATCCGACGCAGCTGCCGTGGAAGGAACTCGGCATCGACATCGCGCTCGAATGCACCGGCATTTTCACCGCCCGCGACAAGGCAGCTTCCCATCTGACCGCCGGCGCCAAGCGCGTCATCGTCTCGGCCCCAGCCGAAGGCGCCGACCTCACCGTCGTTTACGGCATCAACCACGACCAGCTGACCAAGGACCACATCGTCATCTCGAATGCGTCGTGCACCACCAACTGCCTGGCGCCGCTGGCTGCCGTGCTGCACGAGACGGTCGGCATCGAAAAGGGCATGATGACGACGATCCATTCCTACACCGGCGACCAGCCGACGCTGGACACGATGCACAAGGATCTTTACCGCGCCCGCGCCGCCGCCTTGTCGCAGATTCCGACCTCGACCGGTGCCGCCAAGGCGATCGGCCTGGTCCTGCCCGACCTCAAGGGCAAGCTCGACGGCATCTCTATCCGCGTGCCGACCCCGAACGTCTCGGTCGTCGACTTCAAGTTCATCGCCAAGCGTGCGACGACCGTGCAGGAAATCAACGACGCGGTGATCGCCGCGTCCAACGGCAAGCTCAAGGGCATCCTCGGCGTCACCCATCACCCGAATGTGTCGATCGATTTCAACCACGATCCGCGGTCCTCGATCATGGCGCTCGACCAGACCAAGGTGATGGACGGCAACTTCGTTTCGGTGCTGTCCTGGTACGACAATGAATGGGGTTTCTCCAACCGCATGGGCGATACCGCGGTCGCCTTCGGCAAGACCATCGCCTGATCGCAAAGCTCTCTTTTCGAAACCTGGAACGCCCGGCTTTGTCCGGGCGTTTTTCATGAGGGCGGCTTGCGCCTTGCCGATTTGTGTCCCGAGCGCCAAAACATCCGAAAATCAGCGGCATAGGTCAAAAAGCCACCCTGCCGCCTTGCACTGGTCACGTCTTCGCCCCACTCTCTCGTAAAGCAGGAGACAGACGAATTTGAGGGGCTGATTTCAGGATGGAGCATGCGATCTATCTCGTCACGCTGGTCGGCACAGCGCTTGTCGTCGCCGCCGCGTTTTCGAGCCTGATCGCCTTCCGCTTCGGCGCCCCTCTTCTGCTCCTGTTTCTCTGCATCGGCCTGGCCACCGGAACCGACGGTCTCGGCATCCAGTTCGACAATGCCCGCATCGCCTATTTTGCCGGCTCACTGGCGCTGGCCGTCATCCTGTTCGATTCCGGTTTCGGCACGCCGCTCAATGCCTTGCGGCAGGCAGCGGGCCCGGCTTTGTCGCTGGCGACCTTCGGCGTGCTTGTCACCACCGGCCTGTTCGGTGCCGCCGCCCACTATCTGCTCGACCTCACCTGGCTGGAATCCTTCCTGCTCGGCGCTGCCGTCGCCTCCACCGATGCGGCCGCCGTGTTCTTCCTGCTGCGCGCCGGCGAGATCAACCTGCGCGAACGCGTGCGCTCGACGCTTGAGGTGGAATCCGGCACCAACGACCCGATCGCCATCTTCCTGACCATCACGCTGGTCGAGATCATCGCCGCCCACGCAAACCCCGAGACCAATGTCCTGGTCACCAGCCTGTTCCTCGGCTTCCTCCTCAACATGAGCCTCGGCGCCATCGTCGGCGTGCTCGGCGGCCTCGCCATCGTGCGCCTCGTCGACCGGCTCAATCTCGACCACGGCCTGCTGCCGATCTTCGTGCTCACCTTGTCGCTGATGGTGTTTGCCGCCGCCGGCGCCATCGGCGGCTCGGGCTTCCTGGCGGTCTATATCGCCGGCCTCATATCAGGCAATTCCGACATCCGCGCCGTCACCATCCTCAAGCGTTTCCAGGACGGCATGTCGTGGCTGGCGCAAATCATCATGTTCCTGATCCTCGGCCTGTTCGCGACACCGTCGCAGTTTCCGGCGATCATGGTGCCGGCGGTGCTGCTCGGCCTGTTCCTGATGTTCGTGGCGCGGCCGGTCGCCGTCTGGCTCTGCCTGATCCCGTTCCGTCTGCCGCGTCCCGAGGTCGCCTTCGTCTCCTGGGTCGGCCTGCGCGGCGCGGTGTCGATCCTGCTCGCCATCACCCCGCTGCTCGGCGGGCTGGAAAACGGCCGTGTCATCTTCAACACCGCCTTCATCATAGTTCTGGTGTCGCTGGTCATCCAGGGCTGGACAGTCGGACCGCTGGCGCGCCGCCTCGGCCTCATCGTGCCGGCGCGCCTTGGCCCGTTGGACAAGGTCGAGCTGGAACTGCCGGGCTCCGCCCATCACGAGCTTCTCGCCTATCGCGTCGCACACGGCAGCCCGGTGGCGCGCGGCGAGCGCATCCCGCGCTGGGCACGGCCCTCGCTGGTGCTGCGCGACGGCCGCTCGATGCGCTTCCAGGACATGGGCCGGCTCGCCGCCGGCGACCAAGTCTACATCTTCGTGCCGGACCGCTATCCGCGCCTGCTCGACAAGCTGTTTGCCAGCCGCGCCGTGGTCGACCCCGAGGATGCCGATTTCTTCGGGGCTTTCGCCGTCGACCCCGCGCGCTCCGCTGCCGAACTGGAAGCGGCCTATACGCCGGGCCTGACCGAAGCGGAGCAAAAACTGACCGTCGGCGCGCTGGTCACTGCGCGGCTCGGCGGTCATGCAGAATATGCCGACCGCGTGCTGCTCGGCCCGATCGAGCTGATCGTTCGCGACGTCGACGACAAGGGCAAGATCACAGGCCTCGGCCTTTCCTTCGAGCCGACAGCGCCGGTGGCGCGGGTGCCGGTTTTCCTAAGCGCCGGCGAAATCGGCGACCGTCTCTCCGCCTTCATCCGCAACTGGCGCAAGCCGACTGAAACGCAATTGGCGGAGTCGCACGCGGGCGAGAAATCGGCCCCGGAGCCCGCGCCGGAAAAGGCAGCAACCGAAAACTGACAACTTCGATTGTGGGTGCTGCCCTTCATCCGCCCATCGGCACAGAATCGTACCGCCTTCAAAATTTCGTTTCGAACCCGGCCTAAGCCTTGCATCATCGTTGGCTCGGGGTATGTTCCCCCCGATTTTCGCGAAAAGGAACCAGCATGGCTGCCTTCAAGACCCTCGACGATATCGGCAACATCAGCGGCAAGCGCGTGCTGGTGCGCGTCGACCTCAATGTGCCTGTCGCGGACGGCAAGGTCACCGACGCCACCCGCATCGAACGCATTGCGCCGACCATCGCCGAACTGTCCGGCAAGGGCGCCAAGGTCATCCTGCTTGCCCATTTCGGACGGCCCAAGGATGGCCCCTCGCCGGAATTCTCGCTGGAGCCGATTGCCAAAGCGGCGGCGCAGGTGCTCGGCCGCCCCGTCGGTTTTGCCTCCGACTGCGTCGACGACACAGCGGCGAGCGCCATCGCCGCTATGAACAAGGGCGATGTGCTGCTGCTCGAAAACACCCGCTTCTACAAGGCCGAGGAGAAGAACGATCCGGCCTTCACCGAAAAGCTCGCCGCCAATGGCGATATCTTCGTCAACGACGCCTTCTCGGCCGCGCACCGCGCGCATTCTTCGACAGAAGGTCTGGCGCATCTGTTGCCGGCCTTTGCCGGTCGCACCATGCAGGCCGAACTCGAAGCGCTGGAGAAGGGTCTGGGAAAACCGGTTCGTCCGGTCGTCGCCATTGTCGGCGGCGCCAAGGTCTCGACCAAGATCGACCTGCTGATGAACCTGGTGAAGAAGGTCGACGCACTCGTCATCGGCGGCGGCATGGCCAACACCTTCCTCGCCGCGCGCGGCACCGATGTCGGCAAATCGCTGTGCGAGCATGATCTCGCCAACACCGCCAAGCAGATCATGATCGAGGCGGCAGAGGCCGGCTGCGCCATCATCTTGCCGGTCGACGGCGTCGTCGCCAGGGAGTTCAAGGCGGGCGCGGCCTGCGAGACCGTCGCCATCTCCGACGTGCCGGCCGACGGCATGATCCTCGATGTCGGCGCTAAAACCGTAACGACCATCGGCGAATGGATCGACCGCGCCGCGACACTGGTCTGGAACGGCCCGCTCGGCGCCTTCGAGATCGCGCCCTTCGACCATGCGACGGTGGCGGCGGCCAAGCACGCGGCGGCGCGCACCAAGGAAGGCAAGCTGGTCTCGGTCGCCGGCGGCGGCGATACGGTGGCGGCGCTCAACCATGCCGGTGTTGCCGACGACTTCACCTATGTCTCGACCGCCGGCGGCGCTTTCCTGGAATGGATGGAAGGCAAGCCGCTGCCCGGCGTCGATGTGCTGAAGCGCTGAGGCGCTGAGGCGATCAACACTCGGAGAGCGAACAAGGGCGCCCGAGGCTTTCAATCGATTCGAGCTTTCCGATGCCATTCCTTTGGCGGTAGACTTCCGTTAAGCGCGGAACGAACCCCTTGAGGAGAAGCAGAATGAGCGAACGTCTCGAAGACATTGCCGCCGCGATCGTCGCCGACGGCAAGGGCCTGCTGGCCGCCGACGAAAGTTCCGGTACCATCAAGAAGCGCTTCGACGTCATCGGCGTCGAATCGACCGCCGACAGCCGCCGCGACTACCGCGAGATGATGTTCCGCGCCAGGGAGGCAATGACCCGCTACATTTCCGGCGTCATCCTCTACGACGAAACGATCCGCCAGAAGGCCGCCGACGGCACGCCGCTGGTCGACATCATCAAGGCGGCCGGCGCCATCCCCGGCATCAAGGTCGATGCCGGCGCCAAGCCTCTGGCCGGTTTTCCCGGCGACACCATCACCGAGGGTCTCGATGGCCTGCGCGAGCGCCTTGCCGACTATTACAAGCTCGGCGCCCGCTTCGCCAAATGGCGCGCGGTGATCGACATCGACCAGGCCAAGGGCGTGCCCTCGGCCAATTCGATCAGCTCGAACGCCCATGCGCTCGCCCGCTATGCCGCCCTTTGCCAGGAGGCCGGTATCGTGCCGATCGTCGAGCCGGAAGTGCTGATGGACGGCGCCCACGACATCGACACCTGCTACGACATCTCGAAGGCAACGCTGATCAAGCTGTATGACGAACTCCACGCGGCGCGCGTCGTGCTCGAAGGCACCATCCTGAAGCCCAATATGGTGCTGGCCGGCAGGAAATCGGGCAAGGTGAGCAGCCCGGAAGAGGTCGCGGAAAAGACCATAAAATTGTTCCGCGAGACCGTGCCGGCAGCGGTGCCGGGCATCGCCTTCCTCTCCGGCGGCCAGGGGGACGAGGAGGCGACCGCCAATCTGAACGCCATCAACGCCATCGGGCCGCACCCGTGGAAGCTCACCTTCTCCTATGGCCGCGCGCTGCAGGCCGCACCTCAGAAAGCCTGGAGCGGCAAGGCCTCGAACGTCGCCGCCGGCCAGGCCGCCTTCACCCATCGAGCCCATATGAACCATCTGGCGGCGCTTGGAAAATGGAAGGCAAGCCTGGAACAGGCCGCCTGATCACAGCTTTTTCGTCTTCCTTTAAACCCGGGCCGCTGCGCCCGGGTTTTTCTTTTACGGCTTTGCCGGGCTTGGGACGGAGCCTCCCCGTCCTTATCTCCTTTGCGGCGCTGGAGCATGATCCCGAAAAGTGGAATCCGGTTTTCGGAAAAGAGCATGCTCAAACAAACGCCGGCGATGTCGGGTTGCGCCCATCCCAAACGTCCTTGGGGTGACAGACAGGGAGAGGTTCATGCATCGCAACAAGATCGTTTCGCGCGAAGACTGGTTCCAGGCGCACAAGGCACACCTGGCCCGCGAGAAGGAACTGACGCGGCTTCGCGAGCGGATCGCGGCTGAGCGGCGTGAACTGCCCTGGCTGAAGGTCAGGAAGGACTATGTCTTCGAGACCGAGCAGGGACCAAACAAACTGGTCGACCTGTTTGCCGGCAACAGCCAGCTGATCGTCTATCACTTCATGTTCGGGCCGGGCTGCGTAAATCATTGCGAGGGCTGCTCATTCCTTGCCGACCATATCGACGGCGCCAATCAGCATCTCAGGCATCACGACGTGTCGCTGGTCGTGGTTTCGCGCGCGCCGCTGGCGGAACTTCTGCCTTACAAGCAACGCATGGGCTGGAAGTTCGACTGGGTGTCGTCCTATGCCTCGGATTTCAACTTCGACATGCAGGTCTCCTTCACCGACAGGCAGATCGCTGCCGGCGACACCACTTACAATTTCGAGACCCGTCCCCGGACGTCGAAGGAGCTTCCCGGCACCAGTGTTTTCTACAGGGACGAGACCGGCGACCTCTTCCTCACATTCATGTCGCGCGCCCGCGGCGGCGAGGCGCTGATCGGCACGTATGACTATCTCGACATGACGCCGAAGGGCCGCAACGAAACCGGCCCCTATCAGGGCCTGATGGACTGGGTGCGGTTGCATGATGAATACGGCGACAGGTCTGGAGCACAGGAGACCTGCTGCGACTAGCACGACAACCGGTCGTTCACGTCGGGCGCAACATGCGCTAAAGGGTGCGCATGCAGCGCCTTCTCGCCCTCCTCACCTGGCTCGCCTTCCCGGTCTATATCTGGCAAGGCCTCGGCGTGCGACGCCGCACCACGCGCATGCTGCCGGCGCAGGGGCCGGTCATGCACGAAATATCAGGCAAGGCGCCAGCGATCTCGCTTCTGGTGCTGGGCGATTCCTCGGCCGCTTCGGTCGGCATCGGCAATTCGGAAGATGGGCTTGCCGCGCAACTCGCGGTGCTGATTTCACAAAGTACAGGCCGCGCCGTGCGCTGGCGCGCCGCCGGCTTCAATTCGGCGACGTCGGGCCAGATCCGCGACCATGTCCTGCCCAATCTGTCGGCCGATCCATGGACGCATATCGTGCTGGCCATCGGCACCAACGACACCAAGAATTTTCACTCCGTGCCGCGCTTCAAGAAGGAGTTCGGCGGGCTGCTCTATGGCCTGCGCGCCAAATGGCCAGAAGCGCGTGTGATGTGGTCGCCGGTGCTGGAGTTCACGCGGGCGCCGGCGATGCCGCCGCTGCTCGGAAAGATCCTCGAAATCCGCGCCACCGAAATGAACCGGATGGGCGAACGCCTTTGCCTGGAGCGCGGTGCGGTGCCGGCGCCGCGCCTGCCGATCACAAATCCCGAGGCCGGCTTTGCCTCCGACGGATTTCACGCCTCGGAAGCGGGTTATCGCGCCTGGGCGGAGCATCTCGTCGACCTGGTGCTCGCCAGCTAAAGGGCCGGCACGGACCGCTTTGCCCGGTGTGGGCCTACGCCCAGTGTCCAAGCACGGCTGTTATCGAAATCGCGGCCATCGCCAGCAGCGCCAGTTTCCAGAAGTCACTACGCCGTTTCAGCCCCGGCCAGCCGAGCGGCTTGATCAGCTGAATGACCATGATGCCAACAATGACGAGCGCGAGGAGTTTCGACATGCCGCCTTTGACCAGCAACGCGGCCGGCTGTCAAAGCACGTCCTTCGTTGCCTGGGAAAGTTCGTTGCCTGAGAAAGAATGGGCGCCGCGATCCCGAACCGGAACGCGGCGCCCGCCTTTGACCGACGCGCGATCTACTTCAGCGGCTTGAGACCGGCCTCGATCGAAGCGCGCTTCGGTTCGAGGAACGGCGGCAGGGCCAGGCTCTCACCCAGCGTTTCCAGCGGCTCGTCGGCGGTGAACCCCGGCCCGTCGGTGGCGATCTCGAACAGGATGCCGTTCGGCTCGCGGAAATAGAGCGAGCGGAAATAATAGCGCTCGACCTCGCCGCTCGACGGCAGCCGGAACTCGGCCAGCCGCGCCGTCCATTGATGCAGCGTCTCCTGGTCCGGCGCCCTGAAGGCGACATGGTGAACCGCACCCGCCCCTTGCCGTGCCGGCGCCAGTCCCGGCTGCACCAGGACATGCAACTCCGCCGCCGGCCCGCCCTCGCCCATTTCGAAGACGTGCACCTGGCCTTCCGGCGAGGCATAGTCGCGGGCCTTGCGCATGTTCATCACCTTGGTCACCACCGCCTCGGTGTTGGTGATGTCGGGAACGCTGATGACGATCGGCCCGAGCCCGCGAATCTGATGCTCAACCGGTACCGGACTTTGCGCCCAGGGATGGCTGCCGCCCTTGCCGCCATCGCTGACCAGGCGCAGACGCTGGCCCTCGGGGTCTTCGAAATCCAGTGACGCATAACCGCCGATGTCGGCGATCTCTCCTGTCACAATACCTTCGTCTGCCAGGTGCTGCTTCCACCAGGCAAGGCTCTCCCGGCTGCCGACCCTGAGGCTGGTCCGCGCAATGCTGTGGGTGCCGCGCCGCTCACGTCCTACCGGCCAGTCGAAGAAGGTGAGGTCGGTGCCCGGTGTGGCTTCGCCGTCGGCATAGAAGAGGTGGTAGGCCGAGGTATCGTCCTGGTTCACCGTCTTCTTGACCAGCCGCAGGCCCAGCACCCTCGTATAGAAATGAAGATTGCCAGGCGCATTGGCGGTGATGGCGGTGAGATGGTGGATTCCTGTCAGTTGCAGGCTCATGGTCGTCTCCCTGGTTTTGGGGAAGAATTTTCTCCCTTCATATCAGAACTGCGGCCACGTCGCTGAAGGCCGCGTATCCGGACGGTCCGTCGCCGGATGATGAACAATAGCGCCTTGACCAGGGTCGTTGCGGTGAACAATCGGAATGTGGCAAGCCTGCGTCATCCACGGTTTGACGTCTGGAAAGAAGGACCCCCCTCCTGGCAAATGCACCGGTCGGAATTATCGTCGCCGCCCTGCCATCCTCCTGACAGACTGCTGTCAGGAGGGGTGTGCGATAGTGTCTCCATCAAAAAGAGGAGACTAGCCATGAACGGTTCCACCATTCTGCGCGGCGTACAGCATTATGTCGGCAAGATCCGCACGATACGCAACGAAATCCGCACCCAGCGGTTCATGAACTCGCTGCCGGCGGACATTCGCAAGGATATCGGCTGGCCGGACATGTATGCCGACCGTCGCCTTCGCGGCAATTGAGACGAAATTTTCGACGCGCGGTTGGATGTGGGCGCGTCAACGCCCAGATAACAAGTCCGGCGCGCGAGGGATGGAGCGAGCTTATGCCTGAACAGAAGACAATCGGCTTTCTTTTCATCGAAGGCTTTGCCGACTGGGAATATGGGCTGCTGGCGGCCTCGGCGGTTGAATGGTTCGGCGCCCGTGCCGTGTCGCTGACGCCTGATCGCAAGCCGGTGACCGGCATCAGTGGCTTCCGACTGACGCCTGATCGTTCGACCGAGGCGGATGAGAACACCGATCTCGACGCCATCGCCGTCATCGGCTCCGACGAGTGGGCAGGCAAGGCACCGCCGGATGCTGCCGATCTGCTCAACGCTGTTGCATCGCGCGGCGGCGTGGTCGGCGGCATTTGCGCCGGGACGCTGGCACTGGCCCGCGCCGGCCTGTTCGAGAAAGCCAAACACACCAGCAATGGCCGTGACTGGATCAACGGTCATGAAGCCGGCTATGCCGGCGACAGCAACTACCAGGATGTGCCGTATGCCGTGGCTGACGGCAAAATTGTTTCCGCGCCAGGCTCGGCGCCAGGCACTTTCGCGCTTGCCTTCCTGAAGACGCTCTATCCCGAAAGAGGCAGTGATCTCGCGCAGATGCGGACCCTGTTCGCCAAGGAGTATCCTGAAGCCTCCTGACAGTATGCTGTCAGGAGGGGCGTGCAATGGTGCAAGCCTCGGACACTGTGCATCGGCGGTCGAAAGGACGATCGATGAAGAGTTGGAACGACAGACTGAACACACCAGGCATCAACGGCGTGAAGCCGACGCCGCGCACGATGGCCGATGTTATCGAGGGTCAGCCTATGCTGGTGCCGACAGCGCGTCAGGTCGATGATTTCATCCGCTCGATTCCGGAAGGCGTCGAGATGGATGTGCGCGCGCTGCGTACCGCACTTGCCATCGAGCACGGCGCCGAAGTGACATGCCCGGTCACAACAGGCTATCATCTGCGCACTGTGGCGGAGGCCGCCAACGAGGATCTCGAGCGCGGCATGACGCCGAGCGACGTGGCGCCCTTCTGGCGCGTGCTCGACACGAAGACGCCGACCACGAGAAAACTGTCCTTCGGCGCGGAGTTCGTCGCCGCGCAGCGCAAGCGCGAAGGGCTGAAACCATGATGCATGCCACCCAGAAGCGTTCTGCGGTTTTGGGATAACGGTATGCGCAAAAACACGATGCGCACCGCCCAAAAGTGTTCTGCGGGGCGACATGCATAGAAACAACGCCGAGGGACCATACGATGCGCCGCGCCGACAGGCTCTTCCAGATCGTGCAGCATCTGCGCGGTGGCCGTTTGGTCACTGCCCAGAAGCTCGGCACGTGGCTCGAGGTTTCCGAGCGAACCATCTACCGCGACATTGCCGACCTGCAGTCGACAGGGGTGCCGATCGACGGCGAGGCCGGCGTTGGCTACATGATGAGGGAGGGTTTCGACCTTCCGCCACTGATGTTCACGCGTGACGAGATCGTTGCGCTGGTTGCCGGTGCCCGCATGGTGCGCGCCTTTGGCGGTGCTGCCATGGCGCGCGCCGCCGAAGAGGCGCTCGTCAAGATCGGCGCCGTGCTGCCCGATGCCGAAAAAGACCGCATCGCCCGCACCGAGATCCACACGCCGATGTGGGTGGTCAGCGACGCCGCCCGCGAGGCGATCGACCTGATCGAGCGCGCGGTCGAAAAGCGCCAGGTGCTGACCATCGACTATTCGGACGAGGCCGGCCGCGGCACCGCCCGCGATATCCGCCCGCTTGGCCTGTGGTTCTGGGGCAAGGTGTGGACGCTGGTCGCCTGGTGCGAGATGCGCGACGATTTTCGCGCCTTCCGCATCGATCGCATCGCCTCCGTGGTCATCGCCGGCCGCATCTTCAAACCGGAGCGCGGCAAGCAGCTTGCCGACTTCTACCGGGCGGTGGAGCGCAGCGAGGATTATGGCATGGCACCGGATCGCGCGGCGCGGACCTGAGACCTGGCGCACCCCACAAAAAAGCCCGCTCGAAGCGGGCTTTTTGTTGGAATGCCGGACAATCTTACTCGTCGTCGTCGTTGTCCGTGTTCTTCGACTTCAAGGCCGAGAGCTTGGCGAACACGGCGTTGGCGTCGAGTTCGGCATCCTCGTCCTTCGGCTTCTCCGGAGCCGGCACCAGCCGCTCGGTCAAGGCCGCCGGCAGCAGCGTGTCACCGACCGGCTGCGCCTGTTCGCGACCGCGCGAGGCGCGGTTGACTTCCATGTCGAGGTCGATCTGCGAGGAAAGCCCCAGCGTCACCGGGTCCATCGGCTGCAGATTGGCCGAGTTCCAGTGCTTACGTTCGCGAATCTGCTCGATCGTCGACTTGGTGGTGCCGACGAGGCGTGAGATCTGTGCGTCCTTGAGCTCGGGATGGTTGCGCACCAGCCAGAGAATGGCATTCGGCCGGTCCTGACGCTTCGACAGCGGCGTGTAGCGCGGCCCCTTGCGCTTGGATTCGGGCACCCGGACCTTGGGGTCGGAAAGCTTCAGGCGCTGGTTCGAGTCCTTCTCGGCACGCGCGATCTCGTCGCGGGTCAGCTGACCGGTCATGATCGGGTCCATGCCCTTGATGCCTTGCGCCGATTCGCCGTCGGCGATCGCCTTGACCTCGAGCGGATGCAGCCCGCAGAACTGCGCAATCTGCTCGAAAGAAAGCGCGGTGTTGTCAACCAGCCAGACGGCGGTCGCCTTGGGCATCAGCAGCGTATTGGCCATTTAAAAATCCTTCTCGTTCGCCCGCGTTCCCGCGCGGGCGGTGGTTTAGAGCCACCAAAATGGGAAATTCGCGGTCTGTATAACCGCTCTCTTGCCGTTTCGCAACGTTTTTGGAAGCAATGTCGTAAGCAGATGAGTT
>NZ_SMYZ01000002.1 GCF_004919685.1 Mesorhizobium norvegicum | reverse complement strand
GGCGCTGCTGTCCGGTGCGCTGGCCGGGCTGGCCGGCGTCGGCGAGGTCGGCGGCGTGCATTTCCAGGTGATGAGCGACATCTCGCCGGGCTACGGCTATTCCGGCATCGTCGTTGCCATGCTGGCGCGGCTCAACCCGCTTGGCGTCGTGCCGGCGGCGATCTTCCTTGCCGCCGTGATGACCGGGGCCGAGGCGATGTCGCGGGCGACCGGCGTGCCGGCCTTCCTCAGCGATGTGATCCAGGGCACCGCATTGCTTGCCATGCTGGTGGCGCTGCTGTTCACCGCCTATCGCATCCGCCGCGTCGGGGCTGCCCGATGAGCGCGGTGTTCGAACAAATCTTTCAGGTCGGCTTCCTCGCCGCGATCATCCGCATCGCCACGCCTTTGGCCTTCGCCACGCTCGGCGAAATGTTCTCGGAACGCGCCGGCGTGCTCAATCTCGGCATCGAAGGCATCATGCTTTTGTCGGCGATGACCGGCTTCACCGCCGCCAGCCTCAGCGGCAGCCTTTGGCTCGGCGTGCTGGCGGCAGTGTTGACCGGCATGCTGATGGGCGCGCTGCATGCGCTGTTCACGGTGGTGCTCGGCCTCAGCCAGCATGTCTGCGGCATCGGCGTGACGCTGTTCTCGTCGGGCCTCGCCTATTTCCTCTACCGGCTGATCTTCGGCCAGCAGTCGGTGCCGCCCAACATCAAGGGTTTTCAGACACTGCCGATCCCGGTCCTTTCCGACATTCCGGTGCTCGGGCCGGCGGTGTTCAACCAGTTTGCGCTGGTCTACATGGCGATCCTGGCCATTCCGCTGGCTGCTTTCATACTCTACCGCACGCCATGGGGCCTGTCGGTGCGCATGGTCGGCGAAAACCCGCGCGCCGCCGATTCGGCCGGTGTCAGCGTCATTGCCACGCGCTTCCAGGCGGTTGTCCTCGGCGGCGCGCTGATGGGGCTGGCCGGCGCCTTCCTGTCGATGGCGCAGTTCAACGCCTTCACCTTCGGCGTCGTGTCGGGGCGCGGCTGGGTGGCGATCGCGCTGGTCGTCTTCGGCCGCTGGGATCCGTGGCGCTCGGCTGGTGCGGCGCTGCTGTTTGCCTTCGTCGATGCCTTGCAGTTGCGCATGCAGGCCAGCGGCCTCGGGCACATCCCCTACGAGGCGTTCCTGATGCTGCCTTTCATTTTCACCATCGTCGCCATGGCGGTGATGTCGCGCAATGCTGTGGCGCCTTCCGCGCTGCTGAAGCCGTTCCGACGCGAGGAGCGGTAGACGAGTAGGACTTGGTGTCCTTTCCTCTCCCTCCAGAGGGGGGAGAGGTGGCGCTGCGAAGCAGCGACGGAGTGGGGGAACCACCTGGCAACGGTCGCCAACGATATTGAAAGGGGACCAAGGCGCAAGAATCTTCCTGCACCGCGCCAAGGGTCGACCCCCCACTCCGTCGAGCTGCGCTCGACACCTCTCCCCCGATCGACGGGGTAGAGGAAGGGCGCCAAGCTGTCCCCGGGACTGGGAACCTGGACCTTGGAAAGGCTCACATCGCGGTAAAGCCGTTGTCGACGAACAGATGCGTGCCGTTGACGAAGCTCGACTCGTCGCTGGCCAGGTAAAGTGCTGCCCTTGCCACCTCTTCCGGCTCGCCGATGCGGCCCTGCTGCGCGGCCAGCGCTGCGTCTGACACATCGACGCCGAGCCTGCCGAGATCGGCAACCTCGCGCAGGCCGTGCGGCGTGCGGATGAAGCCGGGGCAGACCGCGTTGCAGCGGATGTTGCGGTCGCGGAATTCGACCGCGATGGCGCGCGCGAACATGTGGCAGGCGCCCTTGGTGGTGTCGTAGAGCACCTCCATCGGCGTCGCCGCCACCGCCGAGATCGACGAGGTGCAGACGATCGAGCCGCCGCCGGCCGCAATCATGCCGGGCAGCACGGCGCGCGTCATCAGGAACATCGAGCGGACGTTGACGGCGTGCAACCAGTCCCATTCCTGGACCGTGGTCTCCAGGAAGGGTTTGATCACAATGGTGCCGGCGTGGTTGAACAGCACGGTGACGGGCCCGAGCTTTTCCATCGCCCCTTTCACCGCGGCTTCGACCTGGGCTTCGTCGGAAACGTCGGCGACATAATGCTCGGCGACATGGCCGCGCGCGCGTATCGCCGCCGCGGTGGCTGAGGCCGCCTCGCCGTTGCGGTCGATGATCGCCACCTTGGCGCCTTCCGCGGCGAACAGCTCCGAGGCGGCCCCACCCATTCCCGTCGCACCGCCCGAAATGATGGCGACCTTGCCGGCCAGTCTTGTGCCTATTTTTCTGCCCCCTGTTTGACGATTTCGCTTTGCTGATTGGGCGATGCTACCGCGCCCGCGCCGGGCGGCCAATCCACGAATTGGGTGCAGCGGGGACAAGGCCATAGGTCCGTTCAGACGCAGAGGCGAGACAGACGTGCCATGTCGATCGATTGCTCAGACAGGCTCTGTCAGCAAGCAGTTACCAATTTGTAGCTGTCCAGGAGAAAATTATTCTGCCTATCGCCCAAAAATAGCAATCGACAAAGTCTACAAGTTTTATAGATTAACAGGCGAGACGGAGGCCGATATGTCCTATATCCAGAACGCCCAGACGGATCGCAACGGCCAGAGGCTGGCCAATGCCCAGGCCTTTCGCCCGGCCTATGCCGGTGCCTTCGCCTATCTCGTCTTTGCCCTTGCGTTTGTGTTCACCGGGGCCGTTGTTCTGGGTCTTATTCCCTGAGTCGTCAGATCGACCGGGGTTAGCAGCCTACCGTTTCCAGGCAATCGGAGTTGAATGAACCGAATCCTCGGTGCGCTTTCGCGCGCCCGACACAATGGAGGAGATGGCAATGCCGATCGAGTTCACGCATGTTCCCGGCAAGACCGCCGACGCCGCAGTTCCCTTTTTCTACGACTTTGCCGAGACCGCGACCAAGCTCGGGCTGATCGAGGATGGCGGCTTCCGCAAGATCGTCGTCGACGATTCGGCCGGGCTGCTGACCAACATGGATCTTGCCACCCAGGTGCTGGACCGCACCTCGTCGCTGGAAGTCGTCCTTACCCACTGGGCGGGCGTGATCGAGCCGACAGTGGCGGCGCGGCAGCTGGCTGCCATCGATGCCAAGAGCGGCGGGCGGCTGGCGCTGAGGATGCTCAGCGAGCCGCTGAGCGACGACGATGCCGAAACACGGCCGGTCGGGCACACCGTCATCTGGCAGCGCATCGACGAATATCTCGTGTTGCTCAAGCGGCTGTGGTCGAACGACCGGCCCTTCGACCATGAAGGTGCGTTCTACAGCATCAAAGGCGGCTACGTGCCGCGCAAGGGTCCGCACGGCGCCGACCTGATCATCCGTATGGGCGGGCAATCCGGAACGGCGCTCAAGGTGGCCGGCCGACATGCCGATGTCTTCGAACTGGCGCCGGGTTCGATCGACGAGGTTCGGCAGTTGATGGAGCGGGTGCGCGGTGCCGCTGCCGAGCACGGCCGCGCCGGCAAGCTGCGCTTTGCGCTTCCGGTCAGGATTCACCAGGGCGCTTCCGCCGCCGGCCACAAGGCGGTCGACCTTTCCGGACCACCGGCACAGGCCGCCCTGTCGCTGCTTGCCTATGCCGCTCTCGGGATCGATGAATTCATGATCGTCGGCGTCGACACGCCACGCGAGATCGCCACGACAGGCCGGGAAACGATCGCCCTGTTGCGCAACTCCCTGGCGCGTCGCGAGACAGACGCATTCCAGCCTGGGGCGTATGCGCCTCGCGCGGGACTGGAGACACGTGCAGCGGGGTGATCTGCGGAACGAAATTCATTCCGTAGCGATCCTTCCCACCCCCTCTGTCCTGCCGGACATCTNNTGCTGTCCCGCCGGCATCGATCCCAACGCTCTAACTTACCTTGCCGGACAGTTGCGACAGGCCTTCGATGACGGCGGCTGAATCCGTCAGCGCGCCGAAGACGCCGTCTTCGACCGTCACCATGTGAAGCGCTGCCTCATGCGCTTGTCTGTCGCCGCTGGCGCAGGCGTCCGAGATCGTCAGGCATTGGAAATTGCGGTCGCAGGCTTCCCGCAGCGTGGTGTGGACGCAGACATCCGTGGTGCATCCGGAAAACAGCAGATGCGTGATGCCTTGCGCGCGCAGGACAAGCTCGAAATCCGTATAGGTGAAGGCGCTGTTGCAGGTCTTGTCGACGATGATGTCGTGCGGCGCGACGTCGATCTCCGGAACGATCTGGAATCCTGGGCCCGAGCGCAGCAGGATTTCGGTGCCTTCCAGACCGGAGCGCTTGCGGCGCCATTTTTCGTAAGGCGTCATGTCGGCCATGTCAGCCCGATAGCCCTGCCTAGTGTGGATGACCCTGACACCGGCCTTGCGGGCGGCTGATATCAGCCGGCTCACGGTCGGCAGGATCGCCCTGAGCGGCGAGGGGTCGTATCCCTGCCTGGCGAAATAGCCCGTCGTCGACAGGAAATCCTGCTGCAGGTCGATGACGATCAGCGCGGTGTTTTCGGCCACCAGCCTGCCGTCATAGGGGAAGTCGAAGGGTGTTGCCTTGATCATCCGGGGTTTCTCCTCACCGATTGTGAGGTCCATCCTGACCGGCGAAGTTGCATCCGTCCACCCGGGCAGCAATCCTAACCCGGAAGCAGGACGCTGGGCGTCGTGCAGCCGTCGACAAAGTGCTGCCGGTGAAGACCGTTCGCCTGCAAACCCTATTCGACGACACTTGCCCCCGACGCGATGCGGTCGCCCCCGTTGTTTCGGGTTCGATCTGTTTGCGCGCGACGATTTGTTGATCGTTGCAGTCATCTTAAATGTTGACTAGTAAGGTCATGTTTCATAGTCAACCGGGCATCGCTTGCCGAAAGCCGGAATCTGGAAATGCGGGCGGCCGCACTGGAGAAAAGCCATGACCGTGGCTGGAATTGATGCCCAGACTGCCTTCCACATCGACGCGGTGCGCTTCGCCGTCGGCGAGCGGACGCTGCTCGGTCCGGTCTCGCTCGAACTGCAGCGCTCGCGCGTCTACGGGCTGATCGGCCACAATGGTTCGGGCAAGTCGACGCTGATCAAGCTGATGGCGCGCCAGCAGCCGGCAAGCTCGGGCGCCATCACCTTCGCCAGGCGCCCGCTGCTGCAATGGGGCGCCCGCGAACTTGCCCGCGCGCTTGCCTATCTGCCGCAGACGACGCCGGCGGCAACCGGTCTCACCGTGCGCGAACTGGCGACGCTTGGGCGCTATCCCTGGCATGGCGCGCTTGGCCGTTTCCGCGCGGAGGACAGGCAGCATGTCGACGAGGCGCTGGCCTTGACCGACATGGACGGTTTTGCCGACCGGCTGGTGGACGAATTGTCCGGTGGCGAACGCCAGCGCGCCTGGCTGGCCATGCTGGTGGCGCAGAATGCCGGCGTCATGCTGCTCGACGAGCCGATCTCGGCGCTCGACATCGCCCATCAGGTCGAGGTGCTCGGGCTGGTCAAGGACCTCAGCCGCAAACGCGACCTCTGCGTCGTCGTCGTGCTGCACGATCCCAACATGGCGGCGCGCTACTGCGACGAGCTGATCGCGCTCAAGGACGGCAAGCTGCTGACGCGCGGCACGCCCGGCGAAATCATGCGCAGCGATGTGCTGAAGGGCATTTTCGGCGTCGAGATGGGCGTGTTCGCGCACCCCGTCACCGGCCAGCCTGTCGGCTATGTGCAGTGACGAGATCTGATGCGGTGGCGGGCAGAAGAAAGCGGCCGGCCGCTGTGAGAACAAGGAAGAAGCTGTTGTCGAGAACTAGTTTGTTGGCGGCGTTGGTCGCATCCGTCATCCTGTCGGTCGGTAGCGCGACCGCCCAGGAGCAACCGGCTGGTGCCGCCCCCGTGATCGAGGCGCCCACCACGCCGGCGCCCGCCGCATCGGCAGTCACCCCGCCGGCCACGATGGCGCCTGCGCAGCCAGCTAGCCAGCCGAACACGACCGTGCCAGCCGAGGCCGGACCTTCGACGGCGATGGAGCTGACCTTGCCGCATGATCTGTCGCCATGGGGCATGTTCATGGCGGCCGATATCATCGTCAAGGCGGTGATGATCGGGCTGGCCTTTGCCTCGCTCGTCACCTGGACGATATGGCTGGCCAAATCGCTGGAGATTTTTGGCGGCAAGCTGCGCATCCAGCGCGCCGTGCGGGCGATCGGCGATGCCGCCACGTTGAAGCAGGCCAGCCGTGCGCTCGACCGCAGCGGCGGCCCCGGCGCGCTGCTGGTGCGGGCGGTCGAGGAGGAGACCGCACTCTCAGTCGGCGCGCTCGATTATGTCTCCGGCGACGGCCTCAAGGAACGGGTCACGTCGCGCCTGTCGCGCATCGAGGCGGCGGCGTCGCGGCGCATGTCGCGCGGCACCGGCGTGCTGGCCACGATCGGCTCGACCGCGCCCTTCGTCGGCCTGTTCGGCACCGTCTGGGGCATCATGAATGCGTTCATCGGCATCTCGCAGGCGCAGACCACCACTCTCGCCGTGGTCGCGCCGGGCATCGCCGAAGCGCTGCTGGCCACCGCGATGGGCCTTGTCGCGGCGATACCGGCCGTCGTCATCTACAACGTCTTTGCCCGCTCGATAGCCGGCTACCGGCAGATCCTCGCCGATGCCTCGGCGGGCGTCGAACGGCTGGTCAGCCGCGACCTCGACTTCCGCACCGTCGCGCCGCCAACGGCGCTGGCGGCGGAGTAGCGCCATGGCAAGCAGAATCCGACAGACCATGGACGACGATCTCGAGGAAAGCCACGAGATCAACGTCACCCCCTTCATCGATGTCATCCTGGTGCTGCTGATCATCTTCATGGTCGCGGCGCCGCTGGCAACGGTGGATGTCAATGTCGACCTGCCGGGCTCGACCGCAACGCCCGCGCCGCGGCCCGAAACGCCGCTGTTCCTGACGCTGAAGGACGATCTGACGCTGGCGATCGGCAATGATAGCGTGTCGCGCCCGGCTTTCGCCGCAACGCTGGACAGCAGGACAAAAGGCGACAAGCAGACGCGCATCTTCCTGCGCGCCGACAAGGCGGTCGCCTATGGCGACCTGATGGAGGCGATGAACCTGCTGCGCGGCGCCGGCTACCTGAAGATCGCGCTGGTCGGCCTGGAGGCGGCGCCGGCAGCCAATGGTGCAGCGGCGCCATGATGCAAGCGGCCGCCTTGCCCTCGGTCCAGTTGTCGCGCTTCGGCTGGCGCGACCTTGGCTTGTGGGCCGGTGCGGCCGCGCTGGTCCTTGGCGCCCATGTTGCGGTCGCCTATGCCGTGCAGAACTTCACCATGGTCACCGAAGCAGATGGCGGCCCGCCGCCGGCCCAGGTGATCGAGATGGCGCCGATGGTGGTGATGCCGGCGGTGGAGGAGCAGGTTGCCGCGCTGGACGCGGTTACGCCAGATCAGAGCGAGCCGACACCGACGACCGAGCCGACGCCTGAAGAGCCGGTTGAGAAGGCGGAGCCGGTTACCGAACAGCCGGAAGCCGTTCCCCCCGACGAGGCCGAACCCACCCGGGCCGAAATGGCTGAACAGGTCGACCAGCCGCCGCCGGATGAGGTCGTCCCGGATATTGTCGAGGCTGTCACGCCCGAGGTCGTCATTCCCTTGCCGCAGCCGAAACCGGTCGAGGCGGTCAAGGACAAGAAACCGGTCGAGGCCAAGGCGAAAAAGCCTGTCGACAAGCCCAAGCCGCGGCCGAAGAAAGAGAAGGCGGCGCCGCCGAAGACGGTGGCCGCCGCCAGCGCCGATGCGAGACCGGCGGCCAGGACAGCCGCGCCGAAGTCGGCACAATCCGCGTCGAGATCCGGCAACTCCAGCAAATGGGACTCCCGTTTGGGCGCCTGGATCAAGCGGCACACGCGCTATCCCAGTTCGGCCAAGGCCCGAGGCGTGGAAGGCAGGCCGTATGTCGCCTTCACGGTCGACTCGTCCGGCCGGGTCCTGTCTGCCAGGCTCTCTCGTTCCTCCGGAGATGCGGATTTGGACCGTGCGGCACTCGCCGTGCTGCAAGGCGCCACAGTGCCGGCACCGCCGCCGGAACTCGGCTCGCGCCTGAGCCGAACAGCACCGTTCGTGTTCAGCCTGCGCAATTAGAGACTAGAGCAGACCCGGATCCATTAATAGGTCAGCGACAGGCACAGGGCCTCGACCTCTTCGAGATAGAAGCGGCATTTCGTGCGCAGTATTTTGAGGCCTGGGTCATCGGCGCCGTTGATCTCGATGGTCTGCATCATGAAGTCGAAATGGGCGTGGAAGGCATCCACCGCGCCCCAGAGACTGTCGGCCTGGGAGCTATCGGCAATTGCCATCGAGACGAGTTGGCGGGCCTCGACCCGCGCGGCATCAGGCGATGGCGGTCGCCTGGCGATCAAGGCGTCAAGCCGGCTGAAAATGCTTTCCCTGGCGTCGACGCTTCTGATGCTGGCAATCATGTTCATGTGCAGATCCCCCTTGGCAATTCCAGGCGCGCAACGGTTTCCCGTCTGGAATTGCTTGAAAACAAATGGTTAGAGCGGGTTCAGTGTCCTGAACCGCTTTGGGTCCGAGCGAACGGATGCCGGTTCTGCGGGCAGGATGCGATCAAAGCCGGGATGGCGGCCGCATCGGAGGGCCGGCCTCTGATGATGTTGGCGACCTCAGCGTCAGCCTGTTCGAACCAGTAAACCATGTCGGCGCGGTTCAGATCCGTGGCGGCCTTTTTCAGCAGCGGCAGCAGGTTTTGCAACGCGCATAGCGTCTCCCAGCGGTTTGGCCGGGAGGTCGAGCCTGCCACCGCGCATGCGGCTGACGATTGCATGTCGCTACGCTCTCCGTGGCTGGGCGACACGATTGTCTTTTGCCTGCGCCTTGGGGTGCAGCGGATTGCCGCTGAGCTGCGCATGCCTGGCCGGCCGTGCGCCGCGAAGCACGTCGAAAGCTTCTGCATAGGCCATGCCCAGCAGATAGGAGATCATGGGAAAACGGCTTGCTTCGGCCATCTGCACGAGCTCATTGGTCATCGACGAAATATATTGAAGACTATCGATTTCCGACTGGCGTAAAGATTGATTTGGCACGTGCTGCTCCTGTCTCTGGTTGAACCTAGGGAACGCGTTACTGAATATACTGAGCCGACTAATTGATAGATTGGCCCACCGAAGACGGGCCTGATTCCGGGGCCGAGAGGGTCAAGGCATAGATGGGCGCGTCGGTGAGGCGATCGAGGCCAAGCAAACGCTTGATCGCCAAATGACTGAGCGCCGCCGTCGGGCATGCCGAGAGGCCATGATTGGTCGCCGCCAGCATGATGTTCTGGCCGATGTGGCCGGCCTCGATCAGCACGACACGATAGGCGTTGGCGTCCTCGTATTTCCACATCGTGCGATCGAGCTTCGCGCAAAGCAGGACCAGGCACGGCATGGCGTCCGCCCATTCCTGCCCGCCGACCAGTTCGGAGATCTTGGGCAAATGGTTTGCGGAAATCCTGCCAAGGTCGTGATCTGCGGCGCAATAGTGATAGACCCCGGGCTCGAGGCCATCGACGCCGAGCGCGACCACATAGGCCTCATAGGGATTTCTCGCGCCGCCGGAAGGGGTCATGCCAAGTGGCAGGGCGCCAACGCAGTTGGCAGTCTCGCCGGTGATGCCGAGCCCTGCGAACAGGCAATCGGAAAGCTGTTTGGCCGTGATGGTGGGCCGAGCCGCCGTGCGGTTGGTGCGGCGCCGCGCCATCAGGGCGAGAAGGTCATTGTCTTCCAGTGCGTTCGGCAGCTGGATGGCGCCGGCAGAATTATTCAGCACCAGGTCCGGCTGCGGCGTGTGGCCGGCGCGTTCGATCTGCCGTTCTTCCGCTTGCTCGATGGTCATGTATGCGCTGTCCTGGACGCAGAAATGCATCAGCGCGGTCGGAAGGCCCCAGCTCCATTGTCCGGAAAACTGTTCCTCCTGCTCGGCTAGCGGCGATCCGGCGGTGACCAGGGCGGAAAAATCGAGCAACTGGGGAACGACAGCCTTCAGCTCGGACTTTGACCACCCATGGGCGCGGGCGATATCGGCCGTCGACGCCCATTTGTCCCACGATGCGAGAAGACCGACCATCTCAGGGCTGCATTCAAACACGCTTCTGGTCAGGAAGTTGCAGGCCGTGACCTTGTTCGGTCCGGGGTAGAAAACAAGCGTCTTTGAAGAGCGCATTTTCATGGTGCTGGATGCCATCTGCGAAGTCGAGGCGCCGACAAGCGGACCGCTTGCCGGCGCAGAACGACTTCAGCGCTTGTTGTAGTGCATGCCTTGCGAAAAGAAGACGGTCTGCGTGCCGGCGGCAATCGTCAGCTTCGGAGCGGTGTTCACTTTCTTGGCCATTTTCATCCCTTTCCTGACCCCCATTGGGATCCGTTGAAAGACCCCCCAAAACGGGATCCACGGCAAGAAAGGTAAGGTCGAAAGAGTTAATGGTTTGTTAAAATTGTAGTAAATCTGCGCGCCGAAGACGGACGGATGAATTATCTTTCCTGGCGCTAAAGTGTAAAATATCGATTTTATTCAGATACAGAGTAGACAATCGTTAGCGTACGCTTTTTCGGTATACGCTTATTCTTATTTAGCGTAAGCCACGCCGATCGAAGGGATTATCCCAGCCCGTCCCGGGTGAGGCTGACCACCAGTTGATCGACGCTCGGATCGTCGAGCCTGATGACATGCGCCATGCTGATGGCGTCCCTTGGGCGGATGTTGGCCATGTCGCGCCGCATGATGACGGACACGAATGCTGGCCCGGCCTCCGTCAGAAGCATGGCCTTGCCCGTCAGCACCGGTTCGGAGATGGGCGCCCATTGCACGGAGATCAGCGACGGCTCGCCGGTCTGGCGGCGATTGATGCCGCTGAAATAAATCCAGTTCAGGCGCGAGATCGCCACCCCATAGTGGTTGCCGCGCGCCCGCGCCCATGTCGATCCCCGGCGTTCCGACCATCCGGTGACCCTTCTGAAGGTGACCAGCTCGGCTTCGCGCCGCACGAAGGTTACCGATCGCATCAAGAGGTCGGGCCGGGCCGGAATCGAAAAATAGGTGAAATAGGTGCCTCCCGCGATCGATGGGCTGGGCGGGCGGATCATCTGGTTGAACAAGCTCTCGGAAATCGGCGGCAGGCCGCGGCCCCTGGGTTCGGGGACACCGGGATCCTGGTACAGTTCTGCCTCGTCGATCCGGAAGTAGTCGCAGATCAGCTTGGCGGTGGCCTTGTTGGGAACCGTCTGTCCTTGCAGGTAGCGTTCGAACTGCGTGCGGTTGATGCCCAGCTCACGGCATACCGCGCTTACGGAGGCATGGTCCTTGCAGAGCCGTCTAAGGTTTGCAGCGAGGTTCTCGCGAATTGACACGTCTTTGCTTCCGCAGGCGGCTTCTTCATTTCGATTCGAAAATCCATATAGCGCCTTCGGTCGCCCCCGCCGAAACGCCCTCGTACAACGCACAGGAAAAACTGATTTGGTAACGTCAATCTAATGAGGCAGCTTCCGAAAAGAACGCAAACAATCCGTGAGCAGCTTCCGCCATAAGTCCAATTGACAACAGTTTTGTCAGATATCGCGAGATGGACGCGCAGTAGTGCGGCCTTCGAAGGCGCCTTGGCACAACAAATACCGCCCGCAGGCGACCCAGGACGAGCGCCGTGCAGTGCATTTGGCAAGGAGAGCGGAGAATTGATTATTCCGCTGGTGGAGCTGAGGAGGATCGAACTCCTGACCTCGTCATTGCGAACGACGCGCTCTCCCAGCTGAGCTACAGCCCCGTCCAGCGGATGGGCGCATTTATCGGGCGCCGCGGTTTCCTGTCAAGGCGGCGTTTCGGCGAAATCCGCTGCCGCTGCGTGTTGGGCCAGCGTGGAGGGAAGGCGGCCCTTGCCGGTTCCGCGCGCAATGGCTACATGTCGGCAACAATTGGAGACCGGCATGCTCGCCCTCATTCAAACAATCGTCATGGCGCTTGACCTCTACTGGTGGATCATCATCGCCTCGGCGATCTTCTCCTGGCTGTACGCCTTCAACGTCGTCAATTCGAAAAACCAGTTTGTCGGCAGTATCGGCAACATGCTCTACCGGCTGACCGAGCCGGCGTTGCGGCCGATCCGCCGTTTCATGCCGGACCTCGGCGGCATCGACATCTCGCCGATCATCCTGCTGCTGATCCTGTTCTTCCTGCGGCAGTTCATACTCACCACGGTAGCGCCTCTGATCCTGTGAGCACGCCGTTTCGCCTGCGCGAAAACGGTGTCGACCTGTTTGTCCGGCTGACGCCAAAGGCCGCGCTGGACCGGCTCGAAGGCGTTGAAACGGCGGCAGATGGCCGAAGCCACCTGAAGGCGCGCGTTCGTGCCGTGCCGGAAAACGGGGCTGCCAACAAAGCGCTCGAAAAGCTGATCGCTGGGGCGCTGGGCGTGCCGGCATCCGTCGTCTCGGTTGTCGCCGGCGGCACCGCGCGGCTGAAGACGCTGCGCATTCTCGGCGATCCGGCAACGCTGGCGAAAAGCATCGAGGGGCTCGGCCACCAGTCCAAAATTTAGCATTGCAGCAGTGCAGAACCTTGAGATGTCGGCGGGACAGCGCCCCCCTNNGGGGGGAGATCGGCAGCTTCGGCTTAGCGTTCAATCCCCCAGCGGCAAACGGGGATCGTCGACTTTCAACGTGTTCACGCTCTGCTTGATGCGGCGCAGATTTTCGAGGACCCGTGGTCCGCGCGTCTCGGCGACCGAGGTGACGATCATGTCGACGATCGACAGTAGCGCATAGCGCGACGATGTCGGCTTGTAGATGTTGCCGTCCTCAAGCGACTGGAAATGGATGACCGTGTCGGCGACCTTGGCGAGTGCCGAATCCGGCGGGGTGATGGCGATTGTCGTGGCGCCATATTGCTGGGCGACCTGGACCGCATCGATGACCGATCGCGCATAGCCGGAGACAGAGAAGGCGATCAGCGTGGTCTCCGGCGTGGCAACGGCGGCGTACATGCGCTGCAGCTGTCCGTCGATCTGCGCCAGCACCGACACGCCCAGCCTGAACAGCCGGTTCTGCATTTCGGTCGCCATCATCGACGAGATACCGCCGGAACCGATGCACAGCACATTGCCTGAGACGGCGATGCGTGCGGCGACGGCGACCAGCGTCGTCATGTCGAGGTTTTCGCTGGCGCGCTGGATGGCCGATATCGCCGCTTCGGTGATGGCGGAAGCGATGCGCTGTTCGCGGGCATCGCGGCTCAACGGCTCCGGCGACAGGTACTGGCCGCCGATGGCGATGGCCTGCGCCAGATAGAATTTGAAGTCGCGCAGGCCTTCGCAACCGAGGTTGCGGCAGAACCGCGTCACCGTCGGTTCGCTGACACCGACGCGCGCGGCTATTTCCGAAATTGCCGCTTTGGAGACAAAGTCGAGGTCGGCCAGGACGAAGCCGGCCAGCTTGCGATCCGACTTCGTTCCGTCCTGCAGCATCAGCTGCAGGCGCGTGATGATGTCGGCCGGCGTCTTCATGCGGATATTTTCATAGAGGCAGGCCCGTCGCCTTGTCGAACAGATGGATGTTGCCGGGATCGACGCTCACCGGCAGCAGGTCGCCTGGCCTGACCGGCACCCTGTCACGGAACACGGCGCGCACCGTATCAGCGCCGATGGCGCCATAGACATGGGTTTCGGAGCCGGTCGGCTCGACGACATCCACCTTGATCGCCATCGCGTCGACAGCCTCGCCGATGACAAAGTGCTCGGGCCGGATGCCGGCCTCCACCGCGCTGCCCGCCGGCACGTGTTTGCCGGCAAGTGCAAGCCGTCCGCCACCGCCCGACTCGAACCAGGTTTTCTCAGCTGTCGTCTTGAGAGAACCCGACACAAAGCTCATCGACGGCGAGCCGAGGAAGGAGGCGACGAACTTGTTGGCCGGCCGGTCATAGAGCTCCAGCGGCGCGCCGACCTGCTGGATCCTGCCGCGGTCCATCACGACGATTCGGTCGGCCATGGTCATGGCTTCGATCTGGTCGTGGGTGACATAGACGATTGTCGATTTCAGCCTCTGGTGCAGCGCCTTGATCTCGACGCGCATCTGCACGCGCAGTTGCGCGTCGAGGTTGGACAGTGGCTCGTCGAACAGGAACACCGACGGTTCGCGCACGATGGCGCGGCCCATGGCGACGCGCTGGCGCTGGCCGCCCGACAGCTGGCGGGGGTAGCGGTCGAGATAGGAGAAGAGATTGAGGACGCCGGAGGCTTTCTTGACCTTCTCATCGACCACTGTACGCGCCTCGCCGCGTATCTTCGGGCCAAAGCCGATATTGTCCGCCGCCTTCAGATGCGGAAACAGCGCATAGGACTGGAACACCATGGCAATGTTGCGCTGCTGCGGCGGCAGCGCGTTGGCGCGCACGCCGCCGATCAGCAGGTCGCCGGAGGTGATCGTCTCCAGCCCGGCCAGCATGCGCAGCAAGGTCGACTTGCCGCAGCCGGATGGGCCGACCAGCACGACGAACTCGCCGCTCTTGATATCGAGGCTGATGTTCTCGAGGATCTTGTGCTGGCCGAAGGATTTCGACAGGTCGCGAAACTCGACGTCGGTCATGCTCACGCTCCCAGAATGTCGTCGATGAATGGCAGGCAACCGGCGGTCAGTCCCGCGTCCACGGGCATCACCACGCCTGTTATTCCAGATGCGCGATCGGACGCAAGGAAGGCGACGGCTTCCGCCACTTCCGAAGCGTTGACGATGCGGCCGAGCGGATAGAGCCGCTGCAGCTTGCCGAGGATTTCGGGATCCTTGGCAAGGCGGTGGTCCCAGGCGGCGGTGCGGATCGATCCGGGGCAGACGACATTGGCGCGCAGGCCGCTGCGGCCAAGCTCGACGGCGATCGCCTTGGCATAGGCGTTGATGCCGGCCTTGGCCGCGGCATAGGCAGGATTGCCGAAATGCGCGATGGCGTTGACCGACGAGATGAAGACGACGCTGCCGGAGCCTCGGCCGGCCATCGCCTTGACCAGCGGATCGGCGAAGTTCATCACGCCGGTCAGGTTGAGGTCGAGTTCCTGCTCTATTCTGTCGGGATTGAGCGCCGAAATCGTCTCGGCGCGCGTCCAGCCGGCATTGTTGATGAGAATGTCGGGCACGCCATCCCGGTCGATGATCGCGGCGATCGCCGCCGCTATCGACGCTTTGTCCAGAAGATCGAAGACGTGGCGGGAGGCAAGGTGCGGGCTGTTCAACGCCTCGCTTGACTGGTCGCAGCCAATGACCCTGGCGCCCCTTTGCGCCATCAGCGCCACGATGGCCGTGCCAAGGCCGCCGCCCGCACCTGTCACCACGACAGTCTTGCCCTCGAACTCGGCCCTGCCTTCGAATTCGGCCCTGCCTTCGAATTCGGCTTGCGAAACCACCGTGCGTCATCCTCCGGGCGTTCTGACAGATCGTGCAACGCCTAGGCTATAAAATGTAATTAAGCAACAGAATAATCTGCTTGCAAGCCTTCAAATCATCGATAATGTAGGAAAGTCACATAAATCTTCTGCTCCGGCAACGAAGAGGCGCGCAGGCGCAAAATCAAAATGGGAGAGATCAAATGAGCCTTGGAAAATGGACTGTCGGCCTGATGGCCGGAATGAGCATGCTGGCAATTGCGGCGCAGGCGGATGCGGGCGAGGTGCGCGTCACCGTCGCCGAGTACAGCGCCAAGACTGCTCCCTATTTCGCCGACGTCAAGAAGGAATTCGAGGCAGCGAACCCGGGCATCACCGTCAAGTTCGAAGTGGTGCCGTGGGATGTGCTGCTGCAGAAGCTGACCACCGACATCACCGCCGGCACCAATGCCGATCTGTCGATCATCGGCACGCGCTGGCTGATCGACTTTGTCCAGCAGGATGTCGCCGAGCCGCTCGACAGCTACATCAAGCCCGACTTCAAGGACCGCTTCATCGACACCTTCCTGTCGCCCTCGATCATGGACGGCAAGACCTACGGCCTGCCGATCGCGGCCTCGGCGCGCGCCATGTACTACAACAAGGAGCTGTTCGAGAAGGCCGGCATCGCCAATCCGCCGGCCAACTGGACCGAGCTTCAGGAAGACGCGCGCAAGATCAAGGCGCTGGGGTCCGGCACCTTCGGTTTCGGCCTGCAGGGCAAGGAGATCGAGACCGACGTCTACTACTACTATGCGATGTGGTCGCAGGGCACCGAGATCCTCAACAAGGACGGCACCTCCGGCCTGAGCACGCCAGGCGCGCTTGAAGCCGCCAAGCTCTACAAGTCGATGATCGACGAAGGCCTCACCGAGCCGGGCGTCACCTCCAACAACCGCGAGGATGTGCAGAACCTGTTCAAGCAGGGCAAGGTCGGCATGATGATCACGGCACCGTTCCTGTCCAACCAGATCAAGGACGAGGCGCCGAAGCTGAAATACGGCGTGGCGGCCATTCCCGCCGGACCGACCGGCGCGCGCGGCACCTATGGCGTCACCGATTCCATCATCATGTTCAAGAACTCCAAGAACAAGGACGAGGCCTGGAAGCTGCTCGACTTCCTGTTCACCACGGAACAGCGCGCCAAGTTCACGCAGGGCGAAGGCTTCCTGCCGGTGAACAAGGAAGAGGCCAAGATGGATTACTACGTCAACAATGCCGATCTGGCGGCGTTCACCGCACTGCTGCCCGATGCCCGCTTCGCACCGGTCATCCCCGGCTGGGAGGAGGTCGCCCAGATCACGTCGGATGCCATGCAGAAGATCTATCTCGGCGGCGACCCCGAGGCAGGCTTGAAAGACGCAGCCGCCAAGGCCAACGCAGTGCTGAAGAAATAGGGCGTATCTCCCTGCGCCCGTGGCGCGTCCCAGACTCAGGCGGGGCGCGCCACACTTTCCTCGGTCTTCGGCAGAAAGACAGAATCGTCGATGGCAGCGCCGCCCCAGTCAATTGCGGAAGAGGGCCCTTCCTCTCCCCCGTCGATCGGGGGAGAGGTGTCGAGCGAAGCTCGACGGAGTGGGGGTCGACCCTTGGGGGCAAGGCGAGGCGATGCTTGCGCCTAGTGCCCTTCCTATGTCCGTTCGCGGCGGTTACCAGGTGGTTCCCCCACTCCGTCTCGGCTTCGCCGAGCCACCTCTCCCCCCTCCGGAGGGAGAGGAAGGAGCCTGGCCTCGGAGGACGGGCAGGCAGGTGAGGGGGGCGCCGACGGTTGCAAGGAATCCTGAAGCGGTGCCTTGAGAAGAACGAGGCGGGATTAAGTCAATCTGTTAAGCCAGCGCAATCCAATCTCCACCCGCAACACGGTATGAAGTCAGCCGATGCAAAACCGTTTCTTGCCCTATCTCCTGACCTTGCCCAGCCTGTTCCTGGCGGCGGTCGTTATCTTCTGGCCGGTCTGGGACCTGATCCAGATCTCGACGCATGATGTCAGCCGCTTCGGCCAGCTTCGCGACTTCAACGACTTCGCCAATTTCGCAGCACTCACTGCCGATCCCGATTTCATGGCCGCGCTCTGGCGCACCGGCCAGTGGACGGTGATGGTCGTCGGCGGGGCGCTTCTCTTGTCGATCCCGGTGGCGATGATCCTCAACACCGATTTCTATGGCCGGGGTATTGCCCGCGTCATCATCATGCTGCCCTGGGCGGTGTCGCTGACCATGACCGCGGTGGTCTGGCGCTGGGCGCTGAGCGGCGAAAGCGGCATGCTGAATTCGGCGCTGATCGGCCTTGGCCTCATCGACCACAACATCCAGTGGCTGGCGAGCGCCGAGACCGCCTTTCCCATGCAGGTGCTGATCGGCATCCTGGTGACGGTGCCGTTCACGACGACGATTTTCCTCGGCGGCCTGTCGTCGATACCGGACGACCTCTACGAGGCGGCGGCGCTCGAAGGGGCGACGCCGCTGCAGCAGTTCCGCGAAATCACCTTTCCGCTCTTAAAACCGTTCATCAACATCGCCATCGTGCTCAACACCATTTACGTCTTCAATTCCTTCCCGATCATCTGGGTGATGACGCAAGGCGGGCCGGCCAACTCGACCGATATCCTGGTGACCCATCTCTACAAGCTGGCCTTCCGCATCGGCAAACTCGGCGAAGCATCGGCGGTGTCGCTGGTGATGTTCGCCATATTGCTGGTCTTCACCATGATCTATGTGCGGCTGGCGATGCGGGAGCAACGCACATGACGAGCAAGCTCAAGCGTTCGATCATTGCCTGGTTGCTGCTGGCGCCGCTGATCGTGGTGACGCTCTTTCCGTTTGCGGTGATGTTCCTGACCGCAGTCAAGCCAAGACAGGAAGTGCTGTCGCCGACCTGGTGGCCGAGCGAATTCCGCTGGTCGAATTTTTCCGACATGTGGGTGGCAACCGGCTTCGGCCAGGCGCTGCTCAATTCGCTCTACGTGTCCGTGATCGCCACCGTCGGCGCCATCCTGATCTCGGTTCCGGCGGCCTATGCGATGTCGCGCTTCCGCTTTGCCGGCTACGGCGCCTTGCGCCAGTTCCTGCTGATCTCGCAGATGATCTCGCCGATCGTGCTGGTGCTCGGCCTGTTCCGGCTGATGGCGGCCTGGGGCCTGGTCGAGAGCACGACGGCGCTCGGCTTCATCTACATGGCCTTCAACGTCGCCTTCACCGTGTGGATGCTGCAGAGCTATTTCGACACCATTCCGCGCGATCTCGAGGAGGCGGCCTGGATGGAGGGTGCTGGCCGCTGGCTGACCTTGCGCAAGGTGTTCCTGCCGCTCTGCCTGCCAGCGATCGCGGTCACCGCGATCTTCACCTTCATCAATGCCTGGAACGAATTCGTCGTCGCGCTCACCATGCTGCGCAGCCAGGAAAGCTACACGCTGCCGATCCAGGTGTTTTCGCTGGTCGCCGGCCGCTACACCATCGAATGGCATCATGTCATGGCCGCGACGCTGCTGGCGACCGCGCCGGTGGCCATCCTGTTCATCTGGCTGCAGCGCTACCTCGTCAGAGGCCTGGCGCTCGGGGCGGTCAAATAGCTGGCCCGAGTCAAAGATGAGCTGTCGAATGCCACACAGACACGTGTCCAGCCTGTCGCTTGTGCCGCAGTCGCCAGGCCTAATGATTTCGTCTAAACGCCCGACCCAAATGGTCTGGATCTGATCAGAGCGAAGCGGAATTTCCAAGATGCGCATTTTCACCGCCTCGCTGGCGACGGAAACCAACACCTTCTCGCCGGTGCCGACCGACCGGGCCTCGTTCGAGATGGCCTTCTATGCCGGCCCCGGCAAGCATCCGGAAACGCCGACGCTGTGCTCGTCGCCGATGGTTGCGCTTCGCCGGCGGGCAGTGGCCGAAGGCCTTGATGTCATCGAGGGCACCGCCACCTGGGCCGAGCCCGGCGGCCTGGTGCAGCGCCAGACCTATGAGGCGCTGCGCGACGAGATCCTCGGCCAGCTCAGGGCAGCGCTGCCTGTCGATGCGGTCATCCTCGGCCTGCATGGCGCGATGGTGGCGCAAGGCTATGACGATTGCGAAGGAGACCTGCTCGAACGGGTTCGCGCAATGGTCGGGCCGAAGGTGGTGATCGCGGTCGAGCTCGATCCACATAGCCATCTGACGCCGAATCGCGTGGCAGCCTCTGACATCCTCGCCTACTTCCTCGAATTTCCGCACACCGATTTCTACGAGCGTGGCGAACATGTCGTCGAGCTTGGCCTCGCGGCGGCGCGCGGCGAGATCAAACCGGTCATCTCGACCTTCGATTGCCGCATGATCCAAGTGCTGCCGACCAGCCGCGAGCCGATGCGCTCCTTCGTCGACCGCATCAAGGCGCTGCACGGCAAGGACGGCGTGCTGTCGGTCTCCGTCATCCACGGCTTCATGGCGGCCGACGTGGCCGAAATGGGCACGCGCATCCTGGTCGTCACCGACAATGACAAGGCCAAGGGCGACGCGCTGGCGGAACGGCTGGGGCGAGAGCTTTATGCGTTGCGCGAAAAGACGGCGATGACGATGCTGAGCGCAACCGACGGCATCGATCGGGCGCTGGCCGTGCGCGCCAGGAATCCGGGCAAGCCGGTGGTCATTGCCGACATCTGGGACAATCCCGGCGGCGGCGTTCCCGGCGACGGCACCTTCGTGCTGCGCCAGATGCTGGGGCGTGGCCTGGACAAGTTCGCCGTGGCGACGATCTGGGATCCGATCGCGGTCACCTTCTGCCTGGCGGCGGGTGAGGGCGCCATCATCGACCTGCGTTTCGGCGGCAAGGCCGGGCCGCAGGCCGGCGAGCCGATCGACGCGCGCGTGCGCGTGCTGAAGGCGATTCCGGAGGGATGGCAAAGTTTCGGGCCAAGCCGGGTGACACTCGGGCCGACGGCGCTGGTCCGCCTCGAAGGCACCGAGGTCGACATCATCCTCAACACCAATCGCACGCAGACCTTCGAGCCGGATATCTTCTCCAACATCGGCGTCGATCCGCTGGCCAAGGATATGCTGCTGATCAAGTCGACCAATCATTTCTACGCCGGCTTCGAGCCGATCGCCGCCGAGATCATCTATGTCTCGGCGCCGAGTTCGTATCCCAGCAATCCGGCGGTGACCAATTATACCAAGCTGACGCGGCCGGTCTGGCCAAGGGTGGCCGATCCTTGGAAGGATGCTGGTAATCTCCCCCCTTGAGGGGGAGATGTCGCCGAAGGCGACAGAGGGGGTCGCCTCGCGTGGAGCGCCAACTTCCTTCTGTCGCAGGAGGCCCAGTCCGGTCGGACCGACCCCCTCTGGCCGCTTCGCGGCCATCTCCCCCTCGAGGGGGGAGATTATCCGGTGCTACACCAGCCCGCGCTTCACCATCATCGCTTCCGGCGACGGCATTTTGCCCCGAAAAGCCGTGTAGAGTTCTTCCGGGTCCTTCGAGCCGCCGGCGGCGTAGATGTTCTTGCGCAGCCGCTCGGCGAGCGCCGGGTTGAAGGGGTCGCCGGTTTCCTCGAAGGCGGCGAAGGCATCGGCGTCGAGCACTTCCGACCACATGTAGGAATAGTAGCCGGCCGAATAGCCGTCGCCGGAAAAGACATGGCCGAAATGCGGGGTGCGGTGGCGCATGGCGATGGTGTTCGGCATGTCAAGCTTCGCAAGCGTTTCGGCTTCGAAACGAAGCGGCGCTTCCGGTGCATCCGGCCGGGCGTGATAGGCCATGTC
The DNA here is from genome assembly GCF_004919685.1 of Mesorhizobium norvegicum. GTDB lineage: Bacteria > Pseudomonadota > Alphaproteobacteria > Rhizobiales > Rhizobiaceae > Mesorhizobium > Mesorhizobium norvegicum. Next base: position 31,351 of record NZ_SMYZ01000002.1, on the reverse strand, counting down.
GATCAGCGCCGAGGCGGTGAATTCGACCGTGGCGAAGCCGGCGCCGAACGTGCGCGCGGCCAGCATCTTGTCGAGCAGCGCCTTGGGCATCGGCTTGCCGGTCTTCACATGCAGAGCGTGCTTTTCCAGCACCGCCGGCACGGTCAGCCAATGCTCGTAGAGCTGCGAGGGCAGTTCGACGAAATCGCGGCTGACCGAGGTGCCCGCGACCGACGGCCAGGTGACGTCGGTCAGCATGCCGTGCAGCGCATGGCCGAACTCGTGGAACAGCGTCTTCGCCTCGTCGACCGACAGCAGAGCCGGCTCGCCCACCGGCGGCTTGGCGAAGTTCATGATGTTGTAGATCACCGGTTTCGAGCCGTGGCCGAGCCTATAGCCGGATTGCAGCGCGCTCATCCAGGCGCCGGAGCGCTTCGAGGGCCGGGCGAAATAGTCGGCGAGGAACAGGCCGCGCTCGCTGCCGTCGGCATTTTTCACCACGAAGACGCGGGCGTCGGGGTGCCAGGCCGCGATGCCTTTTTTCTCCTCGAAGGTGATGCCGAACAGCCGTGTCGCTACGTCGAAGCAGGCGTCGATGATCCGGTCGAGCTGCAGATAGGGTTTCAGTTCGGCTTCGTCGAAGGCGAATTTTTCCGCGCGCAGTTTCTCCTGGTAGAAGCGCCAGTCCCAGGCGGCGAATTTTTCGTTGCTGCCGGCTGCGGTGGCCAGCCGTTGCAGGTCGGTCTGGTCGGCTGCGGCCTTCTCCAGTGCCTTCTCCCAAACTGGATCAAGCAGCGCGTGCACCGCCTTCGGGGTCTTGGCCATGGTGTCGTCGAGCTTCAGCGCGGCGAAGGAGGCGTAGCCGAGCAGCTTCGCCTTTTCGGCGCGCAGGCGCAGCATGTCGCGCACAACGGATGTGTTGTCGGTGGCGCCGCCATTTTGGCCGCGCATGGTGAAGGCGCGGAAGGCGATCTCGCGCAGGTCGCGGCGTTCGGAGAAGGTCGAGAACGGCTCATAGATCGAGCGCGACAAGGTCACGGCATAGCGGCCCTTCTGGCCGCGTATCTCGGCGGCTTCGGCCATCGAGCTTTTCAGGAAATCCGGCAGACCGGCAAGGTCGGCCTCGTCGAGGAACAGCGCCCAGTCGCTCTCGTCGGCCAGCACATTCTGGCCGAAGCTGGTGCCGAGCGAGGACAATTCCTCGCTGATCTTGGCCAGCCGCTTCTTGCCGTCGGCGTCGAGTTTGGCGCCGGATCGGACAAAGCCCTTCCAGGTCTTTTCCAGCACCCGCAGCGTCTCGGCGTCGAGCTTCAGGCTCTCACGGCGCTGGTAGAGATCGTCGATGCGGGCAAACAACCTCTCATTCATCGAAATCGCCGAGAAATGCCTGGACATTTTCGGCGAGATGTCGCGCTCCAGCGCCTGGATCGTGTCATTGGTGTAGGCGCCGGCGCGGCACCAGAAGATCGACGAGACACGGTCGAGCGCTTCGCCGCCGAGTTCCAGCGCGCCAAGCGTGTTCTCGATCGTCGGTGTGTCCTTGTTGCCGGCGATCGCCTCGATCTCGGCCTCATGCGCCTTCAGCGCCGTGTCGAAGACCGGGGAGAAGTCGCCGTCGCCAATGCTGGCAAAATCGGGCAGGCCGAGCGGCCCTTGCCACGCGGTCAGCGGATGGGCGGCGAGGTCGACGGCTTTTGTGGAAGGCATGGACAGTCTTTCGCTGGAGAAGGCAGGGTGGGTCGCTACCGATGTAGGGCGCGGCCGGCGGACCCGCAATATCGCAGTTGGCCGATATCCGCCTCAGAAGCCGTCGCAGTTCTCGGCGATTGCCGCTTGCGAACTGGCGGTGATGCGGTTGTCGGTCACCGCGAAGGTTTCCTGCATCAGCACGTCGTTGTTGGGGAAATCGTAACAGGCGACCACCGTGGTGATGCCGCCTTCGCTCTTCTCGATCCGGTGCCGGATTGCCGCACCGGCAACCGCCCCCTTCCATTCGTCGATCGAAGCGATGAATTCCTGCCTGCTTTGCACAATGCCGAGGTCGTCCAGCTTGATGCGGACATCATCGGCGAGCAGGTCGGACAGTTCGGTGCGGTCTGCGACCAGCAGCGCCGAATACCAGCGGCTGATGATGGCGCGATCATCGGCGCGGGCGGCAATAATCGCTACCAGCAGCGCGGCCGCCGTAAAAACGATCGACCGGATGTTCACCACCTTGCGCGCCGCTGTGTTCATCCCAGCTCCGGCCGTTCGAAATCGCCGGTTTCCTTGTTCATCACCCAGAGTTCGCCGCTCGAAATGTCGAACCAGGCGCCGTGCAGCGACAGCCGCCCCTTGCCTTCGAGGATCGAGACGCAGGGAAAGGTCCGCAGATTGGCGATGGAATAGCGGATCGAGATGCGCTCCAGCGCGGTCTGGCGCTCCGATGCGGTCATGAAGGTGCTGGAGGACACGGTCTCGGCGGCCGGTGCGATCAGGCTCATCCACTTGCCGATGAAGTCGCCGGGCGACAGCGGTGCGGAATTGGTGTCGAGCGCGGCGCGGATGCCGCCGCAGCGGCCATGGCCCATGACGACGATGTTCTTGACCTTGAGGCTCTGCACGGCGAATTCGAGCGCGGCGGAGGTCGAGTGGAATTCGCCGTCCGGTGCGTAGGGCGGCACCAGATTGCCGACATTGCGCAGCACGAAGAGTTCGCCGGGCCCGGCGTCGAAGATCGCTTCGGGCGCGGCGCGGGAGTCGCAACAGGCGACGATCATCGTTTCCGGCGCCTGGCCTTCGCGGGCAAGCTCGCGATAGCGTCCGCTCTCGGTGAGATAGCGGCCGTTCATGAAATTGCGATAGCCGGCGAGAAGGTGGTCGGGGAGGTGGGACATGGGCGGCGTCTGGAGCCTTTCCGGGTTGGAGGCGGCAGCTCGTTGCGGTCAAAAGAGGCTCTAACGGTAAAAGCCCGTTGCGAGCAATGCAGAATTATGGGGGCTGGCTATAAATGCCATGCATCAGGCGCAGTCTTGGCCAACCCTGTTACGCCCAGATGGCAACGGGAATGCCAAGACTGTCGCGGCCCGGCGGGTCGGGAAATGGCCGTGCATCACCGTCGGCGATGCGACCGGCGATCAGCATCATCGCGGCTGCGTCAAGGAAATCATCGGCGGCGGTGCCGCGGGGCGGCGGCTGGTCGAGAAAGCCCATGTCGTAGCCATGCCGGCAGAGCAGCGCCTTGCGTTCCGCCATGCCGGCCGGGTTGATGCTGCCCTTGATCTTCTTCGGCAATTGCATGGCCTGGTCGCCGTTCAGCCGGCAGAAAGCGACTTCCGGATGCGATTCGAACACACGGCCGCGCAAATCGGGCCGCGCGATCAGCAGCGCGTCGATCTCGCGGATCTTGGCAAAAATGCCGAACGCCTGGATCGAAACGCCGCGCGGCGGGTCGGATGTGGTCTTGGCCACCTCGCTTGCCCTGATATGCGCGGCATACCAGGCTTCGATGGTGGTGAAACCGTTGGTATCGGCATAGAGCGCGGCGCGGGACGGGATCGAGAAGACGCTGGATTGGCGTGCCCCGAGCAACGGCCGCACCAGTGCTTCGGGGCCGCGGCCGCCTTTGCTCGAAAACTCGGGCAGGCCGATCGGTATGTCGACGGCGATGACTGCGTCGTCGGGGAGCGATGCAAGCAGGGCGGTGAAGCTGGCAAAGACCGCGACGGAGGGTGTCGAACCGGGTTCGCGCCGCACGGCAATCCAGCCGGCTTTGCAGCCGTCAACGCCGACAAGCACGATCTCGGCCGATGTCACGCCCGGCGGTCCCGCCCCGGATGCGTTAGGTGGCGCAGCTGGACCATTGCCATCGGGTGCGACAGGCTCGGGGCATCGGTTTCGAGCTGCAATTCGTCACCGCCGCGCTTGGCGGTGCGCGCCAGGATCTCGTAGACCGCCGCCGTCGTCGACTGCAGCGCCTTGATCGGCGGCTGGCGTGACAGGATGCGTGCCAGGTAGACGGCCGCCGTCAGATCACCCAAACCATTCGGCGGCTTGTCGATCAGGCGATGCTCGGCAAGCAGCGCCTGGCTGCCGTCGAGCAGCAGGTTGCCGGTGCCGCCGGTCATCATGGACGGCGCCGAGGTGACCAGCATGGTGGATGGTCCGGCATGCAGCGCCGCCGCGATCACCGATTTCAGGTCGGGCAACGGCGCGCCGGCCATCCATTCCAGCTCGTAGCGGTTGGGGGTGGCGATGTCGGCGATCGGCATCAGCCGGTCGCGCATGGCGATAGCGGTCGGCTCGGGCACATAGAGGCCGCCCGAATCGCCCATCACCGGATCACAGATATAGACCGCGTCAGGCGTCCTTGCCTTCACCGCGGCGACCAGCGAGGCGACGGCCTCGGCCTGGCCGGCCTCGCCGAGATAGCCGGACAGCACGGCGCCGACCTCACCCAGCCATGGCGCGCGCTCGAGATCGGCCATCAACGCCTTGAACTGGTCGAGCGGCGGCACGATGCGCGTCGCGCGCCCATGGCCGGGATGCCAGGGCAGGATCACCGTCGGCACCGCCCAGACCGGAAAGCCCAGCGTCTCGAGTGCGAAGACGGCGGCACGGTTGCCGACCGAGCCGCGTGCGACATGGCTGGAAATGACGATGACCGCACGCGGCGCGTCGGTTTGTTCGGCGCTCATTGTTGTTTGATTCCTAACTGCCCCGGATGACGTAAAGCACGAGCCAGACCATCAGGCCCAGCGCCAGCAGCAGGCCGAGTGTCCGGCCAATGCGGGTGCCCCACACCTCGATCGGATCGGCACGATCGGCATCGGCCGCGGTGACGTGATCGTGCAGGCCTTTCGTGGCCCGCGCCACAAACGAGTTGCCGGCCGGATCCGTCTCGCGCGCAACGCGCTCGAGGATACGGCGCGATTCCTTGTCGCTGTCCTGGCGTTCCGCCATGATGATGTCCCGTTTCGATCGAACCTTATCGCGTTCGCACAGCCAATCACAGGGCCTTACAACGGCATCCAGCGTGCCAGCCAAACGGCTTCCGGTCGGGCGGTTTTCTTGCGCGCTGATTGTGGTAATGCTTCGCATGCAACTTCTACCGAGGGACCCCATCATGTTTGCCCAGCGCCTTGCCTCACCGTCCATGTTCCGCACGCTGCCCGCCTTCCTGATGATGGCGATCGTGCTGCCGCTGCTGGCCGGCTGCGGCTACAACACCATTCCGACAGCGGAGGAAAACGCCAAGGCGGCATGGAGCGAGGTGCTGAACCAGTATCAGCGCCGCGCCGACCTCATTCCCAACCTGGTCGAGACGGTCAAGGGCTATGCCTCGCATGAAAAGGACACGCTCGACGCCGTGGTCGAGGCCCGCGCCAAGGCCACCCAGATCACGGTGACGCCGGAAACGCTGAAGGATCCCGAAGCCCTCAAGAAGTTCCAGGATGCCCAGGCAGGGTTGACCAGCGCGCTGTCGCGGCTGATCGCGGTGTCGGAAGCCTATCCCGACCTCAAGGCCAACCAGAACTTCCTGGCGCTGCAAGCACAGCTCGAAGGTACCGAGAACCGCATCGCGGTGGCGCGGCGCGACTACATCCAGGCGGTCAGGGACTACAATCTGACGCTGAAGACGTTCCCGTCGGTGCTGTGGGCGACCTTCTGGTTCCGCAGCAGCGAGCCCTTCGCCAATTTCACCGTCGATGAAGACAAGATGCAGCCGCCGAAGGTTGATTTCGGCACGAAGCAGGGCGGGTGAAGGACGCATGGTGAGCTTGGTCATTGTCGACCTTGTGTTCCTTCACACCCCCCTCTGTCCTGCCGGACATCTCCCCCGCAAGGGGGGAGATCGGCAGCTTTGGCGGATTGGCCAATTTTCGACATCACAGAAAAAGAGCCGTCAGTGATGACAGCCAATCTCCCCCCTTGCGGGGGAGATGTCCGGTAGGACAGAGGGGGGTGCCAAGAAACGCCAGCCTGACATTCCTGGCTGCCATTCTCAGCTTCCTCTTCTTGCCGCTCGCCCTCGCCGCCGACCTCCCCGCTTTGACCGGCCGTGTCGTCGACAATGCCGGTATCATCGATGCCGCGACCAAGGCGGCGCTGACGCAAAAGCTTGCCGAGTTCGAGACCAAGGGCTCCGATCAGATCGTCGTCGCGACGATCCCCAGCCTCGACGGCGAGGAGATCGAGCCCTACGCCAACCGGCTGTTCCGCTTCTGGAAACTCGGCCAGGCGAAGGAAAACAACGGCGTCCTGCTGCTGGTCGCGCCGAACGACCGCAAGATGCGCATCGAGGTCGGCTATGGGCTGGAAGGCACGCTGACCGACCTGCACACCAAGCTGATCATCGAAAACGACATGGTGCCGGCCTTCCGCGCCGGCGATTTCTCCGGCGGCATAGAAAAGGCCGTCTACGACATGATCATGGTGCTGGAAGGCAATCCGGAGGAGCTGGAGGCGCGCGGCGAGCGCAACCAGCAGGCGCCCTTCAATTCCGACGACCTGTTCTTCGCCGTCTTCATCGGCATCTGGGCGATCATCTTCTTCGGCAGCATCGCGGTCTCCGTCCTGCCGCCGATCTTCGGCCAGAAGCTTGGGCCCGGCCGCTACCGCTGGCTCGGCATGACCTTCGAGCCAAGCCGGCGATCTTCCGGTGGCGGCTGGTCATCGGGAAGCTCCGGCGGTGGATGGTCGTCTGGTGGCGGCGGTGGCGGCTTTTCCGGCGGCGGCGGTTCATCCGGCGGCGGCGGCTCTTCGGGAAGCTGGTGATGACGATACGCACGATCAGCCTGTCGAGACCCGGCCGCTTCGCCTCCGTTGTCCTGATGGCTGTGGCCGTGCTGTTCTCCTGCTTCACGGCCTACGCCGCCGAACTGCCGGCGCTGACCGGCCGCGTCGTCGACAATGCCGGCATCATCGATGCGGCGACCAAGACGGCGCTGACGCAGAAGCTTGCCGATTTCGAGACAAAAGGCTCGGACCAGATCGTCGTCGCGACGATCCCCAGCCTCGATGGCGAAGAGATAGAGCCTTACGCCAACCGGCTGTTCCGCTTCTGGAAGCTCGGCCAGGCGGGCGAAAACAATGGCGTGCTTCTGCTGGTCGCCAAGAACGACCGCAAGATGCGCATCGAGGTCGGCTATGGGCTGGAAGGCACGCTGACCGATCTGCACACCAGGCTGATCATCGAAAACGACATGGTGCCGGCCTTCCGCGCCGGCGATTTCTCCGGCGGCATAGAAAAGGCCGTCGACGATATGGTCATGGTGCTGGAAGGCAATCCGGAAGAACTGGAAGCGCGCGGTCACCGCAATCCCGCCGACGACAGCACCTCCATCGCCCCCATCGTCGCGGTGTTCCTGATCGTGTGGGGGACGCTGTTCTTCGGCGGCCTGGCGATGGCGTTCCTGCCGCCGATGTTCGGCACAAAGCTGTCGCCGGGCGTGTACAAATGGCTGGGCATGACGTTTCGTTACGGCCACGGGCCGGGCGGCGGCTGGGTATCGGGTTCGTCGTCGGGCAGCGGCTGGTCGTCGGGGAGTTCCGGCGGCAGTTGGTCTTCGGGGTCAAGCAGCGGTGGCGGGTTTTCCGGCGGCGGCGGCTCATCCGGTGGTGGCGGTTCTTCAGGAAGCTGGTGAGACAAGATCATGGCAACACGACCAATCAGCCCGCAGGATCATGAGCGCATCGCCACCGCGATCCGCGCCGCCGAATCGAAAACCGACGGCGAGATCTACTGCGTCGTGGCGCATGCCAGCGACGGCTATTTCTTCCCGGCCGCCTTCATGGTGACGGTAGGCATGCTGATCGTCAGTCTGGCGGTCGGCTATGGGCTGGAGGCCTGGTGGCTGTCGATCCGGCTGCCGCATTTCGTGCTTGCCCAGCTCCTGGCGCTGGCCTGCGTGCTGGCCTTGGTGTGGGCGCTGCCCGGCCTGCGCATCCATCTGGTGCCGAGGCGGCTGCGCTACCAGGCGGCGCACGCCAATGCGATCAAGCAGTTCCTCGCCCGCAACGTCCACCGCACCACGGCGCGCACCGGCGTGCTGGTCTTCGTCTCGATCGCCGAACGCTATGCCGAAGTGGTCGCCGACTCGGGCATCGACGCCAAGGTCGGCCAGCATGTCTGGGATGGCGTCGTGCGCGATCTGACCGCGCATGCCGGCGACGACCGGCTCGCCGACGGCTTCGTCAAGGCGATTGAGCAGGTGGGGGCGGTGCTGGCCGAGCATTTCCCGGTCACGGCGGGTGACACCAACGAGCTGGACGATCATCTCGTAGAGATTTGAGCCTTTCCACAGAGGCATTGAAGGCCTCTCACCGAGGCGGTGATCGCCTGTGAGAAAGCGGTCGGCGGGCCGCCCGGACTCTTGCAATCGGGCGATGCGGGTTTATGGTTAACAAATCATGAATACGCTCACCATCGACATCAGGAAGGCCGACCCGCGCGATGCCAGTGCCATCGCCGAGGTGCATCTGGAGGCTTGGCGCGGCGCCTATTCGGGCATCATTCCGCACCGTACCCTGACATCGATGATCAACCGTCGTGGCGCCGACTGGTGGGCGAACGCGATTCGCCGCGCCGCCACCGTTCTGGTCGTCGAAATCGGCGGCAAGATCGCCGGCTATGCGACGATCGGCAAGAACCGCGCCCGTGAACTGCGCCAGCAAGGCGAAATCTACGAATTGTACCTGCGGCCGGAATATCAGGGCATCGGGCTCGGCAGCCGGCTGTTCGCGGCAGCCAGGGCGCGTCTGGCCGATCACGGGCTCAAAGGCATGGTGGTGTGGGCGCTGGAAGACAACCAGAACGCGCTTGCCTTCTATGCCGGCGCCGGCGGCCGCGATGTCGCCGAGGGCGTCGAGATCTTCGAGCAGAAGGCACTGAAGAAGGTCGCTTTCGTCTGGGAATGACAGACCGGCCTTTCGGCCCCCCGCGTCTTCCGATCGCACCAGCACCATTCGCCGCATTGCGCCGCGCGGCAGCGCCCGCTATCGATCTCTCATCAAAAGAGGGACAAAGCCATGCGCATCGAAGCCATAGCCATCGGAAAGAATCCGCCTGAGGACATCAACGTCATCATCGAAGTGCCGATCGGCGGCGAGCCGATCAAGTACGAGATGGACAAGGAAGCCGGCACGCTGTTCGTCGACCGCTTCCTGCACACTTCGATGCGCTACCCCGGCAATTACGGCTTCGTGCCGCACACGCTGTCGGGTGACGGCGATCCGATCGACGTGCTGATCTGCAACACGCGCGCGCTGGTGCCCGGCTGCGTCATCAATGTCAGGCCGATCGGCGTGCTGGTGATGGAAGACAATGCCGGCCAGGACGAGAAGGTGATCGCCGTGCCGTCACCGAAGCTGACGCTGCGCTACGAAAACGTCACCGAATACACCCAACTGCCCGACATCACTCGCCAGCAGGTGCAGCACTTCTTCGAGCACTACAAGGATCTCGAGCCCGGCAAATGGGTCAAGATCGAAGGCTGGCACGATTCCAAATATGCCAAGAAGATGATCGTCGACGCGATCGAGCGGGCCAAGAAGAGCAAGTAGGAACCGGCTACCCTTCCTTCGGGCAGCGGTGGTATCTTTCAAAACACTGGCGCGAGGCGCCCCCCTCTGGCCTGCCGGCCATCTCCCCCTCAAGGGGCTACGCTATGCACACATTTCCAAGCGGCTGGTGTTTGGCGATAGCGTGCATGGCAGCTTGGCGCATGCATTGTCTTATGCTGCGCTGGTCGACCCCCACTCCGTCTCGGCTTCGCCGAGCCACCTCTCCCCCGATCGACGGGGTAGAGGAAAGGCGCCAAGCTTTTTGCCGTCAACGCTCGTCCAGCAACGCTCCCTTCCTTTCCCTCCGGAGGGGGGAAAGGTGGCGCTGCGAAGCAGCGACGGATTGGGGGAACCACGTGGCAATCAAGCCTTGGGCCGATCAGTCATGCCAGTCACAGAAGATGTGTGCATAGCGTAGCCTCAAGGGGGAGATTGGCAGCTTCGTCGGCGGCGCTTCTCTTTCAACGTTGAAAACTGGCGAAAACCGTAGCGCGGTCTAATCTCCCCCCTTGAGGGGGAGATGCCCGGCAGGGCAGAGGGGGGCCTCGCGCCCACGTGCCTAATTATCCACCCTACCGAAAGCCGGCACGTTGCCGATGACGGTGTGCCTGTCCTTGCCGCAGGCGAAGGTTCGTGCCTTGTCGTCGGCAAGCTTGCGCGCCTGGTCGTTGGCGGCGGGATTGCCGGTGGCCAGCACCAGGCCGACCGTGCAGCCGTCGCGGGCGTCCATCTGGCCGACCTTGGCGACGAGCAGCACCTCGGTCGGCTTTTTTTCGTCGTCCGGGTTGCTGATCGAGCGGCGATGGATCGCGGCAAAGGGCACGGCCTTGTCGCCCTTGGTCTCGATGCGCCACTCGACCTTGGCTCCGGACGAATTGAAACCGGAAAAGCTCTCCCAGACCGTCGTCATGTCGCCGCCGGGCGGAAACCCGTAGAACAGCGATTCACGAGCATCGTCATACGCGATCAGCACGGGATAGCCGCGATATCCTGAACAGGCGAGTTCGGCCCAGTCGCCGTCGCCTTCCTCGGCCTGCGCGTAGGTCACGCAGTCCTTCTTCGAGTCGAGATCGGTGTAGGCGCTTGCAATGCCGTCGGCGTGTACACCTGGCAGAAGCCGGCGAGGATGAGCGGAATGAGCAGGCTACGCATCGCGGACATCTCCGTTGCAGGCCAGTGCAGCGTAGCGTCAAACGCTATTTCTTCAAGCTGGCTTCGATCAGCAGATCGGCGTTGCGGGCAACCGCTTGCGCCGGGCCGCCGAGCCCGAACAGCTGGCCGCTGATATAGGCGCCTTCGATCAGAAGCAGCAGGCCGTCGCCCAGCGTGTCAGGGTCTTGCGCGCCCATTGCAACCGCCATCCCGCGCAGCCGGCGGCGCAGTTCCTGCTTGTTGGCCTCGCTGACCACGCGGGCCGGATGGCTGTGGTCAGGATATTCGACCGCCGCGTTGGTCATGCCGCAGCCGCGATAGTCCGCCACTTGCGTGCGCTTGCCGATGCGGGTCAGAAAAGCCTTGATCTGTGCGCGCGGGTCGCCGGGATGAGCGGCGACCGCCTCATCGAAACGCTCCCAGTATTCAAGATCGTATTGCCTGAGATAGGAAGCGGCCAGTTCATCCTTGGACGGAAAGCTGCGATAGAGGCTGGGCTTGGTGACGCCGGCGCGTTTGACGATCTCGTCGACGCCGATGGCCCTGATGCCGCGCCGGTAGAACAAGTCATAGGCCACATCGAGGATCTTCTTGGCGGCCTTTGGCGGCGCCGATGCATGACCGTCGCTGATGGTCAGATCAATATTTTTGTCCGTTGGCATCATGTGACTCGATTGACAATGTTACCGATCGGTACGTATACATGTTCCCACCCTGCAACGTACCGGTCAGTAACATGATAGCTCAATCCCACCCATTTGGCCAGCGCTACGCCTTCGTCGTGGTTGGCGTCATCTTCCTCTGCCTGCTGGTCGCGGCCGGCCTGCGGTCCGCTCCCGCCGTCATGATGCTGCCGCTTGAGAACAGTTTTGGCTGGCGGCGCGACATCATCTCGCTGGCCGCCGGTGTCGGCATCCTGCTTTACGGCCTGACGGGTCCATTTGCCGCAGCCCTGATGGAGCGCATCGGACTGCGCCGTACGCTGCTGGCCTCGTTGGTGGTGATGTCGGGTTCGACGGCGCTCAGCCTGCTGATGACCAAGCCCTGGCATCTGTTCATCACCTGGGGCGTGTTCTCGGGCATTGGTTCCGGCGCTGTCGCCAGCGTGCTCGGCGCCACCATCGTCAATCGCTGGTTCAAGACCAATCGCGGCCTTGTCATGGGATTGATGTCGGCCTCCAGCGCCTCCGGCATGCTGGTGTTCCTGCCGCTGATCGCCGCGTTGGCGCAGTCGGGTGGCTGGCAGCCGGTTGTCACTGCGGTCGCAATTGCCACCGCGGCGCTGATACCGGTGGTCTGGCTGCTGGTGCCGGAGCGGCCGGCCTCGATCGGCATGGTGCGCTACGGCGCCGAGGCCGACGACGTGCCGCCGACATCGCCCGCGTCGCAAGGCAATTTCCTCGCGCATACGCTCAACACGTTGCGCCGCGCCGCCGGCACAAGGGTGTTCTGGTACCTGTTCGCCACCTTCTTCGTCTGCGGCTTCACCACCAACGGGCTGGTCGGCACGCATCTGATCGCCTTCTGCGGCGACATGGGCATCGGCGAGGTGCAGGCCGCCGGCCTGCTGTCGATGATGGGCATTTTCGACCTGATCGGCACGACATTGTCGGGCTGGCTCACCGACCGCTACGACCCGCGCAAGCTGCTCGGCGTCTATTACGGCATCCGTGGCCTGTCGCTGATCTACCTGCCCTATTCCGGCTTCTCGGCGACCAGCCTGATCATCTTCGCCGTGCTCTACGGCCTCGACTGGATCGCCACCGTGCCACCGACGCTGCGGCTCGCCAATGAGGCGTTCGGCGACCGCAGCGGGCCGATCGTGTTCGGCTGGATCGTCGCCGGCCACCAGATCGGTGCGGCCACCGCCGCAGCCTTCGGCGGCACCATGCGCGAGTTGCAGGGCAACTACGAACTGGCCTTCCTGATTGCCGGCATGACGGCGATTGCCGCGGCGTGTATCTCGCTGCTGATCAACACCAGCAAGCCGGCCTTCGAGCCGGAGCCGCAGGCGGCCTGAGGCGCGATCGGCCAAGCTGCCAATCTCCCCCCTCGTGGGGGAGATGCCCGGCAGGGCAGAGGGGGGCGCGAAGGATCGCCAGCCTCTAACCTACGGTCTACCCGAAGGCTGCGGCTTTTTGACCTTGTATGTCGGCGGGACAGCGCGCCCCTCTGGCCTGCCGGCCATCTCCCCCACACGGGGGGAGATTGGCAGTTCGTCGAGCTGCCCACTGTTATCAAAACTTCATCATCCCGAGATGTCCCTGAAACATTGACGCTGGACCTTGGCGGCACCGTTCAAGCCATCCAGGAGACAGCCATGAACAAGCTCACGATGACCCGCCGCGCTTTCGTCACCTCCGCCAGCGCCGTTGGCCTGGCCGGCGTTTCGAGCCTGGCGCTGCCCTATTATTCGCGCGCCGGTCAGCGGCCGGCCTTCACCCATGGCGTCCAGTCGGGCGATGTCGACGCAACCAGCGGCATGGTGTGGACGCGCACCGACCGCCCGTCGCGCGTTATGTTCGAGGTGTCGTCGACGGAGAATTTCGCCAATGCGACACGCCTGGCACCGCTCGATACCTCGCCGGCCAGCGACTACACGGTCAAGCGGCTGCTCACCGACCTCGCTTCCGATCAGGACATCTTCTACCGCATGACATCAGCCGATCTCGCCGACATCAACGCCGTTTCCGAGCCGATCATTGGCCGCTTCAGGACGGCGCCGGCTTCGAAGCGCGACATCCGCTTTGCCTGGTCGGGCGACACTGCCGGCCAAGGCTGGGGCATCGACGAGACCGGCATGAAGACCTACGCCACGATCGGCAGGCATACGCCCGACTTCTTCCTGCATTCGGGCGACACCATCTATGCCGACGGCGCCATGAAGGACGAGGTCGACCTGCCCGGCGGCGGCAAGTGGAAGAACGTCGTGCTGATCGACGGCAAGCGCAAGGTCGCCGAGACGCTGGACGAGTACCGGGACCAGTGGAAATACAACATGATGGATAGGAATGTGCTCGGCCTCAGCGCCATCTGCCCGACCTTCTACCAGTGGGACGACCACGAAGTGCTCAACAACTGGTCGGATTCGAAGGATCTCAGCGCCGACAATCGCTACACGGAGAAATCCATCCACGTGCTGGCGGCCCGTGCGGCGCGCGCCTTTCATGAAATGACGACGATCCGCTACGAGCCGTCCGAGCCCGGCCGCGTCTATCGCAGAATTGCCTATGGGCCGCTGCTCGACGTGTTCTTCCTCGACATGCGCTCCTATCGCGGGCCCAATGGTCCGGACATGCAGGATGAGATGACGCCGCAATCGCGCATGCTGGGCGAACAGCAGACGAAATGGCTGAAGCGCGAACTGGCGAATTCGAAGGCGACCTGGAAAATCATCGCCGCCGACATGCCGCTCGGCCTCGTCGTCTGGGACGATGGCACCAAGAAGGTCGGCGCCGAAGCGGTCAGCAATGGCGATAATGGCCTGCCAAAAGGGCGCGAGCTCGAGATCGCCGACCTGCTGCGCTTCATCAAGAATGCCGGCATCAGCAACACGGTGTGGCTGACCGCCGACGTGCATTACACGGCCGCGCACTACTACAATCCGGACAAGGCGCAGTTCCAGGAATTCAACCCGTTCTGGGAATTCGTCTCAGGCCCGATCCATGCCGGCACGTTCGGCCCGAACGATTTCGACATGACGTTCGGCCCGGAGCTGAAGTTCATCAAGGCGCCGAGTGCCGAGCAAGGCCAGAACCTGCCGCCATCGGCCGGCCTGCAATTCTTCGGGCTGGTCGACATCAACGGCGCCAGCGAGCAGATGACCGTGCGGCTGATGGATCGCGACGACAACGAGCTCTACAAGGTGACGCTCGACCCGGTGCGGTCGGCGTAAGCGCACTTTTCACCCTCCCCCTTGTGGGGAGGGTCGGCGCGGCGGCTTCGCAAAGCGAAGCTGGCGAGACGGGGCGGGGGTGAAGCGCCGACTTAATCCGGGTAGCAGACCATCGGAATATTCGGCCACACGGCGCTGTCGCAGTTGGCGCTGACCTGCCGCTGCTTGAAGGCGGCGCTGACCGGGCCGGTCACCATCGGGTCCACACCATCAGGTGCGTCGGCAAAGGCCTGTTCGGCTGTCTGCGTGTCGGACTGCGCAACGGGGCGCGCCTCGCGCAGCGTGGCGGCCGACTGCGCGGCGTTGGCCGCCAGCAGGACAGCGAAGGCTGCGGACGCGATGAGCGGCCAGAATCGGTTGAGTTTATCGGTCATGACGTTCGAACTGCCCGGGCCCCGAAAGGTTCCCGCCTTGGTTAACAAAATCATCTCACACGCAGATGCTTAAGATTTGATGAGTATTTGGTGTCGCGCCTCCTCTTTCGCAACTGCGAAAAACCCTGTATGAGCCGCGCAACCGAAAGAGGCAGCGCCTTTTGGCCTGCTGCCTGCAACGCTTCCGAGACCAGAACATGAAAATCCGTAATATCGCGATCATCGCGCACGTCGACCATGGAAAAACCACCCTTGTCGACCAATTGCTCCGGCAATCCGGCTCCTTTCGCGACAACCAGCGCGTCGCCGAGCGCGCCATGGATTCCAACGACCTCGAAAAGGAACGCGGCATCACCATCCTTGCCAAGGCGACCTCGGTCGACTGGAAGGACACCCGCATCAACATCGTCGACACCCCCGGCCACGCCGATTTCGGTGGCGAGGTCGAACGCATCCTGTCGATGGTCGATTCGGCCATCGTGCTGGTCGACGCCGCCGAAGGGCCGATGCCGCAGACCAAATTCGTCGTCGGCAAGGCGCTCAAGGTCGGCCTGAAGCCGATCGTCGTCATCAACAAGATCGACCGCCCGGACGCCCGCCATGTCGAGGTGGTCAACGAGGTGTTCGACCTGTTCGCAGCGCTCGACGCCACCGACGAGCAGCTCGACTTCCCGATTCTGTACGGTTCAGGCCGTGACGGCTGGGTTTCGGAAAATCCGGAAGGCCCGAAGGATCAGGGCCTGGCGCCGCTGTTCGACCTCGTCATCAAGCATGTGCCGGCGCCGACCGTGCATCCCGGCCCGTTCCGCATGATCGGCACCATCCTGGAAGCCAATCCGTTCCTCGGCCGCATCATCACCGGCCGCATCGAGAGCGGCACGCTGAAGTCCAACCAGCCGGTCAAGGTGCTGCACCATGACGGCACGCTGGTCGAAACCGGCCGTATTTCCAAGATCCTCGCTTTCCGCGGCCTCGAACGCCAGCCGATCGATGAAGCCCAGGCGGGCGACATCGTCGCCATTGCCGGCCTGTCGAAGGGTACCGTCGCCGACACGTTCTGCGATCCGGCGGTGAGCGAGCCGCTGCATGCGCAGCCGATCGATCCGCCGACCGTGACCATGTCGTTCCTGGTCAACGATTCGCCGCTGGCCGGTACCGAGGGCGACAAGGTGACCAGCCGCGTCATTCGCGACCGCCTCCTGCGCGAAGCCGAAGGCAATGTCGCGCTGAAGATCGAGGAATCACCGGACAAGGATTCGTTCTTCGTCTCCGGCCGCGGCGAATTGCAGCTGGCCGTGCTGATCGAGACGATGCGCCGCGAAGGTTTCGAGATCGCCGTGTCGCGTCCGCGTGTCGTCATGCAGAAGGGCGAGAACGGCGAATTGCTCGAGCCGGTCGAGGAAGTCGTCATCGACGTCGACGAGGAGCATGCCGGCATCGTCGTGCAGAAGATGTCGGAGCGCAAAGCCGAGATGGTCGAGCTGCGTCCGTCCGGCGGCAACCGCCAGCGCATCGTCTTCCATGCGCCGACGCGCGGCCTGATCGGCTATCAGTCGGAACTGTTGACCGACACGCGCGGCACCGCCGTGATGAACCGGCTGTTCCATGCCTATGAGCCTTACAAGGGCGAATTGCCCGGCCGCACCAATGGCGTGCTGATCTCCAACGAGCAGGGCGAGGCGGTGGCCTACGCCATGTGGAACCTGGAAGACCGCGGCCCGATGGTCATCGATCCCGGCGTCAAGGTCTATCAGGGCATGATCATCGGCATCCACTCCAGAGACAACGATCTCGAAGTGAACGTGCTGAAGGGCAAGAAGCTGACCAACATCCGCGCTGCCGGCAAGGATGAGGCGGTGAAGCTGACGCCGCCGATCCGCATGACGCTGGAGAAGGCCTTGGCCTGGATCCAGGACGACGAGCTGGTCGAGGTGACGCCGAAGACGATCCGTCTGCGCAAGCTCTATCTCGATCCGAACGAGCGCAAGCGCTTCGAGAAGTCGGCCAAGGCGGTCGGCGCGGCGTAAGCTCGCTATTTTCCAACAACCCAGAGGGGCGGAGCAAACCAATGCTCCGCCCCTTTTCGTTCATCCGCCGGCAGCTGAAATGATGGCTTCGCGGTCGGGTTCGCCGACGAGATCGATGCGGATCGTCATTCCCTCGCGGGCCGGCTTGCGCAGGGCCTTCGCCCCGTCCCGGCCAAGGATCAGCAATTCCTTCTCTTCCAGCGCCTGAAGCCGTGATCGCGAGATGCCGAGTTCGCCGGCGAGCAGCCGATCGAGCCGCAGCGACGTCGGCATATCGAGCCCAAGCTGGAGTTCCAGCACGGTCGCGGCTTCCCTGGTGTCGCCGAGCCTGCGCTTGCGAACGGCGACATCGGGAAATTCCTCGATGCGCCCGATCCGGTTCCGCAGCGCGACCACATCGAAGGCATGGCGGCGGGCGAGTGCCGGATCGTTGCTTTCGAGCGCCTGTAGCAAGGCAGGCTCGATGTCGCGACGGTTGCAGCGCTCGAAAATGCCGAAATTCCAGGAATTGTCGCAGTCGATGCAGCGATAGATCAGCCAGACGTCAATGCGTTTGCCGTTGGCGTTGACGCGGAACTTTCCGCTGCTGCAATAGGCTTTCACAGTGCCGCAGCGGTTGCAGTTGATGAGCGGTCGAGGTGCGGTCTTGGGCGCGATTGCCCAGTGGATACGCAGCAGTCCAGACATGCCGATAAGCCCTTCCCGTCGGGAAGTTCATCAGGTCGGCGATGTCGAGATGCCCATGCGGGCACGGCGTGGCGGTAGGCTGCGGTTTTTGGAAATCAGGTGTCACGGGCAAAAGCCGCGCGACGCGGTTCAGCAGTGCCAAACCGGTCTCGAACCGCCGCCCAGAAGAACACATGAAAATGAAAACAGACACCGCGAATGCGGCGTCATGCAGTGTGTCGGGGGAGTTGACGAGACCGGCGGTTACGTAGGCAAAGTGAAGCTCAAAATTGTTTCGCGGCGGCCTTTCTAGCCAGGGCTGATGGGAACGGCAAGGCAGCAATTGTCGAGGTCGGCGCCGCCCCTCATCCGCCTGCCGGCACCTTCTCCCCGTGAACGGGGAGAAGAGGGCTGGCCGCGACCTCGGCGCTCCTTTCTGCAACGTTGGTGATTGGCGAAATCGGTGACGAGAGCGTCCCTCGCCCCGTTTACGGGGAGAGGATGCCGGCAGGCAGGTGAGGGGCAGCACCGACGCTGCTCCAGCTGGCAATGGTTGCGTCGGCCGCAGGGTGCCAAATCTGATTCGATCAGATAGCATCCGGTTTCCACAAATAACGAGTACGGCCATGCACCTCACCTCGCTGCTCATCTTCGCCGCCGCCTTGTTCGTTGCCGCCGGCTCGCCCGGTCCGTCGATCGCGGCGCTCGTCGCGCGCGTCATCTCGAAGGGCTTTCGCGACGTGTTCCCGTTCCTGCTGGCCATGTGGATCGGCGAGGGCATCTGGCTGTCGCTGGCGGTATTCGGGCTGGCCGTTGTGGCGCAGACCTTCCATTTCGCCTTCGTCGTGGTGAAGTGGGTCGGCGTCGCCTATCTCGCCTACCTCGCCTGGAAGATGTGGACAGCGCCTGTCGAGGCAAAAGAAGGCGAGATGCCGCGCGAGGATTCTCCGGCAAAGCTGTTCTTCGCCGGCATGGCGGTGACGCTCGGCAATCCCAAGATCATGATGTTCTACCTGGCGCTGCTGCCGACCATCATCGACCTCGCTTCGGTCAGCGTCATCGGCTGGGTCGAGCTGACGGCGACCATGGCCGTGGTGCTGATCGCCATCGACCTCGCCTGGGTGCTGGCCGCATCGCAGGCGCGCAAGCTCCTGAAGAGCAAGCGCGCCATGAAGATCGCCAACCGCGTCAGTGCGACGACGATGGCCGGTGCGGCGGCGGCCATCGCGGCGCGGTCCTGAGCCGCTGCGTCAACCCATCATATTGATGATCGGCGCGATCTCGACGTTGCAGTTCGGCTCCGCCAGGATCGGACAGTCCTTGGCCTTGCTGGCAGCGTCATCGATGTCCTTAGCCTCGACGATCGAATAGCCGCCGGTCGGGTTGCTGCCGCCATTGTTCTCGATCTTGCCACCGGGCAAGACGGTCTTCGACATGCCAACCGGATTGCCGCGGTCGACCACAGCCGAACCAAGCTTTCCGAACCAGCCTGTCCAGGCGTCCGTCATCGCCTTACGCTCCACCTCGGTCGTCGGCATCTTGCCCGAGCCGTGATAGACGTAGAGAAACTGTGCCATGTTCTCCTGCCTTGATGAGCGGCATCGAACCGGCATGTGGTCATGCCGCCCGCCGATCATCGGACCAAACCGGCAAACAAGCAACGAGAATGCGAAATTGCTAATATAAGGCCTGGCTGGGTTCCAGCCGCCGCCTCACCGCGCCATGACGTGGTATTCGTCGTTCGGCCGCATGTCGATTGCCGCCGCCACCCGGTTCGACATGTTGAAGAAGGCCGCGGTTGAGGCGATGTCCCAGATGTCGCGGTCGGTGAAGCCGGCTTTGCGCAGTGCCGCCCGGTCAGCCTCGACAATCTTTGCCGGTTCTTCCGTCAGCTTGACGGCGAATTCGAGCATTGCGGTCTGCCTGGGCGAAAGATCGGCGGCGCGGAAATTCATCACCATCATTTCGCCGAGCGCCGGGTCGCCGGACAGCTGACGCACCGCCGCGCCATGCGCGGTCAGGCAATAGTAGCAATGGTTGATCGAGGAGACGGCGACCGCGATCATCTCTCGCTCCAGCTTCGACAGGCCGGATTCTCCGAGCATCAAATCGTTGTACATGTCGGTGAAAGCACGCAGCTTCTTGTCGTCGAAGGCGTAGGCGCGCAGCACGTTGGGAACGAGGCCGAGCTTCTCCTCGCATTTGGCGAAATAGGTTTTTGTCGCCTCGCTCAGCGCTGCCTGGCCAAGGTCAAGCGCGGTGATTTTGCCGGTCATGGGTCATTTCTCCTCGTTGGGCGATGTCTTGTCGCCGAATTCCGATATTTCTTTGCAAGCCGTCAAACCTTTGTCGCCAAACAGCGGTCATCTGCTACCATAGTCGTAAAAGCATTGACGGGAGGGAAGTGCGTCATGGCCAGCGTGAAATCCGCGAGCAAGCCGAAGAAAAAAGCCACGGCAGCGACAAAAGCGGAGGAAAGGCCAGCCAGGCTTGCCGACTATCTGCTCGCCCGCGCGCCGGCTGAAGACATCGCCACCTATGAAACGGCCGACCTCGAACGCGCCGCCGATCTCGCCGGCCGGGCGGTCGCCGTTCATAAAAAAGGCGCATGCGTCGTCGCCGTCGATGCCGATTCCGGCGTTGTGCGAGACGGCCGCCCGATGACGGTCATCACCGTCGTCAACGACAACATGCCGTTCCTGTTCGATTCCATCCTCGGCGAGATCACCGAGACATCAGGCGAGCCGACCCTGGTCACCCATCCGGTCATCGTGGTGCGCCACGGCAAAGGCGGTGTGGACGAAATCCTCGGCGATGGCAATTTCGCCAAGGACGACGGCAGCCATGACCGGCTGAGCGTCATCCATGTCCATATCCCGCGGCTGACCGCCGAGCAGGCGAGCGGATTGACCGAGCGGCTGCGCAAGATGCTCGGCCAGGTTCACGCCGCCGTCCACGACTGGAAGCCGATGCTGGCCCGCCTCGATCAGGCGATCTCGGAGTTCCGCTATTCGGCCGTGCCGCTCGACAAGAAGAGCGTTGCCGAGGCGATCGCCTTCCTCGAGTGGCTGCGCGACGACAATTTCACCTTCCTCGGCATGCGCGAATTCAAATACACCGGCGGCGAGGAAAGCGGCACGCTGGAGCGCGCCGACAAGCCCGGTCTCGGCATCCTGTCCGATCCCGACGTGCTGGTGCTGAGGCGCGGCACCGAAGCGGTGACGACGACACCGGAAATCCGCGCCTTCCTGCATGGGCCGGAGCCGCTGATCGTCACCAAGGCCAATGCCAAATCTTCCGTGCATCGCCGCATCTATCTCGATTACATCGGCGTCAAGACCTACACCGCCAAGGGCACGCTTGCGGGCGAATTGCGTATCGTCGGCCTGTTCACCTCGACCGCCTACACCCGCTCGGTGATGAAGATCCCCTATCTCAGGTCCAAGGCCGAAACCATCATCGCCAAGTCCGGCTTCGACCGGCACGATCACTCCGGCAAGGCGCTGATCAACGTGCTGGAAAGCTATCCGCGCGACGAACTGTTCCAGGTGCCGGTGCCGATCCTGAGGAAGCACGCCGCCGCCATTCTCGGCCTGGTCGAGCGGCCACGCGTGCGAGCGCTGGTGCGCGCCGACCAGTTCGACCGCTTCGTTTCGATCCTCGTCTTCGTGCCGCGCGACCGTTACGACAGCGTCGTGCGCGAGAAGATCGGCAGCTATCTGAAGACCGTATTCGAGGGCCGGCTGTCGGCCTACTACCCGGCCTTCCCCGAAGGCGGGCTGGCGCGCGTGCATTTCATCATCGGCCGCTCCGGCGGCAAGACGCCGAAGGTCGAGCAAGCGACGATCGAGGCGGCGATCCGCGACATCGTACGCACCTGGGAGGACGCCCTTTCCGATGCGGCGGAGGCCAGTGGGGGCGACCAGGCGTTGAAGGCGATCGCCGCGCGGCTGCCGGAAAGCTACCGCGACTCGTTCAGCGCAGCGGTGGCGCTGGCCGATGCCGGGCGCATTGCCAAAATCAGCGCCAGCAATCCGATCGCCATCGACTATTATCGCCATGCCGAGCAGAAGCCGCACCAGGCGGCGCTGAAGATCTATCACTACGGCAGTCCCGTGGCGCTGTCGCGTCGGGTGCCGGTGCTGGAAAACATCGGCTTCCGCGTCATCAGCGAACGCACTTTCGCGGTCGGCGACGACCAGTCCGGCATGATCAATAGGGATCAGCCTGGCATGGTTTTCATCCACGACATGGAGCTGGAGAACAGCTACGGCAAGCCGATCGACCTTGCCGATGGCGGTGCGCTGTTCGAGGACGCATTCCTCTCCGTCTGGCGCGGCGACGTCGACAATGACGGCTATAACGGCCTTGCCCAGACCGCCGGCCTGTGGTCGGGCGAGATCACCATCCTGCGCGCCTATGGCCGCTATCTGCAGCAGGTCGGCATTCCGCAGAGCCAGGACTTCATCGCCGCCGTGCTCAACCGCTATCCCGACATTGCGCGCGGCCTGCATGCGCTGTTCATCGCCCGGCTTGGCCCGACAGCCGAGACGGAAGGCGTGGTCGCGGCAAAACATCTCAAGGCCAAGATCAAGGATGCGCTGGAAGACGTTCCCAACATCGACGACGACACCATCATCCGGCGCTATCTCAATCTGATCGAAGCCTCGCTGCGCACCAATCATTTCGTTGCCGATACGAAGGTGAAAGGCCAGTCGCTGGCGATCAAGCTCGATTCGCACGCGGTCGAGGGATTGCCGGCGCCGCGGCCGTGGCGGGAAATCTTCGTCTACGGTTCCGAGGTCGAAGGCCTGCATCTGCGCTTCGGCCCGGTGGCGCGCGGCGGCCTGCGCTGGTCGGACCGCGCTCAGGACTACCGCACCGAGGTGCTCGGCCTGGTCAAGGCGCAGCAGGTCAAGAATGCCGTCATCGTGCCGGTCGGCGCCAAGGGCGGCTTCTTCCCCAAGCGCCTGCCGGCGGGCGGTAGCCGCGATGCGATCTTCGAGGCCGGCACGTCGGCCTACAAGAACTTCGTCTCCAGCCTGCTGTCGATCACCGACAATATCGGCGTCGACGGTGTCATCCCGCCGGCCGGTGTCGTGCGCCGCGACCCGGACGATCCGTATTTCGTCGTTGCCGCCGACAAGGGCACGGCGACCTTCTCCGACACCGCCAACGCGATCTCAGAGAAGCACGGCTTCTGGCTCGACGACGCCTTTGCCAGCGGCGGTTCGGCCGGTTACGACCACAAGAAGATGGGCATCACCGCCAAGGGCGCCTGGGAAGCGGTCAAGCGGCATTTCCGCGAGATCAACCGCGACATCCAGACCTCGCCCTTCACCGTCGTCGGTGTCGGCGACATGTCGGGCGACGTGTTCGGCAACGGCATGCTGTTGTCGCCGAAGACCAGGCTGATCGCCGCCTTCGATCATCGCGATATCTTCATCGATCCCGATCCCGACATGGCGGCCTCGATGGCCGAGCGCGAGCGCATGTTCGCGCTGCCGCGCTCGAGCTGGCAGGACTACGACAAGACGAAACTGTCGGAAGGCGGCATCATCGTCTCGCGCAACCAGAAGTCGATCACCTTGCCGGCGGCCGCCGCGGCGGCGATCGGCCTGGCCAAGACCACCGCCACGCCGGTCGAGATCATGACCGCCATCCTCAAGGCGCCGGTCGACCTGTTGTGGTTCGGCGGCATCGGAACGTATTTGAGGGCATCCACCGAAACCAATGCCGAGGTCGGCGACCGCGCCAACGATGCCATCCGCATCACCGCGCTCGACGTGCGCGCCAAGGTGATCGGCGAGGGCGCCAATCTCGGCGTGACGCAGCGGGCGCGCATCGAGTTCGGCATGAATGGCGGCCGCTGCAATTCCGACGCCATCGACAATTCGGGCGGCGTCAACTGCTCCGACGTCGAGGTCAACATCAAGATCGCGCTGGCCTCCGCCATGCGCAAGGGATCGTTGACGCGCCCGGCACGCAACAAGCTGCTGGCCGAGATGACCGAGGAGGTCGGCTCGCTGGTGCTGTCCAACAACTACCAGCAGACGCTGGCGCTTTCGATCGCCCGCAAGCGCGGCCTCGCCGACATCGCGCATCAAAGCCGTTTCATGACGGCGCTGGAGGCACGCGGCCTGCTCGACCGCGCCGTCGAGACGCTGCCGTCGCCGGCAGCACTTGCCGAGCGCGAGGCGCGCGGCGAACCGCTGACCAGAGCCGAACTCGGCGTGTTGCTCGCTTATGCCAAGATCGTGCTGTTCTCCGACATCGTCGCCAGCGACGTGCCGGACGACGCGCATTTCGACCGCGACCTGATGGGCTATTTTCCCGACCGGATGGCGAAGAAATACGCCGCCGAGATCCATGGCCACAGGCTGCGCCGCGAGATCATCACGCGGGTCGTCGCCAACGATCTGGTCAATCGCGGCGGCCCGTCCTTCGTCAATCGGCTGCAGGAAGCCACGGGGCGCACCGCCGCCGACGTGGTGCGCACCTTTGCCGTGGTGCGCGACGGTTTTGCCTTGCCGGCGCTCTATCGCGAGATCGACGCGCTCGACAACCAGATCGACGGCCAGGTGCAGCTCGATCTCTATCAGATGGTCAGCCGGCTGATCTATGTGACCAGCGGCTGGTATCTGAAGAACGATGCCGGCACGGCACCGCTTGGCCAGCGCATCACTGAGCTGCAGGAAGCCCGCAAGGCGCTGGAGCCCAAGCTCGTTTCGCTGCTGCCGGCCTTCTCGCGCGAGCGGATCGAGGAGAAGCGGCACGGGCTGTTCAAGGCCGGCGCGCCTGAAAGGCTGGCCGAGCAGCTGGCGCTGAGCGAGGTGGCGGAACTCATCCCCGACATCGCGCTGACGGCGCGCACCGCCGGCGCCGACATCGTCGCCGCGGCCAAGGCGTTCTTCGCGGTCAGCGATGCCTTCCGCATCCCGCGCGTCGAGGACGCGGCACGCTCGATCACGCCCTCGGACTATTACGACCAGCTGGCGCTGTCGCGCGCCACCGACACGATCGGCGCGGCACGACGCGGCATCGCGGTGGCGGCACTCACCGGCCACGCCAAGGCGGCCGATCCGGTGGCGGCCTGGCTGGAAGCCGGTGGGGAGCGGGTGGCGCGCATCCGCGAGCGGCTGCAGGCGCTGACCGAGGGCGGCGACATCACCGTGTCGCGGCTGTCGGTCGCGTCCGGGCTGATGAGCGATCTGACGGGGATGTGAGCCTCGAAGGCCTGGGTTCCTCTCGCCACTCCCGTGGGGGCGAGGAACCAAGCCATAGCCGGCGGCGCGACGCTTGTTCGTTTGCGTGACCATCGGAAAACATGCAGACATGGCGCGAACCGCCAGCGACATGAAGGCGATCGGAGGGGACATGACCGAGGTAGCAGTGCAGCGTGCGTCTGGACGCGGCATCTGGGGATGGATGCTGTTCGACTGGGCGGCGCAGCCGTTCTTCACGGTCGTCACCACCTTTATCTTCGGGCCCTACTTCGTCTCGCGCATGGCGAGCAATCCGGAAACCGGCCAAGCGGCCTGGGGTTACGGCATCGCCGCGGCGGGCCTTGTCATCGCCGTGCTGTCGCCGATCCTCGGCTCGATCGCCGACCAGACCGGGCCGCGCAAGCCGTGGATCGCGTTCTTCGCCGCGGTCAAGATCACCAGCCTTTGCCTGCTTTGGTTCGCCGCCCCCGGTTCGAACCTTTTCCTGGTCGTGCTGTTCTTCTCGTTGGCGTCGGTCGCGGCCGAGTTTTCGACCGTGTTCAACGATTCGATGATGCCGCGCCTGGTGCCGAAGAGCGAGATCGGCCGGATTTCCAACATGGCCTGGGGTCTTGGTTATCTCGGCGGCATGATTGCGCTGATCTTCGTCGTCGCCTGCATGGCCGGTTCGCCGGAGACCGGCAAGACGATCATCGGTATCGACCCTCTCTTCTCGCTGGACCCGAAGCTCGGCGAGGACGCACGCGCCACCGGACCCTTGTCTGCCGGCTGGTACTTCCTGTTCATCCTGCCGATGTTCTTCTTCACCCCCGATGCCATCAAGGGCCTGCCGATCGGTCCGGCGGTGCGAGAGGGGTTGGCGGAGCTGAAGGTAACACTGGGTGAGGTGCGCAAGCGCAGCGGCATCTTCCGCTTCCTTGTCGCCCGCATGATCTATCAGGACGGCGTCAATGCGCTGCTGGCGCTGGGCGGCACCTTTGCGGCTGCAATGTTCCATTGGTCGATCACCGAGATCGGTATTTTCGGCATTATTCTCAACGTCGTCGCCATCTTCGGCTGCCTGGTTGCAGCCCGTCTCGACACGGCGCTGGGCTCAAAAGCCATCGTGATGATTTCGCTGGTCCTGCTCAGCATCGCCACGATCGGCATCGTCTCGACCGGACCGGGCTACACTTTGTTCGGCCTCTGGATGATGCCTGGACCGGACAGCGGCGGCCTGTTCGGCACGGCGGCGGAAAAGGCCTACATCTTCTTCGGCCTGTTGATCGGCGTGGCTTTCGGGCCGGTGCAGGCGTCGTCGCGATCCTACATGGCGCGCAGCGTCACCGCCGCCGAATCCGGCCGCTATTTCGGCATTTATGCGCTGGCCGGGCGGGCGACCAGTTTCCTGGCGCCGTTCATGGTCGCGTCCGTCACCCTGGCCAGCGGCTCGGCGCGGCTCGGCATGGCGGTGATCGTGCTGTTCCTCGGCATCGGCATGGCGATCCTGATCAAGACGCCCTATCCGGCGGATCGGCCAAGCGAATAGCTGCTCTTCCTTCTCCCCTTGTGGGGTGAGCAGCCGGTTCGCGAAGCGAATTCATCGTGCCAGTGGCACGATGAAAGGCCGGCGAACGCCGGGACGCTGCGAGGCAGCGGGGACCCGGCAGGGTGGATCGACTAACCACGCCCGGCCCTTCGCAGGCTCAGGGCGTTCGAAGCTCGAAAAGCCAAGCAATTGGCTTTTCGTTCGCTGCGCGAACCGCTTCTCACCCCACAAGGGGAGAAGGCAGAACGCTAATGCCGGAAATGCCTCACGCCCGTGAACACCATGGCGATGCCGTGCTCGTCGGCGGCGGCGATGACGTCCTTGTCGTTCATCGAGCCGCCCGGCTGGATGACGGCGGTGGCGCCGGCTCCGATCGCGGCCAGCAGTCCGTCGGCGAAGGGGAAGAAGGCGTCGGAGGCGACGACCGAGCTCTTGGTCAGCGGTTCGGCAAGGCCGGCGGCCTCGGCCGCGTCGAGCGCCTTGCGGGCGGCGATGCGTGAGGAATCGACCCGGCTCATCTGGCCGGCGCCGATACCGACGGTAGCGCCGTCCCTGACGTAGACGATGGCGTTCGACTTGACGTGCTTGGCGATGCGGAAAGCGAATTTCAGGTCGGCCATTTCGGCCGGTGTCGGTGCGCGCTTGGTCACCACCTTCAGCTTGAGGTCGTCGACCACGGCATTGTCCCGGCCCTGGATGAGCAGGCCTCCGGCGACGGATTTGACCGTCGTGCCAGGCGTGCGCGGATCCGGCAGGCCGCCGGTGACCAGCAGGCGCAGGTTCTTCTTCGCCGCGACGATTGCCGCTGCCTCGCCGGTCGCGCCGGGTGCGATGATCACCTCGGTGAAGGTCTTGACGATTTCTTCCGCGGCTTCGGCGTCGAGGACGCGATTCACAGCGACGATGCCGCCAAAGGCCGAAACCGGGTCGCAGGCAAGCGCCTTGGCGTAGGCCGCCTTCAGCGAGGTGCCTTCGGCGACACCGCACGGATTGGCGTGCTTGATGATGGCGACGGCGGCGGAGCGCGCCGGATCGAATTCGCCGACCAGTTCGAAGGCGGCGTCGGTGTCGTTGATGTTGTTGTAGGAGAGCTGCTTGCCCTGCAGCTGGCGCGCCGTGGCGACGCCCGGCCGCTTGTCGCCATTGACGTAGAAGCCGGCGCTCTGATGCGGGTTCTCGCCGTAGCGCATCACCTCGACCAGCCTGCCGCCAAAGGCGCGCCATGTCGGATGCTCGATCTCGAGCGCCTCGGCGAACCAGCCGGAGATCGCCGCGTCATAGGTGGCGGTGCGGGCAAAGGCCTTGGCCGCCAGCTTCTTGCGGAAATCCAGAGACAGCGAGCCGATGTTCATCTCCAGCGCATTCAGCACGGAGGCGTAGTCGCCGGGATCGGTGACGATGGCGACATAGGCGTGGTTCTTGGCCGAGGCGCGGATCATCGCCGGCCCGCCAATGTCGATGTTCTCGACGATCGAGGCGTAGTCGGCGCCGGAGCGGCGGACCTCCTCGAACGGATAGAGATTGGAGACGACGAGATCGATCGGCTCGATGCCGTGTTTGCGCATTGCCGCGGAATGCTCCGGGTCGTCGCGCACGCCAAGCAGCGCGCCATGCACGCTGGGATGCAAGGTCTTGACGCGGCCATCCATGATCTCGGGAAAACCGGTGAGCTCGGAGACGTCGCGCACCGCCAGGCCCGCGTCAGCGATCGCCTTTGCCGTGCCGCCGGTCGAGACCAGTTCGACACCGGCTGCTGCCAGCGCCGTGGCGAAATCGATGAGGCCGGTCTTGTCGAAAACGGAGAGCAGGGCGCGACGCACGGGGACGAGGTCAGGTGCGGGAATGTTCTTGGCGGCGACGGCCATAGGCTGGCGGCCTTTCACGGCTAAGCATGATGCCGAAAAGTTACGGACTTTTCGGATAAACATCATGCGACAAAACAAAAAGCCAGAGAGGAATTCGCGTTTCAACTTGAACGCATTCCGCTCTGGTGTGATGGATGCCCGCGCCCGTAGCACATGCCGCCCCGAAATCAAACCGGCGGTCAGGTAAGCTCAGTTGTTTTCCGGGTAACCGGCGATGCTGGTGCGCGTCAGCTGCCAATGGACTTCGGCGACTTCCGAGGCCTTGAAGGCAAGCACGATCTGGCGGCTGCGGCGCGGGCCGCCAAGACCGGCGAAATAGATCGATTCCTCGACCTCCGGCACCACTTCGGCTGCTGTGAACACCCAGGTGTCGGCCTGATCGGCGGCCAGCACCAGGCGATCGTGCTCGTCCTGTAAAAGGTTGATGTCGGGGTGGACGTGGAAGCGCACGGTGACGAAGTCGCGGCCGTTGTTGCGGATCGCCGCATTGCCGGGCCGCTGGAAACGGTCCCTGCCAGCCAGCACATTGCCGTTCGCCGACAGTTTCAGCTCGCGTTCATGCAGGAAGCCGAAGCGCGGGACATAGCCGTCATGGCGGGCGATGAAGCCCTGAACACCCTTCTGGTCGGTGCGTTTGCACTGCACGTGCTGCGGGCCGCCGATCAGCGGCGAACCGAGCAGGTCGTTGACGCGCAGCGAATGGCTGAAGCGTGCCGATGAGGTGTCGTTGATGGTGGCGGTCGAGTGCGCGGCGGTGGCGCGCGCCAGCGGCCGGAATTCAGCCGCGCCATAGGTGTCGATGCCGGCATTGACGATGTAGTGCTGGCGGCCGGACGACAGTTCGAAGGCGAGGCAGCTGGCATGAGCTGCGTTGGACACGTCGACCGGCGGCGGCAGGCCGGTGTCGGCGATGACCGTGGTGCCGCCCATCGACAGGCGCTCATAGCCGGAATGCGGCGCATGCAGCAGTGGCGCGCCGGCGGTATCGTCATGGCGCAGGATGGTGGCGATGCGGTCGTGGATGGTGGCGCCCATGCCGTTGAAGCGGGCGAGGCTGCCGTCCTGATGGCGGAAGAAGCGCAGTGCCGGCAGCATGCGGTCGATGGCGCCGATCAGCGCCTGAGGCGGCGTTTCGGCCTGGTTGGCATAGGTCTGGCGCAGGGGCAGAAGGTCGGCGAGGATTTCCAGGACGACCATCGGATTGCGCGAAATGTGCCCGCCGTCGGCGAGGATCTGGCGGTCGAGTTCTTCGGCGAGGTTGCGGGTCGCGCCGCGCAGCGCCGATGCCGGCGCCGGCAGGGACAAAGCGGCGAAGGCGAGCGCGATGCGAGCACGCAGCCTGTCCTTGCCGTCGGGCATTTCGCGGGCCATCGACCTGAGGTAGCGGATCTGAACGGCAACCGACTTCAGGAAGGCGCGGTAGAAGGGGAACTCGGCGCCCTGCAGCACGACGGAGGAGTGCTGCAGCCAGGCGATGATGCGCTTGGCCGTCGTGCCGGGCTCCCAGGCGACGCCGGAAATATGGCTGCCATGCATGGCGATCCAGTCGGATACCAGGGCGCGGGCATTGGCGGCGGCAAGCTCGGTGCCGGCGGCGCGCATATGGCGCAGCCAGCGAAAGCCGTGCAGCGTCTTCTGCCAACCGTGATTGGGTACGTTGATCTGGAAAGGCGACTTGCCGCCGGTCTCGACCAGATGCCCCGACAGGGGATAGCGGCCGTAATAAATCTCGAGCGCAATCTGCGGGTCGGCGAGGCGCAGGTCAGGCGGTGCTATGAGCACACGTTCGGGCGTGCGGCCGGAATAGCGCCAGCGATAGACCGGCCCGGCACGCAGGCGCCGGCGCGTTTTGCGCCAGAACTCCTTCGCGACAAGCGTCCACAGACGCGTCGTGCTGCTGGCAGCCAGTGCCAAAACCCCTCCTGATCGTCCACTACCCCGGCGCCGAGTTTACATGATTGCATGACTCGTGCGAAGGCGAATTCCATGGGACGGCGCCGGATCGCCCGGTTTAGCCCCCGACCCTTCCTAAAAAAGTCAGTAAATCCGGACAGTTAAATCAAAGCGCGTCGCGCCCGACCGGTCGAATGCAACGCGCTTTGGTCTTCTGTTTTATGCATGTCGTTGTCCCAAAACCGCTGCGCACTTTTGGGCGACATGCATTAGCCGGCTCGCCGCATGCGAGCGGCGAAGAAGCCATCGAGGCCGGAAATCCCGGGCGAACCAAGGTCGAGGTCGGCGGGTGTGGTGCGCAGCGTGCCTTGCGGCGTCAGGAAGGCGTCGATGCCGGCAATCTCGCCGGGCTGCAGCGGATCGTCGGCGATGTTCTTGTCTCCGGCGAGAAAGGCGCGATAGAGGTCCTCGCCCTCGAGCGGGTCGAGCGAACAGTTGGAGAAGACGATCCTGCCGCCGGGTTTCACCAGCGTGACGGCGCGGGCGAGCAGCCTGCGTTGCAGGTCGGCGAGTTTTTCGACATCAGCCGCCGTCTTGGTCCACGGCACGTCGGGATGCCGCCGTACCGTGCCGGTCGACGAGCAGGGCGCGTCGAGGAGAACGGCGTCGAACAATTCCTTCGGCTCGTATTTGAGCAGGTCGGCCTGGACGATCTCGGCCGACAGGCCGAGACGGTCGAGGTTCTGCGTCAGCCGCACGAGCCGGTTCTTCGAGGTGTCGACGGCGGTGACCTTGGCGCCGGCGAGAATGAGCTGCGCGGTCTTGCCGCCGGGGGCGGCGCAGAGATCGGCGACGCGCAAGCCCCCGACATCGCCGAACAAGCGGGCAGGCAGACTGGCCGCGGCGTCCTGGATCCACCAGGCGCCCTCGGCAAAGCCGGACAGTTCGGTGACGGCCCCAACGAGATTTTCCACCCGGACCGTGCCGGTCGGCAGGACGATGCCGCCGAGCTTTTCGGCCCAAAGCTCGGGATCGGCCTTGACCGAGAAATCGACCGGCGCCTCGACGCGGTGGGCCGCCAGGATCTGCCTGGTCTTCTCAGCACCGTAGGTGGCCTTCAGCCGGTCGGAAAACCATTTGGGCGCCTCGTCGGTGGCGGCAAGGGCGGCGGGCAATTCCGTTTCCTTGGCGCGCGCCAAGGTG
>NZ_SMYZ01000198.1 GCF_004919685.1 Mesorhizobium norvegicum | reverse complement strand
AAGGCTTGTTGAGATTCAGGATTCCATTTTTGGCTTGATTGTGATTCAAGCTTTGGATGGAACGATTTGTGCTGACGGACGCCCAATGGGCGAAGATGGAACCGCATTGTCTGGGTAAGCCAGCCGATCCCGGACGAAGTGGTGGCGACAATCGCCGCTTCATTGAAGCGTTGCTTTGGATCGTGCGGACAGGAAGCCCGTGGCGCGACCTTCCAGCCTTCTTCGGGAGCTGGAACACGGTTTTCAAGCGATACCGCGATTGGGTCAAAGCCGATGTTTTCATTCGGCTTTTCGAGGCCTGCTCGGATGAGCCGGACATGGAATACGCCATGGTCGATGCTACCATCGTCAAGGTCCACCGCCATGGGCAGGGCGCAAAAGGGGGACTCAAAGCCAGGCCATAGGCCGCTCCAAAGGCGGCATGACAACTAAAATCCTGGCACTCACCGATGCACTTGGCAATCTTGTGCGCTTTGTTCTTTTGCCCGGCCAGCGGTTCGACACGGTGGGTGTTGCACC
The DNA here is from genome assembly GCF_004919685.1 of Mesorhizobium norvegicum. GTDB lineage: Bacteria > Pseudomonadota > Alphaproteobacteria > Rhizobiales > Rhizobiaceae > Mesorhizobium > Mesorhizobium norvegicum. The sequence continues at coordinate 21 of NZ_SMYZ01000198.1, read as the reverse complement.
ACTCATCAATGGTGTCTGTTT
>NZ_SMYZ01000197.1 GCF_004919685.1 Mesorhizobium norvegicum | reverse complement strand
CCCTTCGACAAGATCTGCTACATCGGCTGCGGCGTCACCACCGGCATCGGTGCGGTCATCAACACGGCCAAGGTCGAGCAAGGCGCGACCGCCGTCGTCTTCGGCCTCGGCGGCATCGGCCTCAACGTCATCCAGGGCCTGAAGCTTGCCGGCGCCGACATGATCATCGGTGTCGATCTCAACAACGACAAGAAGGCCTGGGGCGAGAAGTTCGGCATGACGCATTTCGTCAATCCGAAGGAGATCGACGGCGATGTCGTGCCGCACCTCGTCAACATGACCAAGCGCGGCGCCGACCAGATCGGCGGCGCCGACTACACGTTCGACTGCACCGGCAACACCAAGGTCATGCGCCAGGCGCTCGAAGCCTCGCATCGCGGCTGGGGCAAGTC
>NZ_SMYZ01000196.1 GCF_004919685.1 Mesorhizobium norvegicum | reverse complement strand
GGCGCGCGCGCCGGTCGCCGGGTCTGGTTTGGCGCCGGCATGGACGGCGAGCGTATTGAAACCTGGCGTGCGGGTCACTGAAAACCTCCCTGAAAAACCTTCTGAAATTCGCCGGGCATTCTTGGCGAAGCCCGGCCTCGAATGCAAAGAAGAAAATACCCTTCCGTGCAGGACCTTTTATGAAGCGGCAGGAAAATACGGCGTTTGCCGGAATAATTTTGCGCTTTCGCCCCTCGCCTATTTCTGGCGAACGCCGAAACTCTGGAATCCCGACCGCATCAGCGGCTTCTTCGACGACAGCACACCGGAGTTGACGCCAGTCCAGCCGATCTCGCCGGACAGCTTGCCATACTCGATCTTGGGGCAGCGGTTCATCACCACCTTGATGCCGGCAGCCTCGGCGCGCGCGGCTGCCTCGTCATGGCGCACGCCAAGCTGCATCCAGATGACTTTCGGCAAGGGATCTAGCCGCAACGCCTCGTCGACGATGCCGGGCACAGCCGCTGCCGCGCGAAAAATGTCGACCATGTCGATCGGTTCGGGAATATCGGCGAGCCTTGAATAGGTCGTCCGGCCGAGGATTTCCTTGCCGGCCTGGCCAGGATTGATCGGGAACACAGAAAATCCCTTGGCCAGTAGATATTTCAGCACGAAATAGCTCGGTCGCACATCGTTGGCGGATGCGCCGACCATGGCGACGGTCTTCACCGAATTGAGGATGCCGGCGATGTAGGTGTTGTCGTAACTATCGTGGTTCATGCGGCTTCCTGCTGTAGTGGTATCGGTAAAGTTCACGGCTGAACCCGAGCGCGAGCCGGCGTGTTGTCGGCCACCACCTGCAGGCATGCCGCCGAAGCACCCGTCCGTCGCGCCCAGTCGATCAGGCCGCCGACCGTCTTGCGGCCCAGGCCTTGCTGCCTGAAACGGCCATCGGTTTCAACCGATTCCACCACAAGCAGGCCATTGCGCACGACACCATAGGCCAAGGCGGCAATTTCGCTGTCGCGTTCACACGACACAAATGCCCGGTCGCCAATGATCAGCCCGGTCATCTGCCGAAAGATACGGCGATCGGCGTCGTCAAAGGCGCCCATGCGGAAGCGCGCCGCGAGCCAGTCCTCGTCCGGCACCTTCGAAACGGTGACCTGCTCGTCGCGGACTTCAGCCAGGTCGCCGATCCCGGCATGAAGATGGATCGTTCCGCCTTCCGGCTGGTAGCCGCGATGGTCGAGTACGGCTTCGAGCTCGCCCGCGATGTCGGGAACCCGAAACAACGGCGTCTGGCCGTGGCCGATGTAGAAGGACTCGGCGGCGTCGATGACTGCATCAGGCGCGCCGCGCTTGCCGCGCAAGGGATTGGCCGAATTGGTGCGCCGGATGCGTCCGCCCGATCGCCGCAGAAGCCAGCCATCAACGACCGTCTCGGTCGCCGCCGGCCAGCCTTCGCGGCACGCCTGCTCGATGCGCCAGTTGAGATCATCCTCGCCGGCGCTCACGCGTCATCCTCCCTCAGCGCTTCCTCCATAAAGGCCTGCGGATCGGTGCAGAAGTCGCGCATCATGCGAAAATGATCGGTATCGCTGAAGTCCGTGGGATCGAGTCCGAAGCGGCTGATGCGGAACAGCCGGGCTCCGGGACAAGCCATCAGCAGCGGCGAATGCGTCGCCATGATCACTTGCGCGGTGCCCGACTGGTCCATGCGCCGCAGCATCTTGAGCAGTTCGATCTGGCGCGACGGAGACAGCGCGCTCTCGGGTTCGTCGAGGATGTAGATGCCTTGCCTGCGGCAGCGCTCCTCGAAAAAGCGGATAAAACCCTCGCCATGCGACCAGGACAGGAAGTCCGGCGGCGGCGGCCTGAAGGGGTCTTCCAGCGCCGCCTGATCGAGATAGCGAGCCACGGAGTAGAAGGATTCGGCGCGAAAGAACCAGCCGGCGGTGACTTTTGGCAGCCAGTGGCCACGGAATGTGTTGGCCAATGCGGCACCACTCTTGTCGATGGCGCTGGAATGGTCGACCGGCCGGTAGCCCTTGCCGCCGCCGGCTTCGTCATAGCCGGCCAGTGCGCCGATCGCCTCGAGCAGCGTCGATTTGCCGGTGCCGTTCTCGCCGACGATGATGGTGATCGGCGTGGTGAATTCGAGTTCGAAGTCGTGGCCGCGAAACAGCGGCAGGTTCCAGGGGTATTTTTCCCAATCCTCGACCCGCGCGGGATCAAGCAGGATGCGCTTGAGATAAGGGGCTTCGAGCCGCGTCAGCTGTTTGCGATAGGCCATCAGCCAGGCAGCGAAATCGTGCCGTCTTCCGCGATCGGAAAGGCCGGATTGTGCGCCACTTCCCAGACATGCCCGTCCGCATCGGCGAAATAGCCGTACCAGCCGCCCCAGAAGGCACGGCCGGCCGGCTTGACGATGCGGCCGCCGGCTTTTTGCGCCATGGCGAGCACCTCGTCGACCTCGGCGTCCGAGCGGGAGTTGTAGGCGAGGTAGACGGCGGACGGCGCCCCGGCGAAGGCAATGCCGGAATCCTCCTCGGCGCTGACGCGCGGGAACAGGCCGAGAATGGCGCCGCCCATCTGGAAGAAGGCGACACCATCGGTGATGCCGGCATGACGGGTCAGGCCCATCGCCTCATAGAAACGCACCGCGCGGTCGAGATCGTCGGTGGCGATGGTGATGATGGAGATACGTGGTTCCACGATTACTCGTCCGTCCATTCCGGCTTGCGCTTGCCGATGAAGGCGTCAATGCCTTCCTCCGCGTCGCGCGCCAGCATGTTTTCGACCATGATGCCGCCGGCATAGGCATAGGCGTCGGCCAGCCCCATTTCGGCCTGCGCATAGAAAGCTTCCTTGCCTGTCTTGACCACCAAAGATGATTTGGAAGCAATGGTTTGTGCGTATTTGGTGACAATCTGATTCAGGTACTCGCGCGGCACGACGCGGTTGACCAGGCCGAACTCCTTGGCGGTCGCCGCATCGATCGTCTCGCCGGTCAACAGCATCTCCATCGCCTGCTTGCGCGAGACGTTGCGCGACAGCGCCACCATCGGCGTCGAGCAGAACAGGCCGATGTTGACGCCCGGCGTGCAGAAGGTCGCCTCGTGCGAGGCGATCGCCAGATCGCAGCTGGCGACCAGTTGCAGCCCGGCGGCGGTGGCGAGGCCGTCGATTTCTGCGATTACCGGCAAGGGATGACGCACGATCGCCTGCATCAGCGTCGCACAAGCCGCAAACGTCTCTGCGAAGAAGGCCTTGCCATGATCGGCATCGGCGCGGCGCGCGGTCATCTCCTTGAGATCATGGCCGGCGCAGAACACCTTGCCCGCTGCCGAGAGGACGATGACGCGAACGGCCTTGTCAGTCTTGGCGCGCTCGAGTTCCGCTGTGAGCGCCGCCATCACCGCCAGCGACAGGGCGTTGGCGGGCGGATTGGCGAGCGTGAGGCGCAGCACGCCCTTGTCCAGTTGTGCGACAACCGGACCGTCAACGGCGGCAGGCTTGATGGCAAGGATTTCGGCCATGGATAAGGTCTCCGCGATTCCGCTCGGGCTGGCAGACTATCTAATATCGGATCGGGTTTCATCCAACACCCCATCGCTTGCGCCAGGGGACGAAGGTTGCCAGAAATGCCGCGCTGCGCCCACACGCCCAAAAATGAGAGACCGACATGCCCGCCCAAACCAACCTGAAGCCGGTGCTGACCGCGCAACAAGTCAATGCGCTGATGGAAACCGTCTATCCGCAGCTCAATGAGCAGTTCAAATATTTCGAGGCGATCGACGTGTTCCCTGGTGGCTGCACTGTGCGGCTCAATGCCGGCGAGCGGCACCTGCGTCCCGGCGGCACCGTATCCGGCCCGTCGCTGTTCACGCTGGCCGACATCGGCGGTTATGTCTGCGTGCTGTCGCATGCCGGGCCGGATGCGCTCTCCGTTACCGTCAACCTCGACATCAATTTCGTCCGCAAGGCCGAGGCTGGACCGATCGACGGCCATTGCCGCATCCTGAAGCTGGGGAAGAGCCTGATGGTGTTCGACATCGACATCGTCGCCGGCCCGGACGGACACACGGTGGCGCACGCCACCGGCACCTATTCGATCCCGCCGAAGCGGATCACCTAGTACCGCGGCACAGGCGTCAGTCGGACCGGGGCAACGAGAAGGCTTCCCACTGGGCAAGCAACCGACTAATTTGGCGAGCATCCACGGTCGGCACCCGAGATTGAGCCCTTGGCAATGAACTCCACCTCTACCGGACACGAAGCCAGCGATGCGGGATGGCTTGATTTGCACTTCGAGTCGTCGCGTCCTGAATATGAACAGGCACTGCGTGCGATAGGCATTCAGCCGGGTTGGGCGGTTCTGGACGCCGGCTGCGGCAGCGGCAGCTTCTTGCCCGTCCTGCGTGACTTGGTAGGCCCGAGCGGAACGATCGATGTGATCGACCTAGCACCCGAGAACATCGCGCGGGTGAAGGGTTGGTCACTGGACGTTGGGCAGCAGCCGACCATCCGCGCTCAAACTGGCAACGTTCTGGAATTGCCCTTTGTCGACGCTTCCTTCGACTGCGTCTGGTCGGCCAACGTCATGCAGTACCTGACCCCGGGCGAGTTTGCTCAAGCGGTGCGGGAAGCTTGCCGTGTACTGAAGCCCGGCGGGACGCTGGCCATCAAGGACTTCGACTCGACTCTGCTGCATATCCTGCCGATCGACCGGGGCGTTCTGTCGCGTTTCATGACAATCCGCTTGCAGGCATTCCGCGACAAGGGGGTACTGGGAACCGATTGCGGATCGACGCTGCCCGCTCGCCTTCGGGCCGCCAGCGTCACACCTCTATGGCGCAAGGGTTGGCTTGTGGAGCGCTGGGCACCCGTTTCGTCTTTCACGCGCGCCTATGTCGCAGATCTCTTGGCTTACTTCGCGTCCGTTTCAACCACTTACGACCTCAGTCAGGCCGACCGGAGCTATTGGCAGCGCCTAGGCCAAAATCCGGACGAGCTGCTCGACCAGCCTGACTTCTGTTATCGAGAGCTCTTTGTCCTTACGGTCTGTCGTATGACGTAGAGGCGTCACATTGGACCGGGAATAGGCGACGCGCTACTGGGTCGATCCCAACTCGCCTCCCGCACTTACCGACGGCAGCTGCCTTGTCTCAGTTCCGTTCAAGCCGAACCATTTCGATGTGGTAAAATAATACCTTTTTATTAAGCTATTGTTTTTGTTGCATTTTGTGCATAAACCTGCTTTTCCTATGCCTTGACGCGCCCCATCACCCTCGCCTATAAGCCCCTCACGAAGCAGCGGCCCGCAAAGGCCGCCGTTTTGTTATTGGCGACGGGCAAGCGCTTTTCGCCAATCCAAGCAACAAGAAACGCCTTCCCTCGTGAAGGTCAGAACCGAGAGCAAAAAACATGACAACCTTTTCGCAGAAGCCTGCGGATGTGGTGAAGAAGTGGATCCTGATCGACGCCGAGGGTCTCGTCGTCGGCCGTCTCGCCACTGTCATCGCCAATCATCTTCGCGGCAAGCACAAGCCGACCTTCACCCCGCATGTCGACGACGGCGACAACGTCATCGTCATCAATGCCGACAAGGTGGTGTTCACCGGCAAGAAGTTCACCGACAAGGTCTATTACTGGCACACCGGCCACCCAGGCGGCATCAAGGAGCGCACCGCGCGCCAGTTGCTCGAGGGTCGTTTCCCCGAGCGTGTCGTCGAGAAGGCCGTTGAGCGCATGGTCCCGCGTGGCCCGCTCGGCCGTCGCCAGATGAAGAACCTGCGCGTCTATGCAGGCGCCGAGCATCCGCATGTCGCCCAGCAGCCCGTCGTGCTCGACGTGGCCAAGCTGAACGCCAAGAACAAGAAGGTCGCATAAGATGGCTGAGCTTTCCTCGCTCGCAGAACTGGGCGCCGCCACGGGCAACACCAACACCCAGCCGGCAGCTCCCGTCCACGTCCAGAAGCTCGACAAGTCGGGCCGCGCCTATGCCACCGGCAAGCGCAAGAACGCCATTGCGCGCGTCTGGGTGAAGCCGGGTTCCGGCAAGATCATCGTCAACGACAAGGAATTCGCGACCTATTTCGCGCGTCCGGTCCTGCAGATGATCCTCAACCAGCCGATCATCGCCTCCAACCGCGCCGGCCAGTACGACATCATCGCGACCGTTGTCGGTGGCGGTCTTTCCGGCCAGGCGGGCGCCGTGCGTCACGGCATCTCCAAGGCGCTGACCTACTACGAGCCGACGCTGCGCGCCGTGCTCAAGAAGGGCGGCTTCCTGACCCGCGACAGCCGCGTCGTCGAGCGCAAGAAGTACGGCAAGGCGAAGGCCCGTCGTTCGTTCCAGTTCTCGAAGCGCTAAGCGCTCCGCAGCTTCAGACAATCGAAAGGCCGCCTCCGGGCGGCCTTTTTGCTTTAGGGGCTCGGCAGTCACCCCACCCGGCGCTGCGCGCCGACCTCCCCATCAAGGGGAGGCAGGGCGCCGCATCCTTCTACCTCCCCTTGATGGGGAGGT
>NZ_SMYZ01000195.1 GCF_004919685.1 Mesorhizobium norvegicum | reverse complement strand
GCGCCGAAGGCGCGGGTGGGGTGATGGCGCCGGCGCAGTTCGTGCTCGCGCCGGGCCTCACGCCTTGCCGCCCTTGATGAAATCGATGAACGCCCGCAGCGGGGCTGGCACCAGGCGCCGGCCGGGATAGTAGAGAAACGGCCCGGGAAAACTCGGCCACCACGGTTCGAGGATGGGCTCAAGCGCGCCGCTTTCGAAGTAAGGGCGAAGCCAGCCCTCGAAGAGGCCGATGATGCCGGTGCCGGCGATGGCCGCGTTGACGGCAAGATCGGTTGCCCCGCCGATTCGCACGATCAATGGCCCCGTCGGATCGACCCGCACCACCTCGCCGTCGCGCTCGAA
>NZ_SMYZ01000194.1 GCF_004919685.1 Mesorhizobium norvegicum | reverse complement strand
ACCTCGCCGTCGCGCTCGAATTCCCAAGGCAGCATCGCCCCGCTGGCAAAGCGCCCGCGCACGCAAGAGTGGCCAAGCAGGTCGCTCGGGTGTTCCGGCCGTCCATGGCGAGCAAGATAGGCAGGGCTGGCGGCGGTGGCGAAATGCTGCACGCGCGGTCCGATCGGCACCGCGATCATGTCCTGTTCCAGCCGCTCGTCATAGCGGATGCCGGCGTCGCAGCCGGCTGCCAGCACGTCGACAAAGTTCTCGTCGGCGATCACCTCCAGCCGGATGCCGGGATAAGCAGCGAGGAAACCCGGGACGATATCGGGCAATATCAGCCGCGCGGCGCTGACCGGCACATTGAGACGCAACGAGCCCGCCGGCCGGTCGCGAAAGCCGTTCACCACATCCAGCGCCGCCTCCACCTCCGACAGCGCCGGGCCGAGCCGTTCCAGCAGACTGAGGCCCGCCTCGGTCGGGACGACGCTGCGCGTCGTGCGGTTGAACAGCCTGACACCGAGCTGCGCCTCGAGGCGACGAACCGCCTCACTCAAGCCCGAAGCGCTGCCGCCGCTCGCACGCGCGCCGTCGCGGAAGCCGCCGGCGCGCGCCACCGCCACGAAGGCGGTCAGATCACTGAGGTCCATCATTGTCCGTAATTCCGCACAGCCTGTGTGGATTGTACCTGATTATCACGAGGTTGCGCAGCGCCTATCTCTGTCTCCTCAAAGGAGATCAATCATGTCCAATATTCAACAGGCCGGCACCTTCACCCTTGGCAGCCACACCGTGAAGCGGCTCGGCTACGGTGCCATGCAGCTCGCCGGACCCGGCGTGTTCGGCCCGCCCAGGGACCATGACGCGGCACTGGCCGTGCTGCGCGAGGCGGTTGCGCAAGGTGTCGATCATATCGATACCAGCGATTTCTACGGCCCGCACGTCACCAACCGGCTGATCCGCCAAGCGCTGGCACCCTACCCCAAGGATCTCGTCATCGTCACCAAGATCGGCGCCCGGCGCGGCACCGATGGATCATGGCTGCCGGCCTTCTCGCCCGAGGCGCTGACCCAGGCGGTGCACGACAATCTAGGCAATCTCGGGCTCGAAGTGCTCGATGTGGTCAATTTGCGCATCATGTTCGATACCCATGGTCCCGCCGAAGGGTCGATCGAGGCACCGCTCACCGTGCTGGCAGAGCTTCAGCGGAAGGGCCTGGTCAGGCACATCGGGCTCAGCAACGTGACGTCAACTCAGATCGCCGAAGGACGCCGCATTGCCGAGATCGTTTGCGTGCAAAACCAGTACAATCTGGCGCATCGCGGCGACGACGCCCTGATCGACGACCTTGCCCGCGACGGCATCGCCTATGTGCCGTTCTTCCCGCTCGGCGGCTTCAACCCGCTGCAGTCTTCGACGCTGTCCGATGTAGCGCAGCACCTCGGCGCCACCCCCATGCAGGTCGCGCTCGCCTGGCTGCTGCGCCGCGCGCCCAACATCCTGCTGATCCCCGGCACATCGTCTGTCGGGCATTTGCGGGAGAACCTCAGTGCGGCAGAACTGGAGCTCTCGGACGATGTGCTCGGGGAATTAGAGGGCGTGGCGATGGCCGCTTGAGATTAGCCAATCTCCCCCCTCGTGGGGGAGATGGCCGGCAGGCCAGAGGGG
>NZ_SMYZ01000193.1 GCF_004919685.1 Mesorhizobium norvegicum | reverse complement strand
GGCAGGTGAGGGGCAGCGCCAAGGGCGGCCATTGTGAATGGACGGCTGAGACGCGGCAGAACTAGTTGGCCGGTTTCATCGCGTCGGCCGCCGGTTTCATGGCGTTGGCGGCTGGCTTCATGGAATTGGTGGCCATCGGGTCGGCGGGCTTCATCGCATCCGTTGCGGGCTTCATGGCGTCCGCGGCCGGCTTCATCGCATCGGCGGCTGGTTTCATGGCATTGGCAGCAGGCTTCATCGCATTGGTCGCGTCGTCGGCGCGGGCGATGCCGCCGGCAAGCAGCGCCGTCGAGCACAAAGCGAGAGCGAGCGCCGGCAGCGTCAGGCGGGCCGACAATGTCAGCCGGGCCAACAATGTCGGCCGGGAAAGAATGGTCATGATGGTCTCCTCAGGGGTTGGTCGTTGAAGGCGCGCCCTCTTGGCGGCCGTGCTATGCGGCGCCGCGGGTGCGGCGTTTGCGCAATCTCTTGTTGAAGCGTGATCTAGTTGGTCGCAGCGGCCAGGATCGGGCCGCCACCGGGCGACTGCACGAGCACGGCGGTGCTCAGGCCGTCCGAAGCTGGCGGCAGATCCAGCGCCGTGGCGTCGCCGGTCCAGCTGCCGAGTTTCTTGAGCGAATGGACGACATTGGCGTGCGGCAGGGTGCGGCCGGTGTTTTCGCCGCGCGCCACCGGCACCTGGACGACGCCCTTGAGATAGCGCACCAGCCAGACATCGGCCCGGCCGGCCGGTGCGGCGCCAGCGCCGATATTGATCTTGCCGCCATCGAGCGACAGCGACGGCCCGCTGGTGCGGCCAGTACTTGTGATCAGGTTCTGGATCTCGCCGGGTGCGGCGCCGACGACATCGGCATGGCCGTTGACCACCACTTGCGGCGTGAACGGCCCGTCATGGCCGAGCGGCGGCTCGTAGCTGACCTGGCGCTGGGTGAATTCCTGGCGGCCGAACGTGTCCTTCCAGCCGAGATAGTCCCAGTAGGTGACGTTGAATGACAGCGCCAGCACGCCGGGCTGATCCTTGACCTTGATCAGATTGGCGTTGGCCGGCGGGCAGGACGAGCAGCCCTGGCTGGTGAACAGCTCGACCACGGTAAGCGGCTGGGCGGCCGCAGCACTAAGCGTCGCCGCAAGCGCAAGCGCGCAAAGGCTGGACACTGTGACGAACTTGCAGGACCCTGACATCGGCTTGCTCCGTGGGCGGCGGCGCCTGGATGCACCGCTCATGTCCCCACTTCGCCGCCGCTTGCTGCTTCGTTACAGCGCTCACCGGTTTGTGATGATGGTTCGTCACTTTGCAGCGCTGGAGAACGGCACCGGCTGTTGCGACAGCCGATCTCCCCCCTCGTG
>NZ_SMYZ01000192.1 GCF_004919685.1 Mesorhizobium norvegicum | reverse complement strand
GGCGCCGGCCTTGCGCCAGTTGGCAGCAAGCGCTGCCCAGCGGTCGCCGACATCGACGCCGCCGAGGTGGAGCCGCCACAGGATTGCCGAGGCATCGACCATGTTGAGCGCCATCGTCGATTGCACGCTGTAGATGGGGCCATCATAGAGCGCCAGCACCTCATCGGTTTCGCCGAGATCATAGTGGAACAGCGCCAGGTGCCACCAATTGTGGACCTGCAGGAAGCTCTCCCTTGTCCACGCTTCCGGGTTGGCGCGCATCCAGGCGATGCCATCCCTTTGCCGGCTTTGCATTTCCATGACATGCGCGACGGCGTGCTGCGCCCAGCCGTCGCGCGGCTCCATGTCGACTGCCGAGCGGCCAAGCTGTTCGGCCCTGATATAGTCACCCATCTCCTCCAGCCCGAAGGCCTGCATGCCGAGCATGGCGTGGTAGCCCGGCATGCCGCTTTGCCAGGCTGGCAGGGCGCGTGCGATGCGGTCGCGCAGCATGCGGGCATTGCCGGTGAAGAAATCGATCTGGTGGCCGACCTGCAGCGCCAGCCCATCGCGTGGGGTCTCGATGGTGATATCTTCCAGAATGCGGCTGGCTTCATGCCAGCGCCCGCTGGCGAGATGACCAAGGGCTGCGACATGCGCCTGCTCGTGCGTGGTCGCGGCAAGCGGTAGTGCCGCTTCATGGCATGCCCTGGCCACCGCCGTCGCCTCCCGCTCGGTGGCGAGGCCGAAGAGATAGCCCTTGAAGACATGAGCCATGACGAAGCCGGGATCCTCCGCGATGGCGCTGTCGATGGACGCCACGGGATCGCCGATGAAGCACTGCAGTTCACGCACTGCCTGGCTGTAGGGCGTGAATCCCGCTTCCGTTGCGCCCGAAAGCGTCAGGCCGAATGCGTCCCTGATTGCCATGCGATGTTCCTTTCATCGACCCGTGACAGGCCCTCGATCCTTCGGCCCAAGGCGATCCTAAAGCATGGGCCACGGACACGCCAACCACGCGCTGCGCCAGACCATTTCAGTAGTCTTTGCAGTTTAGCAACCATGCGGGGCAGATTAGGCTTTGTAAAATCGAATGAATTGTGTCTTCATTGCGGCGCCGGGCGGGGGCTTGAAATCGCGAATCGAGAGGGACGCGATGCGGCATCTGAAAAACAGGCTTCCGAACAGTCGTTCGGAGGATGCGGAAGGCACAGTTGCTTTGCTACGGCGAAGGCCGCGCCAGCTACATCCATGGCTTATTAGCGTTCTCTCAACTACGGCCTTTGCGTTGCTGCCCAATTCCGCTGCGTTTGCCGCATGCGTGCTGGGCCCATCCGCCGGGAACACTGTTTACACCTGCGACAGCGGCTCATCGGGCGGCAGCCTCACCGATACTGACGGCGACAACACGCTGAATTTTCCCGCCGGTGGCACCGGGCAGATATCAGGC
>NZ_SMYZ01000191.1 GCF_004919685.1 Mesorhizobium norvegicum | reverse complement strand
CCGGCAACATCGGCTGCATCACGCAGATCGCCTCTGCGGCGAAGCTGCCGGTGGTTCATACGGTAAAATTGCTTGACTGGGCCTATGGCGGGCCAAAGCCGGAAGGTGTCCTGGAACAGAGCCTGATCGCCGCGGAGTAGGGCGCCCGCCCCGGCGCTACTCCGCCGCGAGCCGGTCGGCCGTGCCGTAGGTCGCCTCATAAAGCGCGCGCTGCCGGCTGAGCGCCACCATCGTGTTGCGCAGCAGGATCGCGACCGTGATCGGGCCGACCCCGCCCGGCACCGGGGTGATCCAGGACGCGACCTCGCGCACGCTTTCGGTGTCGACGTCGCCGACGATACGGCTGGAGCCGTCAGGGCCGATCTCGGAATTGATGCCGATGTCGATGACGGCCGCTCCCGGCTTGACCATGTCGGCCTTGATCAGTCTTGGCTTGCCGACGGCGACGAACAGCGCGTCGGCGCGTCGCGCATGCGCGGCGACCGATCGCGTCATGTGGTGGCAGACCGTCACCGTAGCACCTTCGCTCATCAGCAGGAAGGCGATCGGCTTGCCGACGATTTCCGAATGGCCGACGATGACGACTTCCAGCCCCTTGAGGTCGAGGCCCGTTTCCTTCAGCAGCTCGACCGACGCGGCCGCCGTGCAAGGCGCAAGGTCGAGCTGGTTGTAGACGATGTTGCCGATCGAAGCCGGATGCATGCCCTCGACATCCTTGAGCGGATGCACCGCCGCCTGCAGCGTCCTGATCGGGATATGCGCTGGGACCGGTCGCTGGATGATGATGCCGGTGACGCGCGGATCGGCGTTCAGGCCGTGGATCGCCGCTTCCAGTTCGCCTGACGTGATGGTGGCGGGAAAGCGCCGTTCCTCGAAATCGATGCCGGCCAGTTGCGCCTTGGCGCGCTGGTTGCGCACATAGACATCCACCGCAGCGGTGTCGCCGACGGTGATCGAGATCAGCTTGGGCGGAAAGCCTTCGGCCTTGGCAATCGCGGCATCCTCGCGGACGGCGGCGATGATGCGCTGGGCAACCGGGCCGCCCTTGAGATAGCGACTGTCTTCGGACAGGGACATGGTGGACTCTTTTACGGAACGTTGCCGCCGACATAGCAAAAGAACATCGGCAAGGGCAGCACGAAAGCGAACCGTCATGCCTCTTGCGCGACGTGTCGCTCCGGCATTGTGTCGCTAACCGTCAGGCTCCGATCAAAACGGAAAGGGCAGC
>NZ_SMYZ01000190.1 GCF_004919685.1 Mesorhizobium norvegicum | reverse complement strand
CATGTCGAAGATTTCCCGTGATCCGCTCTATCGCCGCCACCGTTTTCCGGCCGAGATCATCTCGCATGCAGTGTGGCTCTACTTCCGCTTTCCGCTTAGCCTGCGCATGGTCGAGGACATACTGGCGGCCCGCGGCATCGTCGTCAGCCACCAGACGATCCGGGACTGGGCGGAGAAATTTGGACGGCATTTCGCCAATGAGATCCGTCGCCGATCCGCCGGCCGCCTCGGCGACAAATGGCATCTCGACGAGGTTGTCGTCAGCGTCGCGGGCAAGAAATGCTGGCTCTGGCGGGCCGTCGACCAGGAAGGCTTTGTCATCGACGTTCTGGTGCAAAGCCGCAGGAATACAAAGGCCGCCAGGCGCCTGATGCGCAAACTGCTGAAGGCACAAGGGC
>NZ_SMYZ01000189.1 GCF_004919685.1 Mesorhizobium norvegicum | reverse complement strand
CATCATCATCGGCTCCGGCCCCGGCGGCTATGTCACGGCGGTGCGCTCCGCGCAGCTTGGCTTCAAGACGGCGATTGTCGAGCGCGAACATCTCGGCGGCATCTGCCTCAATTGGGGCTGCATCCCGACCAAGGCGCTGCTGCGCTCGGCCGAGATCATGCATTATTCGGATCACCTGAAGGATTACGGGCTGAAGCTCGACGGCAAGGTCAGCGTCGACACCTCGGCCGTGGTCGACCGCTCGCGAAAAGTCTCGTTGCGCCTCAACGGTGGCGTTGCCTTCCTGATGAAGAAGAACAAGGTCGACGTCATTTGGGGCGAGGCAAAGCTGTCTAAGCCCGGTGAAATCGTCGTGTCGAAGACGGCCAAGAAGCCGATGGAGCCGCAGCCGCCGGTGCCGAAGGGCGTCAAGGGCGAGGGCACCTACACGGCCAAGCACATCATCCTGGCGACCGGTGCGCGGCCGCGCGCGCTGCCAGGCATCGAGCCGGACGGCAAGCTGATCTGGACCTATTTCGAGGCCATGGTGCCGAAGGAGATGCCGAAGTCGCTGCTGGTCATGGGATCAGGCGCCATCGGCATCGAATTCGCCTCCTTCTACCGCACCATGGGTGCCGACGTGACGGTGGTCGAGTTGTTGCCGGCGGTGATGCCGGTCGAGGACGCCGAAGTCTCGAAATTCGCGCAAAAGCAGTTCGAGAAGCAAGGCATGAAGATCATTCTCGAAGCCAAGGTGACCAAGGTCGAGAAGGGTGCCAACTCGGTCACCGCGCATGTCGAGATGAAGGACGGCAAGGTTGAGAAGATCACTGCCGACCGCATGATCTCGGCCGTCGGCGTGCAAGGCAACATCGAGAATCTCGGCCTTGAGGCGCTCGGCGTGAAGACTGAACGCGGCTGCATCGTCGTTGACGGTTACGGCAAGACCAACGTGCCGGGCATCTAT
>NZ_SMYZ01000018.1 GCF_004919685.1 Mesorhizobium norvegicum | reverse complement strand
TCGAAGCCGCGCGCGCGGCTCTCGATCCGAAATATCTCCAGCGCAAGATCGACAATCCCATCGGCAAAATCGAAACCTTAGCACTAAAGGGCCAAGACTCGTGCACGACAGGTATTTGCCCGATCGCGCTTGCCGACGGGATGGCTGAGCGCGTTGCAATTCTGGGACCGCCGCCAGGTACCATCCTAGACAATCGCTATGAGGATAACCCGCTTAAAAGCGAAACCTTATGGGTCGAGAAAACCTATCGTGCGCTGCAAGGGAAGGCTTGCCTTTTGCCGGACAGCAAACACCAGGTTTTTTGGGTGCAGAAGGTCGGCCTGTTTGGAGCCTGCATTGAGAAAAGCGATCTGGAGTTCCCCTTGGAAGATGCCATCCTTGTTCTGGATAAGAGTACCAGCAACGTGAATCGCCCCAATGGTCTCAGGGGAGGTGACGTCAGCGCCGCGTACCAAATCAAGGGAAAGACCCTGCACGAGATCGCCAGGTGGGAAGCGGGCGCCCTCAGCTGGCATGGTTCAGTGGTAGGTGAACGCTTCGAGACGATTGACTTCCTGCGTAGCCTGACCGGCTCAAGCCCGAATCGCGTCGGTGAAGCCGCCAAGTTGACGCTGCCGCAACGTATCGACGCGGCATATGGCGGAATTGGCAAGACTCGTATCGATGTGGGCGCCGTTGTTGCCTATCTGCAAAGCACACCTGAACGAAATCATCTGAAGACCGAGCTTGACGATGAAAGAGTGAGCCGTTTGAGAGCGTTAGTTATGGAGGGCTGTCCCTTGAAGGCCAAAGAAACGTCGAAAAATCCCTACTATATGGCGCAATGCCGGGGATCATATGATAGATTTGTCGATTGGTACTTTGGTTCTGCGACTGCAGCTGCTCTCAAGTTCTGATACGACTGTTCGGTATGCTTCTCCTCCATGGGAAGCCGAATTCCAAGGCGACATCATTCTGTTCTGGATGCGTTGACGCGTCATATCCATATGGCTACGGGATTGAGGGCAGTCGATCTCAGGGATTTATCGCATGGTGCAATACGCTGAAGGACGGCCGCTCGGAGATCTGACGCTGCGCACGCTGGCCATGCCTTCGGACGCCAATGCCGCCGGCGACATTTTTGGCGGCTGGGTGATGGCGCAGATGGACCTTGCCTGCGGCATCCGTGCCGCCGAGCGCGCCAAGGGCCGCGTGGTGACGGCTGCGGTGAAAGAGATGTCGTTCGCCAAGCCGATGAAGATCGGCGACACGCTGTGCATCTACACCCATGTCGAGCGCGTCGGCCGCACCTCGATGACGCTCAAGGTCGAAGCCTGGGCGCAGCGCTACCTCTCAGACCTGATGGAAAAGGTCACCCATGCCGATTTCGTCATGGTGGCGCTGGATGGCGAGGGCAAGCCGAAAGCGGTTCCCGCCGAAGGCTGACGGAAGCCGTTTCTCCCAGGCTTGGCCATTTGTAACAGTGCCCGTGAGGGAGACGCTTTTCGCGACATCCAATGGTTGCCTCCATGCCCGATTGTACGGGCGTCGGAGGGGAGACAATGCGTCAACATATGCTGAACGGCTGGCTTGTGGCAGCCTTGGTCGCGACGACCTGCCTGCTCGGCGTGACCGCTTATGCGGAGGTGAAGGAAGACATCTCGAAAATCACCTGCACGCATGACCACCAGGCCCCCGGCGAGCGGGCCGCGCGGTGCGATATCTGTGCCGCGGTGCGATGCGATAATCGCACACCAGGAGCCTGAGCGGCAGCCGTCAGAAGACGGGGCACGAAGGCAATCCGCCAGCCTACACAGTGCGTGCAATCGGGCAACGATCCGCGTGGCCGAATTAGAATCTCGGATCAGGTCAAGCCAAAGTCACGTGTGGGCGGTATCCCTTGCCAGGCAAGGGTTTCAGGCATGCATGCCGTCGAATTTTTCGCGCGCCGCCTTGACGCGGGTGGTGTTCTTGCGCGCCCATTCGCCCAGCGCGCTGACCGGGATCAGCAACTCGTGACCGAGCTCGGTCAGCTCATAGTCGACACGCGGCGGAATGGTTGGAAACACGGTGCGGGTGACGAAGCCGTCGCGCTCCAGTCCGCGCAAGGTGGTGGTCAGCATCTTCTGCGAAATGCCGCCGACGGCGGCGCGCAATTCGTTGAAGCGCAGCGGTCCGTCGCCCAACTTGCCGACGACCAGAACGGTCCATTTGTCGCCGACGCGCTGCAGGATTTCCGAGATGGCGCGGCAGTCCTCGGTGCGGTGCGGGTGCCTCAGTAACAAAAAAGTGCCTCCTTGCTTCTCGAGTTGGCAGTATCTCATATATCGCCGGTATCCAAACGATACCAGCTTTACTTGCAAGGAGAGCCCCCATGTCTAAACCCAAAATTGCTATCATCATCGGTTCGACGCGTGCTGCGCGCTTCGCTGATGTGCCGACCGAATGGATCGCCAAGATCGCCAAGTCACATGCCGACATCAACGTGGAAGTCGTCGACCTGCGCGACTTCCCGCTGCCCTTCTTCGACGAGGTCGCATCCTCCGCCTGGGCACCGTCGCAGAACGAAGTGGCACAGCGCTGGCAGAAGAAGGTCGCCGAATTCGATGGCTTCATCTTCACCGCCGCCGAATACAATCACGGCCCGACGGCCGTGCTGAAGAACGCCATCGACTACGCCGCCAACGAATGGAACAAGAAGCCGGCCGGCTTTGTCGGCTATGGCAGCGTCGGTGGCGCCCGCGCCGTCGAACAGCTGCGCCTTCATGCGGTCGAATTGCAGATGGCGCCGGTCAAGTCGGCCGTCCATATCGCCTGGGGCGATTTCCTCGCCGTCCGCCAGGGCGAGAAGAAGCTGGAAGATCTCGAGCATCTGAACCAAGCCGCCACGGCGCTGGTCAACGATGTTGCGTGGTGGGCCAAGGTGCTCAAGGCAGCGCGTCAAGCCGACGCCGTCGCCGAGGAAGTCAAGGCGGCCTGACCGCCGGTTCGAATTATCCTCCCAAGGATATGGGGCGGCGCTTGCGCCGCCCTTTTCAATTCGGGGAAGCCATGGCGTCGTGTTGTGCCTGTCTCGGCCGGATGATGCAGTCGGCAAGGCGATCCATCTCGTTCAACTCATCGGCATGGTGCTGGCCCCATTGGCAGAGCGCCAGCAGGATCGGCTCGAGGCTGAGGCCAAGACGGGTCGCCGAATATTCGACGCGCGAGGGCACTTCGGCGAAGATCTCGCGGCTGACGAGACCGTGCTCTTCCATTTCGCGAAGCTGCTGGATCAGCACTTTCTGGGTTATGCCGGGCATGATCGCCTTGAGCGCCGACAGCCGCCGGGGACCATCGAAGAGATGGTAGAGGATGACCGCCTTCCATCGCCCCGCGATCACTTTCAGCGCCCGCTCCGCCGGCAGCATCGGCAGTCTCTTGATGGGCATTCTCTTGGGATTGGGCATGGTCACCTCCCGGTCAGCAGGGGACAAATGAGTGTGTAGCCGAGGTTCCGCAGATAGTGGCAAACCGCTGCCGATGCCAGTGCGATCGGAGTTTGCCATGAAAGCCATTCAACTTAGCCGCTTCGGCGGTCCCGACGTGCTGGAGGTGGTCGATCTGCCGACACCGGTGCCGCAGGCTGGCGAGGTGCTGATCCGCGTCCATGCCGCCGGGATCAACTTCTTCGAAGTGCTGATGCGCGCGGACCGCTATGCGGTGACGCCGCAACTTCCCATGATCCTCGGCGTCGAGGCGGCTGGCGTCGTCGAGGCCGTCGGACAAGGCGTGGATGCACAATTGCTGGGGAGCCGCGTGGCGGCGCCATTGTTTGTGTCGCCGCGCCCCTATGGCGGCTATGCGGAGCAGGTGACGATGTCAGCCGATCTCGCCGTGCCGCTGCCGGATGCGCTGCCGTTCGAGGATGCGACGGCGTTGATGGTGCAGGGGCTGACGGCTCTTCATCTGCTGCGGCAAAGCCCGCCGCGGGCCAAGTCGGTGCTGGTTCCGGCCGCGTCGGGCGGCGTGGGAACGTTGCTTGTCCAGCTGGCCGGGCTGAAGGGCACACGCCAGGTGATCGCAGCCGCCGGCGGCAAGGCCAAGCTCGATCTTTCCCTCTCGCGGGGAGCCGACGCCGCGGTCGATTACACCAATCCGGATTGGCCCGCCCAGGTCCGCGACATCACGGACGGGAAGGGCGTCGACATCATCTACGATACGGTCGGCGGCGCGCTGACGGCTGCGTCGCTGCAGGCTCTGGCGCCTGGCGGCGAACTGGTGTTTGCGGCGCTCGGCCGTTATGCGCTCGCGGCTTCCGATCTGGAGACGATGATCGGCCGCAACCAGTCGCTGAGGGGTTTCGCGCTGCTGCCGCTGCTGTCTCCCGACGTATTGAGAGCCAGCCTGTCCGAGCTGTTCCAATTGGCGGCAAGCGGCCGTCCGCAGGTAGCGATCGGCGACCGTTTCCCGCTCGATCAGACCGGCGAGGCGCACCGCCTGCTGGACGAGCGCCGCTCGACAGGGAAGGTGGTGCTGATGCCCGGTGGGCTCCGCGACTGAAGGCGTCCACTGCTTGCGAGTGAATGCGGTGCGGGCCGGCATGGTGCCGGCCCGAATCGTTTTTTCAAGCTGCCGCCGCGACCTTGCGCGGTTCGACTTGGACCTCCATATCGACGGGACTGCCATCTGGTCCCGCCCTTTGCTCTGGGATATCCGGCTGCAATCCGTCACATGAGTGAAGCCGTGAAGACATCCAGCCTGACCGGCGCCGTTTCCCCGATGATCCCGGTGCTCGTATGCGCGCTCGCGATCTTCCTGCTGTCCGGGATGGATGCGGCGATGAAGACACTGGTCATTGCGGTCGGGGTCTACAACACCGTGCTGTGGCGCAGCATGGTCGCGACTGTCGTCGCGGGTGCGGCCTGGTCGGCCGGGCCGCGCTCAAAGCCAACCCTGCCGGTGCTGAGGCTGCATGCGCTGCGTGCCGCAATTGTCGGCATCGTGCTGATATCCTTCTTTTGGGGTCTCGCCAGGCTGCCGCTCGCGGAGGCGATCGGGCTCAGCTTCGTGGCGCCCTTGTTTGCGCTCTTCCTCGCCGCACTGCTGCTGGGCGAACGGATCCGGCGACAGGCCGTCTGGGCATCGCTGGCCGGCATCGCCGGCGTCGCGATCATCATGGCCGGCCAGTTCGGGCAGGCAAGCACTTCGCAAGATGCCATGCTTGGCACGGCAGCGGTGCTCGTATCGACGGTGTTCTACGGCTACAATTTGATCCTCGCCCGGCAACAGGCGCAGTTGGCCAAGCCAATCGAGATCATGTTGTTCCAGAACCTTTGCGTTGCCATCATCCTCGGCCTCGCGGCACCTTGGCTCGCCGTCGCCCTGCCGACCGATCTCTGGCTTCCTTTGGCCGGGGTGACGGTGCTGTCGCTTGCCGGCCAATTCCTGATGAGCTGGTCCTACGCCCGCGCCGAAGCGCAATATCTGATCCCGACCGAGTACTCGGCCTTCATCTGGGCGGTCGCGCTCGGCTGGTTCTTCTTCGGCGAGGAGGCGACCTGGACCACGCTGACCGGAGCATGCCTGATCGTCGCCGGCTGCCTGATCGCCGCGCGGGCAAATCCGAAACTTGCCGAGCCAATCGAGGCGGCGGTTTGAGGAAGCGGCGCTATGTGATGCCGGGGTCACGCCGGCGCGTCACTCGGGAAGACCGGCCTTGCGAAAACCGTCGACGAAATGCTCAAGCACAGCTGCGTCGCGGAATGGCTCGGTCGTCGCCCAGTGATGGGTTGTGAAATGCGGGTTGCCGACGAGGAACAGTTCGACCTCGGCGCGCGCCTCGTCGAGCCGGCCGAGTTGGGCCAGGCTTGCCGCCAGGAAACGGCGTGAGCTTGTGCGATAGGTCTCGTCCCGGCGCAGTGTCTCGATAGCGGCTTCGTAATCGCGCGCCGCATATTGCGCCTGGCCGAGCGCCAGATAGTACCAACTTGCCGGAAACGGGTTCAGCCGGAACGCCTTGCTGATATGCCCGAGGCCCTCTTCGACCCGCCCGGCCAGGACCTTGATGTCGGACAATGCCGCCCAGGTGTCGGCCTCGTTCGGGTCGAGCTCGATCGCCTTGGCGAATTCCGCATCCGCCTCGGCGAAGCTGCGCTCATAGGCAAGCAGGTAAGCCAGGACCCAGCGACAGCCAGCATCGTTGGGATCGATCGCCACGGCCTTGCGGGCCAGCTCCAAGGCAACGCTGCGGGCAGCTTCGGTTGGTCCGCCCCAATGCACACGTCCCATCCAGTGGTTCATGGCAAGCCAGCGATAGGGCTCGGCGTATCCGGGATCGAGTGACACCGCGCGCGTGAGCATCAGATGCGCTTCCTGCGCCATCTGCGGCGAATCATCGATCAGCTTGCGCGCCCGCACGCAGAGGTCGTAGGCCTCGAGATTTTGAGGCCGATTGCGCGGTGGCGGTGCGCGCAGCCGGCCAAGCAACGCCTCCACGATCTTGGCCGTCACCTCGTCCTGAACGGCAAAGATATCCTCCAGGCCGCGATCGAAGCGTTCCGCCCATAGATGATCGCCACTCATCGCGTCGACCAGCTGTGCGTTGATGCGGACGCGCCCCGCGGCGCGCCGTGCGCTGCCCTCCAGCAGGTAGCGCACGCCAAGATCCTCGGCAATCGCGCGCACGTCCGTCGCCTTTCCCTTGTAGGCAAAGGCCGAGTTGCGCGCGATGACGAACAGGCCGGAGATCCTGGACAGGTCGGTGATCAGGTCTTCGGTCAACCCATCCGCGAAGGAGTCCTGTTCGGGATCGTTGCTGACATTGACGAAGGGCAGCACGGCTATCGATGGTTTGCCGGGCAGCGGCAAGGGTTTTCGCTTCGCGCCGGCGAGCTGTTCGACGGCGCCGGTGAAGCGGTAGCCGACACGCGGAACCGTGGATATCCATTCACCGCCATCGGCGGCCGGACCAAGCAGCTTGCGCAGCTGTGCGATCTGCACGGTGAGGTTGCCTTCCTCGACGGCCGTGCCCGGCCACGCCGCGTCCATCAACTCGGCCTTCCCGAGGATGTCGCCGGACCGTCGAACGAGCGCCGCAAGCAGACTTAGCCCGCGGTAGCCAACGGCAACGGGCACATCGTTCCGAAGCAGCGTTCCCGCACCCGGATCAAGCACGAACGGACCAAAGGCAAAGCGCGATCCCTGCATAGGCCGCATCTATAGCCGGTTTGGAAGTTTTGAGAACTATTTGGGAGGGCTTAATTACGACGCTGTCCGTATCGCGCAGAATTCAACCTCCTTCGAGAGCCCCTCGGCCCTCAAACCATATGGAGGTTGCCATGACCAATACCCTTGCATTGGCCCCGCATTGTGCAGCGCGGCCGGGAACGCCCGTTAGGTCCGCGTCGCGTCGGCACCTGACGATCCTGCGAAGCATTATCGCGACCTGGCGCGATCGGACCTGGCGCGAGCGGATACGTTTTCGCTGGCAACTCCGGCAAATGTCGAAGGACAATCCGCATTTGATCGACGATATCGGTCTGACGATACAGCAAGTCGAAGGAGAGATCGCCAAGCCCTTCTGGGAACGATAGAGCGAATGCTGCACATCGCGTCGACCGTCAGCGCACCGCTTGGCGGTGGGCGCCGGGCAGGCGGGTGGCGATCAGCTTGTCGATGCGGCGGCCGTCGAGATCGACCACCTCGAAGCGCCAGCCTTGCGCGTCGACGCATTCGCCGGTTGCCGGCAGATGGTGCATGTGTGCCAGCACATAGCCGGCGACGGTCTCGTAGTCGCGGTTTTCCGGCAGGTCGATGCCGAGAATGTCGGCCATCTCGTCGGCCTGCATGTAGCCGGCGAGCAGCCATGAGCCGTCCTCGCGCTTGACCGCGTTCTCCTCATCGCCGGCGTCGGTGTCCGCCCGGAACACGCCGGTAATGGCTTCCAAAATGTCGGCAGGGGTGACGATGCCTTCGAAATGGCCGTATTCGTCATGCACCAGCGCCATCGGCACGTCGGATTCCTTGAGCTTCTGCAGCACGTCCAACGCGTCGGCCTGATCGTAGACGATGGGGGCTGCGCGCACATGCCTGCGCGGATCGAGCACGCGGCCGGCAAGCAGTGCTGCCAGCACGTCGCGCGTCTGGACGACGCCGACCATGACATCGACGCCGCCGTCGCCGGCTGGCAGGCGCGAATGCTGGGTTTCCATCAAAAGCTTGCGGATGGCGCTCTCGTCGGATTGCAGATTGATCCAGTCGACCTCGGTGCGCGGCGTCATCACGGCGCGCACGGCGCGGTCGCCAAGCCGCATGACACCGGCGATCATGCGCCGCTCGTCGGATTCGATGGTGCCGTGATGCTCGGCCTCGGCGACCAGCATCTTGATCTCCTCGTCGGTGACCTTCTCCTCGCTTTCGCCGCGCTGGCCGAGCAGCCACAGGATGGCACGGCCGGAAAAGTCGAGCAGGAAGACCAGCGGCGCCGAGACGGTTGCAAGGATGGTCATTGCCGGGGCGACTTTGGCGGCGACCCTTTCAGGATCACGCAAGGCGATCTGCTTGGGCACCAGCTCGCCGACGATCAGCGAGAAATAGGTGATGATGGCAACGACGATGCCGACGCCGAGCGGATCGGCGACGGTTTCGCGGATGCCGGTCGAAGCCAGGAACTGGGCCAGCCGCTCGCCGAGTGTGGCGCCGGAAAAGGCGCCTGACAACACGCCGACCAGGGTGATGCCGATCTGCACCGAGGACAGGAACTTGCCGGGATTCGAGCCAAGATCAAGGGCGCGGCCGGCGCCATTGATGCCGCGGTCGATCATCGCTTTCAGCCTGGCCGGGCGCGACGAGACGATGGCGAGCTCGGACATCGACAAAAGGCCGTTCACGCAGATGAGGACGACCACGATAGCGATTTCGACGTATAGCATCAGCGGTCAATAGCATTGCCGCGCGGTCTTCGAAAATAGTCCGCCGTGTTTTTTGAGAAATGACCGGTATTTCGGTCAGGGCATCCGCGGCGGTGAGGGAACCGTCAGGGATTTGGCATTGCTGTGAAGGGTCCGAAAAAACCGACGACCAGCGACAGCTTCCCCTGCTTGGAGACGCGGCACATATCCATGCTGTCGGCGCCTCGAAATCCGTTTTCGCCTCTCTGCACCCAGCCAAAACGCAGGAAATCATGATGGACATCGACCAAGGTCGTCCGCTCGAGCCAGAAGCCGGGGCGGGCTTTCACGACCTGATCGATGTGATGGAGCAGCGCCTCGGCTCCGGAGATGTGAATCGTCGGATCGATGTATGTGCCTTCCGGTTCGAATGAGGCGAACAACAGCCGGCGACGTTCTTCAGGCTCCGGGTCGAACCAAGCCCTGCAGTAGCTATTCACCACACTTTCCGCGTCGAACATCAGAACCTCCCTTTTGAAACCGTCGGACTGTTTCAGCTTACAGGGCCCGCACGACCTACTGTTTGAGTATGCCGACAATCGCCTCGCCGTCGGTGAAGTAGGGATCGCCGCCACCATTGCGCCCGGTGCCGATGGCGCCGACGCCGGCAATATCGCTGGTCGAGATCAACACACCGGCGGTCGCCAGATCGCGGATCAGAAAATCGCGCTCGGCGTCGATGTCGGGGCCGATATGGTGGGTGACGGCGCCGGTGTCGTGGCTGAGGCCGACGCCGCGGTCGAAGCTGGCTGAGCCCAGCCACAGCGGGCGGCCGTCATCGCCGGCAGCATTGGTCTGCCAGAAGCGGACATGATGCCGGCGATCGGCGCTGAGGCCCTCCGGTTTTTCGAAGGCGAGATCCTGGGCGCGGCCGTCGAACAGCAGCCGGCTGACCGGCGCATCGGGGTAGGGGTGGTCGAACAGCACGCTCTCGCCGATCTCGATCGCGGTCTTCAAGGTAACGGCGTCGGCGGTGTCCCAGCCGGCGACGGCGAAGGCATGGACCACCTCCTTCTCGGTGCCGACAAGGCCGACATTGATGGGATCGCCGGGAATGCCCTGCGGCGTGTGCGTCACCATCTCGAAGTGTTGGCTGCGAAAGCCGCGATCGCGAAATGTCCAGAATTCAGGCGCCGCGACATAGGCGAGCGCCAGATAAGCGGCCAGCAAGGCCGCCACCCAGATTGTAACGCGTCGTCGAATGCTGCGCTGGCTCATGAATGCCGCTCAAACGTTCCGGCATTACCTTAGGTGGTTTCGCGGCAGTCCGCCAAAGGGTACCCGGCGTCGATCTAGCGGCAGGCGCGATAGCCGTTCTTGCGGTTCTTGATGTCGAAGTGGAAATGGTTGCGGTGGTCGTAATTGTAGCCGGGGCCGAGCACGGTGGTGAAATACTGGCAGCCATCGGCGCGCACATTGTTGAGGAAGCCGCGGGTGCGGAAGGCGAACAGGCCGGGCTTGCGCACATCGATGTCGTCGCCATTGTTGAGCTCGATGCTCATGACGTCGAGCGCGTTGCCCTTGCCATGCTCCGACAGCACGCCTTCGCCGGCGATGTTGCGGCAGGAATAGCTGGAGCCCTGGTGGATGGTCTTGACGCCGGAGAAATAGCGCCAGCGGGCGGAGGGAACGAGTTCGTTCTTCGTCCAGCCGGCAAAAGTGGCGGCCATGTCGCAGGTCAGCGTCGCGGCGGGCTTCATCTGTATGTTGCCGATGGCCGAGACCTTTACGGGATAATCGATGCCGCACTGGCCTTCATGGATCGGCGCCAGGTCGGTGAAGGCAACATCGAGGCGCTTCAATTGCTGGCGGCAGTCGATCTCGCTGGCCGGCATCTGCTCGACAGGCGACATCGGCTCGTCCATGCGCGGATAGGCGGCCTGCGTCATATAGGGATTGGAGGGAACGAGCTTCTGCATGCCGGCATATTGCGGCACGGCTGCCGTCTGAGAGCCGACGTCGACGGCCGGTTCAAGCGACAGCACGCTGCCGGTGTTGCAGGCCGAAACCGCGACGAGGGCAAGGCCGGCGGCCACCATCGCTGCATGTTTCGATCGGCGCGCGGTGGCAAGAAAGACGGCGCGAAATTTGCCAACCATTGGCGGAATCCCGTTGACGGATATCCGGCATTTTAACGATCAAGGGTAAAGGAAAACTCTGTGCCGGCGTTCACGCCTGCGGCCGAAATGCGGCACGCGGAGCATTGGCGATGGCAATTCATCTTCGACAGAGCCGCCTGCCGAACCTATACCAATTGCTGTTGGGGGATGAGCAATGTCGATATGGCGTGCGATAAAAAGGTTCTTCACCGCCCGTGAGTTGCGCGAAGTTTATGTAACTTTACGCAGGAGTCCCTATTCGTTTGCCTTTCTTCTGAAGCTGGACCGTGACCAGCAGAAGTATGTTGTGATTCAGTTTCGACATCGTGGTCTCGTCCAAGAGAGCTGCAGCATGAGTATCGAAGATTTTGATGATTTCACGCGTGGTGTTTTGATTATGAGGGCTGAGATCGACAAGCCGCTTCCCCCGAGCGCTATGCAATAGATATCGGCGCAACTTCCTAAGTTCGCTTTCCGGCTATTGGCAGAACGTCCCGCCGTGCCGGCGCGGTTCGAGATCGAGATGGAAATGCAAGGAATGATCGGCGTCGGCGCCTGGTCCGAGCACGGTCTTGAAGGGTCCGCAGGCGGCCTTGCGCACGGCGTTGAGGAATTTGCCTTCCTTCTCGGGCGGCGCCGGGCCGACTTCGATCTTCTTGCCGTCCGACAGCGTGAAGCTGGCGATGTCGAGTGCGTTGCCGAAGGCGTGCTCCGACAGTTTTCGTGTGCCGTGACGGGGCCGGCAGACAAAGGCCGATGCCTGGCTGATCGATTTCAGGTCTGTGCCGAACTCGGCTTTCGCCGCCGGCTGGATCACATCAGCGGCAAAACGGGCCGCCGCCTCGGCCATGGTGCAGTTGAGCTCGGTGCCGGGGCCGATGGCGACTGACTTTCCAAGCGTCTTCAGCTCGATCGGGTAGGGGATGGAGCAGCCGATTTCCGGATTGCCTTCCGCCTTGTGCTCCTCGAATTCCACGCCGAGCGTCTTCAACCGCTCGCGGCAAGCGACTTCCTCGGCGGGCATCTTGCCGTCGGGGAGATCGGCCGAGCGCGGATCGGGCAGCATCTTCTTGTCGCCTGTATCGGCCGGCTTTTGCGGCGGCTGCGGGGCAACGGCCGGCGGCTGAGCCCCGGGCTCCGCGATGTCAGGCCTTCGTGTCGGCGTCGGCACAATTGCTGGCGGCTCGGGCTCGCTTTCCGTATCGGCTGGCGGCTCTGGAGCCGACGGCTCGGGGCGTGCCTGCTTTTTCGAATGGGATTTTTCTTCATTGAACCGGTCGGGCGCACCGGCGGTCTTCGGCCCTTCCGTCTTTTGCTCTTCCGGCGTCGCGGCGTCGGTCTTCTGCGCCTCTGCGGGACGTGGCTCGGGCACCGGAATACCAGGCCCGGGCGCCGGAACACCAGGCCCGGGCACCGGATTGCCGGTAGGCGAGGGTTGCAAATCCTGCGGTTTCTGCCGTGTTTGGTTCGGCGTGACCTGCCGTTTGCCCCGCGGTTTCAGGCGATGCCCGCCCCGCTGTTTCAAGGGTTGATCGCCCCGCAGTGTCAGAGGCTGCTCCACCCGCGGCGTCAACGGCTTGTGATGCCGATGGCGATGTCTGGCCTTGGCCGGCATCACCAGCAAGGCCGTGACGGCCATGAGCAACGCGATCCTGCATGTTCGGGAAAAGACTATCGACCCCATGGCCCTCAACGGCGCCGACGCAAGGAGGTTGCCTGCGCCGCATCACGAACGGTAACCGCGTCGTTACGCGCCGATCGCGTCCAGCCCTTCCTCCAGCCAGTCGGCGAGCAGCGGCATGCCAAGCAGGTATTTTGCCGTGCGCTTGTTGGCGCGTTCGCGCGCCGCGGCAAGCGCGTCCGCCCATTCGGTGGCGTCGTAGTCGCCGCGACCGACCCAGGCCAGCGCGATCAGTTCGGCTGCCTCATCGACATTGAGGTCGTTGATCAGCTCGCGCAGCTCTTCTTCGGTAAGATTCTCGGAGCTTTCCTCGGCAAGGCCGTCATGGTGATGGTTGACATGGGACTCGCCGTCGAGCTCGACCTCATGCTCGGCGCCGTCGGCATAGTCTTCGTTGACGGCGGCACTCAGCGCCTTGGCCTTGAGGATGAACAGGCGCACGGTGTCGGGGCCGATCGAAAGCTCCCAGTCCTTTTCAAGCCGCCGCTGCACGGGCCGTCTCCGTCAGGTCGTTTGCCGGATGATAGCGAATTTGCAGCGTCCGTCACCTGATGTTCTCCCGCACGCATTTTTCCGGGATGAAACGGCTGGCGCTTGGCGTTAGTGTTGCATTCTCACCCCTCAAGGAGGCTTCGATGCATAAAAGAATGCTGATCCAGGCTGCGACCGCGCTGGTCGCTCTGCAGTTCCTTGCTGTTCCGGTGTTTGCCGCCGGCAGTGGCGGTGGCAGTGACCAGACTACCACTCAGTGCAAAAAGGGCGAAGTCTGGGACAAGAAGAAGCAGAAATGCGTACCGCCCAAGGAAGGCATGCTGGACGACGACAGCATCTATGATGCAGGTCATGCGCTGGCGATGGCAGGGCGCTACGACGAGGCGATTGCCGTGCTCAGCCTCGCCGCCAACAAGCAGGATCCGCGCATCCTCAACTATCTCGGCTATTCGCATCGCCATTCCGGCCGCGTCACCGTCGGCCTCGGCTATTACGAGGAAGCGCTGCGCATCGACCCCAATTACACGCTGGTGCGCGAATATCTCGGCGAAGCGCATCTGCAGATCGGCGATCTGGCCGGCGCCCAGCAGCAGTTGATGGAGATCGAGAAGCGGACCGGCAAGGGTTCGCGCGAATACGGCATGTTGGCCGAGCAGATCGACCATTTCATGAGGAGCTGAAAAGGCCCCCAGGGCTCTTCGAAGCGGCCGCGAGCGATCGCGGCCGCTTTTTTGTTACGCCTCAGACTTATTAGCCGCCCCTACTGATGAAAGCGGGGATGATTTTTACAAAACCGATTTTTGGACGTGAAAAACCCGCGAAGATTGCTATATTCAGGGAAATTGCGGTGAAACGGTTCCGTTAGCCCGAGGCTGCCGGACCGTTTTCTTTTTGTACCCATCGACAAGGCTTTCCCCGAAACGCGGGGGTGGCAGCAGGAAAGGTCAGGCATTATGAACAAGGTCCCGATGACAGGCGAGGGGTTCGCGTCATTGAAGGAAGAGCTGCGCTGGCGCCAGCAGGAAGAGCGGCCGCGCATCATCGAGGCCATCTCCGAAGCGCGCTCGCATGGCGACCTGTCCGAAAATGCCGAATACCATGCCGCCAAAGAGGCGCAGAGCCTCAATGAGGGCCGCGTCAACGAGCTTGAAGACTATATCGCGCGCGCCGAGGTGATCGACGTCAGCAAGCTCAGCGGCGACAAGATCAAGTTCGGCGCCACCGTGGTGCTGGTCGACGAGGACACCGAGGAAAAGAAGACCTACCGGATCGTCGGCGACCAGGAAGCGGACGTGAAGTCCGGCCGCATCTCGATCTCCTCGCCGATCGCGCGTGCGCTCATCGGCAAGGAAGTCGGCGACGCCATCGAGGTCAATGCGCCTGGCGGTGCCAGGGGGTATGAGATCGTCCAGGTGCAGTTTATCTAGGGATTGCAGGCGCGGTTGCGGCTTTTAGGCTGAGGTTGGCGCTGCCCCTCATTGCCCTGCCGG
>NZ_SMYZ01000188.1 GCF_004919685.1 Mesorhizobium norvegicum | reverse complement strand
CAACCTCCCGAAAGCTCACAGCTAGATGCGCATCGAGTGCTTCGATGGCGGAGATTTTGCGCGTGGCGATGGCGGCAGCGAGATCGACGGTTGAGGAAAAGACTAGATCCATCATCAATGCTCCGGCTTGGCCGCTTTTACCCGATCAAGATGGCCGATAGCGGCGCGACTTCAAGTGGAGTTGAGCATTCGAGGATTGGCTGCGTTTGATCGGAATTGTGCCGATAGTCTGTTGAGGTCTGCACTCTACGGCGCCCCCCTCTG
>NZ_SMYZ01000187.1 GCF_004919685.1 Mesorhizobium norvegicum | reverse complement strand
CCATCTATCGGCTGGACACTAGTCCCTCGAAATGATTTCCTGGCCGTCGATGACCAGCCTGAGACCGAGGTCGCCAGCCCTGCGGCGAGCGAGGAAGCGCGGGCGGCGCGTGGTCGAAAGGCGGCCCTTGCGGCGATCCTGCGGTGGCAGCGTCTTGATGGCGGCGCCAAGCGATTCTTCCAGGGTACGGGCGACGCCGTCCGATTCAATCAGCAGCATCGGCAGACGATAGGCGTCGGCCCAGGCGCGCCAGTCGGCGGCGACATCGTCGAGATCGTCGGCGACCAGCAGCGGCACCGACAGCATCGGATCGTTGTGCAGGAGTTCCAGGGTCACCGTGACATTACCGTCCGGATCCTCCATGGCGCGGGCAGCAACGCCGCGGAACGCATTGGCGGGCAGAGCGATGATCGCCGGCACGCCGCTCATCTCGAGCAGGCGGCGGATCACGGCGCCGCGCTGGTCGATGGTGAAGGTCACATCGCCGTAGTCGTCGCGTGTCGCGTAGCTCACCACTTGCGGCAGGCGAAATGGGTCGAGACGCATGTTGCGTCCCGCCCAGACTGGCTTCAGTCCGGTGTTCATAGAGTGCCTTCCTGTCTGTCTCCTGAGAGCCGGTGTCCGGTTCTCTCCGGGCCGGTTTTTCCAGCCTCGTTTGTATGGAGACAGTAGCGCGGGCTCCTTACCGCCCCGCTTAAGAAAGTCGGTTAAATTTTGCTGATCTTAGGGATGGTTATCGGAATCCCACCAACCACAAGATGTTGAAAGGATCAGATAACCTTACCGGGATTCATGATGCCGGCCGGGTCGAAGGCAGCTTTCACCCGGCGCATCAGATCGATCGCCATCGGCGGCGCGGTGGCAATCAGTTCGTCCCGCTTCAACTGGCCGATGCCGTGCTCCGCCGAGATCGAACCGTGCAGGCTGCGCACGACGTCGTGCACCGCCTTGTTCATGGGATGATAGAGGGCGAGAAACGCCTCGTCATCGCCATCCACGGGCCGCGAGATGTTATAGTGGAGGTTGCCGTCGCCCATATGGCCGAAGCAGACCACGCGGGCACCGGCGCTCACCGACGCCACGGCGCCGGCGGCCCCCGCGATGAAACGCGGGATCGACGCAATAGGCACTGAAATGTCGTGCTTGATCGAGGCGCCCTCCGGTTTCTGAGCCTCGGGCAGCAGCTCGCGGAAATTCCAGAAGGCATCCCCCTGCCCGAGACTTGCGGCGATGACGGCGTCGCCGACGAATTCGTGTTCGAGGCCCGCCGAGAGCACGTCCTCGATCAACGCTCTCGAATCCTCCGATGAACGGCCGGACGAAATCTGCATCAGCACATACCACGGCCAGTCGTCGACCAAGGGCCGCACCACGCCCTGGGCGTGTGCCAGCGTAAAGTCGTATGGCCGCTTGCCGATCAGCTCGAAAGCGGTCAGTGCTGCCCCGGCGCGGTCCATGGCCAGGCTGAA
This sequence comes from Mesorhizobium norvegicum, assembly GCF_004919685.1. Taxonomy (GTDB): domain Bacteria; phylum Pseudomonadota; class Alphaproteobacteria; order Rhizobiales; family Rhizobiaceae; genus Mesorhizobium; species Mesorhizobium norvegicum. The sequence continues at coordinate 7,812 of NZ_SMYZ01000187.1, read as the reverse complement.
CAGGGAAAGTGCGGCCTCGGGCGACGACAGGCCGACGAAGGCCACCTCGCGCCCCTTCGGCTTCGGGAACAGCTTGAGCACGGCGGCGGTGATGACGCCAAGCGTGCCTTCGGCGCCGACGAACAGGTTTTTCAAATCGTAGCCGGTGTTGTCCTTCTTCAGCTTGCGCAGATCGTCGAACACTTCGCCCGTGGGCAGCACCACCTCGACACCGAGGCAGAGTTCGCGTGCATTGCCATAGGCAAGCACGCCGGTGCCCCCCGCATTGGACGACAGGTTGCCGCCGATCTGGCAGGAGCCTTGCGCGGCCAGCGACAGCGGGAACAGACGGTCGGCAGCGTCCGCTGCCTCCTGCAGCGTCTGCAGGATGACACCGGCCTCGACCGTCACAGTGTTGGACAGGACATCGATCTCGCGGATGCGGTTCAGCCGCGACAGCGACAGGATGATCTCGCGGCCGGAGGTGTCCGGCACCTGGGCGCCGACCAGGCCGGTGTTGCCGCTTTGCGGCACGATCGGCGTTCCCGTCTCGGTCGCCAGCCGCATGATCCGGCTGACCTCGTCGACGCTGCCCGGCCGCAGCACCAGTGATGTCGCGCCGTGCCAAAGCCCACGCCTCTCAATGAGATATGGCGCAATGTCGCGCTCGTCGCGCAGCGCATATTTATCGCCGACGATCGCGGCGAAGCGATCGATGAGAGCAGGATCGAGGGTTTCTGAAATTTCGGTCATTGGGGAAAACTATGTTGTGGGCCGTGTGTTGTCACGAGGTGCGGCGGCACGCGAGAGGCGATCGTTGATTGCTTCGCCGAGCCCGTCGAAGGGAACCGGCTCGACGGCGATGGTCGGCGCGCCACTGCGGTCGAGTTCCTGCATGTAGGCGAACAGATTGCTCGCCGCTTCGCGCAGGTCCCCGGTTTCGGATAAATTGAGGAAGGCGGCGGCGCGGCGCCAGCCGTCCGCCCGCTGGCCGCCAAAGCCGAGCAAGGCATCGCCATCGCCGACCGTGCCGGCGTTGAGCCGCATTGCAGCGCCCGGCGCATAGTGCGAGGCAAGCATGCCCGGCGCCTCGACGCCGGCGGCTCCGCCGCGCAGCAGCTCCATGCCGATGGCCGCCTCGATCTCCTCGGCGGCAATGCCGCCGGGCCTCAGCAGCCGCATTCTGTCCCCCTCGACCTTGACGATGGTCGATTCCAGCCCGACCGGGGTCGCGCCGCCATCGACCACCAGCTTTATGCGTGCGCCCAGATCGGCCGCCACCGCTTGCGCGGTCGTTGCGCTGATCTTGCCGGATGAATTGGCGCTGGGTGCTGCAAGCGGGCGGCCGAGCCTGGCGATCAGGTCGCCACCAAAGCCCCTCGGCATGCGCAAGGCGATCGTATCGAGCCCGGCCGTGACCAGCGGATGGATGCCGTTGCCGGGCCGCTGCGGCAGCACCAGCGTCAGTGGGCCGGGCCAGAATGCCAGCGCGAGTTTCTTCGACAGGGGATCGAACAGCGCGAGGCGCTCGGCCATCGCCATGTCGGCGACATGGGCGATCAGCGGGTTGAAGCGCGGCCGCCCCTTGGCTTCGAAGATGCGCGCCACGCCGATGCCGTTGGTGGCGTCGCCGGCAAGCCCGTAGACGGTTTCCGTCGGGATGGCGACGACATCGCCACCCCTAAGCAGCGCCAGCGCCCGCTCCAGCGCCTCGCCGACGGCAAGTATTTCAGCCACTCTCGTCACCTCATAGATGCGAGGGTGCGTAGTACGATGGCGGCCGTTGGGCAAGTCGGCTGTTGGGCAAGTCGCTGTTGGCCAAATGGGGCATTGGTGATTTATCAATTCCTAAAATGCTACGCTTCCGCGAAAGCCCGCATCAATTGCGGCCTGCTATTGAGCAGCTTCTGGGCAAAAGGGGAGCTATGTCCGTGTCTGTGCGCATACTGATGGGGATCGTTCTGGCCGCGGTGACCGGTGGGGCTCAGGCCTCGTCGCTGGTTTTTCCCGGCGCGCCGTCCTCGACACCATCGATCGTCAGGGTCGGTGCCCCCAACCAGCCTAAAACCGCCGAAGCAGCCAAGGATGCTCGGTCGGTGGTGGCGCTTGGCGCAGCAGAGCCCGACGTTACCTATGAAAAGGTGGCGGCGATCCCGGACAAGCCAGAGGCCAGGCATGGCTTCCAGCCAAGCCCGATGGTCATTCGTGGCGGCGTTACCGGTCCCGACTTCCCAGCACCGCCGCCAACCGCTGCGCCAGCGACAGGTGCCGCGCCAGCCGCTGGCACCGCGCCGGCGGCAGGCACTGCGCCGGCAACGGCCACCGCCTCCGCAGCCCCCTCGGGGAACGCCGAGACCCAATCCACCTCGCCGAACGCCCCGGCGCAGGTTGCAGGTCAGCGCATGCCTCCCAACGGCTACACCAAGTAGCCCGGCTCAAAGACAGCCTGACGTTCTTGGCGTGGCTTGACGGCGGTCTGGCGCCCGGCGCACCATTGCCGAGCAAACCCGTTCCGGTTTATGTCCGCCGCGGGACGCCATCGTCTGAATTTCGTCGAGCAGCCCTGGGAGACGGGATTTTATCGTTAGGGGCAAAAGGGGGTGGATCATGGGAAAATTCAAAATCGTCACCGCGGCCGGGCTTCTGCTGGGCTCATTGTTGGGTGGCGCGGCTCATGCCGATGACATGCTGGGATCTTATGTCGCGCGCATTTCCGATCGCGACCATCAGGCGAGTGACGGCTATGCGCTGGACAACGCCGCTCAAATGGTGCGGCAGGACCGCGCCAACTGGCACAAATTCCATCGCCGCGACAGCGACGATGAGGGCGATGGCTGGTTCAGGACCAACGACCAGCGCGCCGACCTGCAACGCATGCTGGAGCGCGGCGGCGCGATGAGTTCCTCGACCAAGCGGGCCATCGTCAATGGCGAACCGCTGATCCAGGTCGACGTCTACGAAAACAGCGTGCGCGTCAGCATCCTCGAGAACTAACGGGGTCAGCGTCCGGGAAGACTGACGAAAAAGGGCGGCGCGTCAGCGCCGCCCTGCCATCGATAGAATCGGCAGCTGAAAAAATCAGGCCGCTTCTTCCTTGTCGTCGTCTTCCTCGGCCTCGCCGTCTTCAGCTTCTTCTTCGGACTTTTCGTCGTCGCCTTCAGCCTTCACGCTGTCGTCGGCGTCGTCTTCGTCCTCATCTTCGTCTTCTTCATCTTCGTCGTCATCCGAGAGCGTGGCAGCTTCGGCGTCGTCGGACTCTTCGTCGTCGCCGTCTTCGTCGTCATCCGACAGGTCAGCGGCTTCGACCGCGGCGGCGGCGGCATGATCGGTTTCGGAAGCGGCTTCAAGCGCCTCGGCAGGAGCCGGGGTTTCTTCTGTCACTTCGATTTCGTGATCGGAATTCATGGAAGCCTCCGTGGGTTGGGGAACATGTCCCTTTTGCCACGGAGAGATCATCGTCATATGACTGTAAGCCGGCTCGAACGGCCGGTAGCGAAGAATATTTTCTTCGCCCTAACCGGCAATTTTCGAAAAATCCGCGACCTGACCGGTGGCCGCGCGGATACGGGCGAGCAGCGCCAGGCGGTTGGCGCGCACGGACACGTCCTCGTCATTTACGAGCACATGCTCAAAGAATGAATCAACGGGTTCACGCAACACGCTAAGCGCCAGCAGGGCGCCGGAAAAGTCATCGTTTTGAATCGCTTCGCCGGCTTGCTTTTCAGCCTGATTCACCGCTGCAAACAGCGATTTCTCGGCATTCTCGCGAAACAGCGTCGGCTCAACGGTTTCGGCGACCGCCGTTTTCTTCTTCTCCTCGGCAGCCAGAATGTTGGCCGCACGCTTGGTGCCGGCGAGCAGGTTCCTGCCGTCCTCGGTGTCGAGGAAGAAGCCCAGCGCCTCGACCCTGCGCACGATCTGCAGCAGGTCGTCGGACTGTGGCGTGATGACGGCATCGATGAGGTCGTGGCGTGCGCCCTGGTCGCGGAGGTAGACTTTGAGGCGGTCGTGGAAGAAGGCGAGGAGGTCCGGGACCAAAACCTCCATATGGCGATCGAGATCTCGCTCGATCGTATCGCGATCGAAAGTTTTGAGCTGTCCGGCGATAGCTGTAATCAAGGACTCGCTATCCCTCGGGTCACCAATATCAAATCCAGCCTTGGTTGCAGATTTGATAACTTCTAGTGGTCGCCGCACCTCTCTCATAAAGCGAGTGTTTGACCAATTCATCCATTGATTTTGTAGCGTCTTTCTTAGGCGCAACGAGGTGCCTGTCTCAATCAAAATCCTAACTACGCCAAGTGCCGCGCGGCGCAGCGCAAAGGGATCTTTGCTTCCCGTGGGCTTTTCATCGATGGTCCAGAAGCCGACCAGCATATCCAGCTTGTCCGCAAGCGCGACAGCGACCGACACCGGATCGCTCGGCACATAGTCGGACGGCCCTTGCGGCTTGTAGTGTTCCTCGACGGCTGCGGCCGCCGATGGATGCTCGCCCTGAAGTAGCGCGTATTTGCGACCCATGGCGCCTTGCAGTTCGGGGAACTCACCGACGACCTCGGTAGTAAGATCGGCCTTGGCTAAGACAGCCGCACGGCGCGCCAGCACGGGATCGGCGCCGACGATCGGCGCCAATTCTTCAGCCAGCCGAGCAATTCGCTCCACGCGTTCGCCTTGTGTGCCAAGCTTGGCGTGGAAAGTCACGCCGAGATGGTCGAGGCGGGCCATGCGCTGGTCGAGCGGCTTGCCCAGATCGAGCTCGAACTTTTCCGCAGATGCCCGCAACTGGTCGAGATCCGGCAAATCGCCCTGGTCGGTCGTCCAGAAATAAAGCGCGTCGGACAGGCGAGCGCGCACCACCTTGCCGTTGCCGTGGGCGATCTCCTTGCCACCATCCTTCGCCTCGATGTTGGCGGTGAGGATGAAGCGGTTGGAAAGCGCGTCGTCGACACCCTGCGGCCGCGTGACAAAGCACTTCTGGTTGGCGCGGATGGTCAGCCGGATCACCTCGGCCGGAATGGCCAGGAAAGCCTGCTCGAACTCGCCCATCAGCACGACCGGCCATTCGACCAGCCCGGACACCTCTTCCAGCAGCCCGTCGTCCTCGACCAGGTCGAGCCCGTTGGCGAAGGCGAGATTGCGGGCGTCGGCAAGGATGATCTCCTTGCGGCGGTCGGCATCGAGCACGACCTTGGCCGCTTCCAGCTTGGAAACGTAGTCGTCGAAGCGGCGCACGGTGATGGCATCAGGCGCAAGAAAACGATGGCCATAAGTGATGTTGCCCGAGCGGATGCCGTCGATCTCGAAATCGACCACGACAGGCTCTTCGGTCTCCGGGCCGAAGGTGCACAGGATCGATTGCAGCGGGCGCACCCAGCGCAACGAACCGGGCTTGGCCGAGGCCGGCCCCCAGCGCATCGATTTCGGCCACGGAAAATTGCGGATGATATCAGGCACCAGCTCGGCGATGATCTCTTCCGCCGCCCTGCCCGGCTTCGAGATGTGGGCGACGTAGAAGTCGCCCTTCTTCGGGTCGGAATGGACATGCGCCTCGGCGATCGAAGCAAGCCCGGCCTTGCGCAGGAAACCCTGAACCGCCTGTTCAGGCGCTGATGTCGAAGGTCCTTTGATCTCTTCGCTTATATCCTTCGAGCGCGCGGTCAGGCCCCTGATATCGAGCGTCAGCCGCCGCGGCGTCCAGTACTCGCGCGCCGCCTCATAGGTCAGTCCCGCCTCGACCAGACCGTCGGTCAGCATCTTCCTGAGATCGCCCGCCGCCTTGCGCTGCATGCGGGCGGGGATTTCCTCGGAACGAAGTTCTAGAAGCAGCTCGGGCATCGGGGTCAGCTCATGCGGGAGAGTGGTCCGCGCGGGGCATAGCAACTCGGCTGGCCGCTGTCACCCTTTCCAGAAATTTTGGTCGCCCTGTCGGGACGAGGCGATGCCACTCGTCCTTGGATCAAAGATTTCCATGAACCGAACGCAGCGCTGAAGCGACCCACGCTCAGGCAGGGAACATTTGGCTCAACGACCATGAAAACGGCATCCAGACTTCTGCAGATCCTCGCGCTCAGCGCCTGCTTCACCGCGCAGGCTCACGGCGCCTTCTCGATGCCGGGCGTTCGGCAGGCATTACGCACGATCGACGGTGCCAGCGGTCAAACCGTACCGCCGATCAACATTTCTCTCGAGATGATAAAGCGGGTCTGAAACTCAGGCCGCCAAGCCACCCGCCTGCGTCTTCAGAAACGCTTCGCCGCAGGCCTTGGCCAGATTGCGCACCCGCAGGATGTAGCTCTGCCGTTCGGTCACCGAAATCACACCGCGCGCGTCGAGCAGGTTGAAGACATGGCTGGCCTTGATGCACTGATCATAGGCCGGGAAAACCATACGGTGCATCGGCAGATTGTCGTTCGACGCCGGCGCGCCGGCGTCCAGCAGCGCCTTGCACTCGGCCTCGGCGTCCTCGAAGTGGCGCAACAGCATCGCCGTGTTGGCGTATTCGAAATTGTGGCGCGAATATTCCTGCTCGGCCTGCAGGAAGACATCGCCATAGGTGACCTTGTCGGCGCCTTCTCGGCCGTTGAAGTTGAGGTCGTAGACATTGTCGACGCCCTGCACATACATGGCCAGCCGTTCCAGCCCGTAGGTCAGTTCGCCGGCCACCGGCGCGCATTCGATGCCGCAGACCTGCTGGAAATAGGTGAACTGTGAAACCTCCATGCCGTCGCACCAGCATTCCCAGCCGAGGCCCCAGGCGCCCAGCGTCGGGCTTTCCCAATCGTCCTCGACGAAGCGGATGTCGTGCAGCAGCGGATCGACGCCGATCGCCGCCAGCGAGCCGAGATAGAGCTCCTGCAGGTTGGGCGGGTTCGGCTTCAGGATGACCTGATACTGGTAATAGTGCTGCAGCCGGTTCGGGTTCTCGCCGTACCGCCCGTCCTTGGGACGGCGCGATGGCTGGACATAGGCGGCGTTCCAGCGCTTTGGCCCGAGCGCGCGCAGCGTCGTTGCCGGATGAAAGGTGCCGGCGCCGACTTCCATGTCGTAGGGCTGCAGGATGACGCAGCCATAGGCCGCCCAGTAGTTGTGCAAGGTCAGTATCAGCCCCTGGAACGAGCGGCTGGGATGGATATGGCTGGGGATTTCAATGGTCACGGTGGCCTCGACAGCACAGGCTAGCTTGCCGGCACGTCCTAGAGACACGGCGGCGAAGCGTCAAGCAAAGCGCGCCGGTGCGGATCGCCGGGAGCGTGCGGGACGATGTTGAAAGCATTGCGACCGACTGGCCCATTGCCGGCCACGGGAGCCTGCGGTCTGTTCGATGCATCGTCCATGTCAATGACAACAGGTCCAGCCATGCCCAGCCCGATCATCATCCGCCCCGTTGCGCGCCAGGATTTCGAGCAATGGCTGCCGCTGTGGGACGGCTACAACGCATTTTATGGCCGCTCGGGCGAGACGGCCCTGGCAAGCGAGATCACCCAGATGACATGGTCGCGCTTCTTCGATGCCTATGAGCCGGTGCATGCGCTGGTGGCCGAAAGCGAGGGACAGCTTCTCGGCCTCGTGCACTACCTCTTCCATCGCAGCACCACGGCGATCGCGCCGAATTGCTACCTGCAAGACCTTTTCACCACTGAGGCCTCGCGAGGAAAAGGCATCGGCCGGGCGCTGATCGAGGGCGTCTATGAGCGCGCCCAGGCCGCCGGCTCAGGCCGGGTGTACTGGCTGACGCATGAAACCAATCACACGGCGATGCAGCTCTATGACAAGGTCGGCGAACGCTCCGGCTTCGTCGTCTACCGGAAGATGTTCTAGTGTCCTGATTCCGAA
>NZ_SMYZ01000186.1 GCF_004919685.1 Mesorhizobium norvegicum | reverse complement strand
TGGTTGGCGGTGGAGTCGGCATCGGGCGGTGCGTTGAAGGCAACCGGCAACTGGCTGGCCGTGACGCCGACTGTAAAGGCGTGGGTATCGATGCTGCTGTCGGACGAGGTGGCCGTGACCGTGAGCGCGACCGTCGGCTCCGAGGCCGCATTGAGCGTGCCGGTGCCCGAGCGTGTGATGACGCCGGTGCTGGCGTTGATGGCAAAGCGCGAGTCGTCGATGCTGTAGGTGATCGTCGATCCGGCATCGGGATCGGTGGCCGAGGCGGTGATGCCGATCGCCGTACCGGCGGCGGCGTTCTGTGTAATCTGGTTGGCGGCGGTGTCGGCATCCGGCGGGGTGTTGA
>NZ_SMYZ01000185.1 GCF_004919685.1 Mesorhizobium norvegicum | reverse complement strand
GCCGACTCCACCGCCAACCAGATCGCCGAGCTTGCGGCGGCTGGCACGGCCGTCGGCATCACCGCCTCGGCCACCGATCCCGACGCCGGCTCGACCGTCAGCTACAGCGTCAACGACACGCGCTTCGCCATCGGCGCCAGCACCGGGATCATCACGCGCTCGGCCACCGGCACGCTCGACTTCGAGACCCAGACATCGATCAATTTGACGGTGACGGCAACCTCCTCCGACGGCAGCACCGCCAACCAGGCCTTCACCCTCGCCGTGCTCAACAGCCCCGAGCCCGTCGCGTTCAACACCCCGCCGGATGCC
>NZ_SMYZ01000184.1 GCF_004919685.1 Mesorhizobium norvegicum | reverse complement strand
CATCCTGATCGCCGGCGGCGACGAGGCTTTCCGGACACTGGCCGGCGGGCCGGAAGACGATACCGAGGAGGCCGCGGCAGCGGTCGCCAAGGCCGGCCTCGGCAAGGGCGACTGCCTGATCGCCATTTCCGCCAGCGGCACGACGCCCTATGCGGTGCGGGCCATCGAGGAAGCTGCTCGCCGTGGGGCTGCCACCATCGGCATCGCCAACAACAGGGACTCGGCCCTGCTTCGCCAGGCGCAAACCGCCATCCTGCTCGAAACGCCGCCGGAGCTGATCGCCGGCTCGACGCGCATGGGCGCCGGCACCGCCCAGAAGATCGCGCTCAATATGCTGTCGACGCTGACCGCGGTGCATCTCGGCCACGTCCATGACGGCTACATGGTCAATCTGATGGCCGACAACATCAAGTTGCGCGACCGCGCGGCGCGCATCGTCGCCGCCGTCAGCGGGCGCGGCACGGACGAAGCGGCCCGCCTGCTCGAGAAGAGCGGCGGCGCGGTCAAGACCGCCATTCTGCTTGCCGCCGGCGCCGACAGCGCCGATGCGGCGCAGAAGATACTGGAAGAGGCCGGCCAGAAGCTGCGGCCAGCCCTTTCCGCGCTGGAGCATGATCCCGAAAAGTGGAACCCGCTTTTCGGAAAAGATCATGCTCGAACAAAGAAGTAGGGCCTGTTTCATCCCGATTTCCATCGGGGTGAAATGGGCTTGCGAGGGGAGCAAGGGGCGCACTGCCTCCGTTCTCATCAAAACCGAACCTGAAAAAGGTCAACAGGGAGACTGAGCATGACAACGAAACTACTGACGGCACTGCTTCTGGGCACCAGCATTCTCGGCTCCGCCGGGGTGGCTTATGCCGGCGACGTAACGCTCAACATCGAAAGCTGGCGCAGCGACGACCTTGCCATCTGGAAGGACAAGCTGATCCCGGCTTTCGAAGCCAAGAACCCGGGCATCAAGGTGGTGTTCGCACCATCGGCGCCTCCCGAATATGACGCCGCCCTTGGCGCCAAGCTCGCTGCCGGCTCGGCGGGCGACCTGATCACCTGCCGCCCGTTCGACAAGTCGCTTGCACTGTTCAAGAAGGGCAACCTCGCCGACCTCTCGGCGCTGCCCGGCATGGAGAATTTCTCGCCGGTGGCCAAGTCCGCCTGGCAGACCGACGACGGCAAGGCGAGCTTCTGCGTGCCGATGGCCTCGGTCATCCACGGCTTCATCTACAACAAGGACGCCTTCGACAAGCTCGGCATCAAGGTGCCGACGACCCGCGACGAGTTCTTCGCCGCGCTCGACAAGATCAAGGCCGACGGCACCTACATCCCGATGGCGATGGGCACCAAGGACCTCTGGGAAGCTGCGACCATGGGCTATCAGAACATCGGCCCCAACTACTGGAAGGGCGAAGACGGCCGCGCTGCCCTGATCAAGGGCGACCAGAAGCTGACCGACAAGGACTGGGTCGCGCCGTATGAGGAACTGGCCAAGTGGAAGCCTTATCTGGGCGACGGCTTCGAGGCGCAGACCTATCCGGACAGCCAGAACCTGTTCACCCTCGGCCGCGCCGCCATCTACCCGGCCGGCTCGTGGGAAATCGGCCTGTTCAACACCCAGGCCCAGTTCAAGATGGGCGCCTTCCCGCCGCCGGTCGAGAAGGCCGGCGACACCTGCTACATCTCCGACCATACCGATATCGGCATGGGCCTGAATGCGGCCTCGAAGAACGCCGATGCGGCCAAGACCTTCCTGTCCTGGGTCGCCTCGCCGGATTTCGCCACCATCTACGCCAACGCGCTGCCGGGCTTCTTCAGCCTGAACTCCTCGCCGGTGAAGATGGCGGACCCGCTGGCGCAGGAATTCGTCTCCTGGCGCGGCAAGTGCAAGTCGACGATCCGCTCGACCTACCAGATCCTGTCGCGCGGTACGCCGAACCTCGAAAACGAGACCTGGGTTGAATCGGCCAACGTCATCAACGGCACCGATACGCCGGAAGCGGCGGCCAAGAAGCTGCAGACCGGTCTCGACAGCTGGTACAAGCCGGCCAAGTAAGCGCTCAGGCTGAGCGCTGCTGATCTCCCCCCCTCGAGGGGGAGATGTCGCCGAAGGCGACAGAGGGGGTCGGTGGAGGCAGGCCGCGACTTGATCGTTGCTGGAAAGCACGGTCAAATGTCGATGGCGCGCTGCCTTGACCGACCCCACCCGCCTCGCTTCGCGAGGCACCCTCCCCTCGAGGGGGA
>NZ_SMYZ01000183.1 GCF_004919685.1 Mesorhizobium norvegicum | reverse complement strand
GCTGCCGATCTCCCGCCTCGTGGGGGAGATGTCCGGCAGGACAGAGGGGGGCGTGAAGGATCGCCAACTTTCGGATGTCTTCAGCCAACTTTCGGATGTCTTCAAAAAGAATAGCGGCGCCTGCACGAAAAGACCCGGAGATGACAGCGGGACAGCGCCCCCCTCTGCCCTGCCGGGCATCTCCCCCACGAGGGGGGAGATTGGCACTCCACCGCTATGACACCTCCGACGTGCGCCGGCGGACGATGACGCCAAGCTCGTCGCCCTCGCGGGCGATGCGCAGCCGCTCCTCGGCTTCGGTCGCCTCGCGCTGGCGGTCCCACATCGAGGCATAGAGGCCATGCTTGCGCATCAGCTCGGCGTGGGTTCCGCGCTCGGCGATCTGGCCGTCCTGCAGCACGATGATCTCATCGGCGGTAATCACCGTCGACAGGCGGTGGGCGATGACGATGGTGGTGCGTCCGCGGCTGACCAGATCGAGGGCGGCCTGGATCTCCTGTTCGGTGTGGCTGTCGAGCGCCGAAGTCGCTTCGTCGAGCATCAGGATCGGCGGCGCTTTCAGGATGGTGCGGGCGATCGCCACGCGCTGCTTCTCGCCGCCCGAAAGCTTCAGCCCGCGTTCGCCGACCATCGATTTGTAGCCATCGGGCAATCGCTCGATGAACGGCCCGATCTGGGCGAGTTCGGCAGCCTTCTGCATATCCTCCTCGCTGGCGCCGATGCGGCCGTAGCGGATATTGTAGGCTATGGTGTCGTTGAACAGCACGGTGTCCTGCGGCACCATGCCGATCGCGCCGCGCAGGCTCTCCTGCGTCACGTCCCTGATATCCTGGCCGTCGATCAGCACCTGGCCGGCCTGGACGTCGTAGAAGCGGAACAGCAGTCGCGAGATGGTCGACTTGCCGGCGCCCGAGGGCCCGACAATGGCGACGGTCTTGCCGGCCGGCACCTCGAAGCTGATGCCCTTCAGGATCTTGCGGTTCGGGTCATAGGAGAAATGCACGTCGCGGAACTCGACCTTGCCAGCGCTGACCGCGAGCGGCCTGGCATCCGGTTTGTCGACGATCTCCTGCGGAACATCCAAAAGGTCGAACATCTGCTCGATGTCGGTCAGCCCCTGGCGAATTTCGCGATAGATGAAGCCGATGAAATTGAGCGGCACCGACAGCTGCATCAGCATGGCGTTGATGAAGACGAAGTCACCGACCGTCTGCGTGCCGGCCTGCACTTCCAGCGCCGACATGCACATGACGATGACGGTGCCGAGGCCAAAGATGATGCCCTGGCCGAAGTTCAGCCAGCCGAGCGAGGTCCAGATCCGGGTCGCGGCGACCTCGTAGCGTGCCATCGAACGATCGAAACGCTCTGCCTCCATGCCCTCATTGTTGAAATACTTGACCGTCTCGTAATTGAGCAGCGAGTCGATCGCCTTGGTGTTGGCGTCGGTGTCGCTGTCGTTCATGTCGCGGCGGATGGAGATGCGCCAGTCGCTGGCGCGGACCGTGAACCAGACATAGACCCAGACGGTGACCGCGACGACGACCACATATTTCCAGCCATAGGTGTAGGCGAAGATGCCGGTGGTCAGCGCGAATTCGAGGATGGTCGGCGCCGTGTTGAGCATGATGAAGCGCACGATCGTCTCGATGCCCTTGGTGCCGCGCTCGATGATGCGCGACAGGCCGCCGGTGCGCCGCTCCAGGTGAAAGCGCAGCGACAGTTGGTGCATGTGGACGAAAGTGCGGAAGGCGAGCTGGCGCACGGCATACTGGCCAACGCGGGCAAACAGCGCGTCGCGCAGCTGGTTGAAGCCTAGCTGCACCAGGCGCACGACATTGTAGGCGACGACCAGCATGACGGGCGCCAGCAAAAAGGTCGGCAGTGGCGGCACCGATTTGGCGTCACCGGCGAGCGCGTCGGTCGCCCATTTGAAGAAATAGGGACCGGCGACCAGCGTCAGCTTGGCGACGACCAGAAGCAGCGTCGCCCAGGTGACCCGCGCCCTCAGATCGGCGCGATCCGCCGGCCACATGTAGGGCCACAAATTGAGCAGCGTCTTGAAGGTCGAGGAGTCGGAGACGGTTTTTTCGGCCATTCTTGGTGCCTTCTTCTTATGTCTTTTTGACCATGATCGGGATCATGGTCTAGCGGCCGGAGCAGCAGGAATTGACGAGCGCGGTCAGCGACGCCGAGACGTCGGCTAGCGCGGCGTGGTCGATCGCATAGCGCGAGCGCTGGCGATCAGGCTCGAAGCGGACCAGCCCGGCTTCGACCAGTATCTTCAGGTGTTGTGACACGGTGGACTGCGCCAGATCGAAACGATCGACGACCTCGCGGCAGCAACAGGAGTTGCTGGCCGACAGGTGTTTCAGGATTTCGATCCGCGCCGGGTGCGAAAGTGCTGCCAGCCGAGCGGCAACGGCGCGGCTGTCCGGGGCCTCCGACGTGGAGCGGAGTCTATGGGTTTCGAAGGGCTTGTCACTCATCGTCCATCGGCGATAAACGATGGCTGGCGCCGCCGCAAGCTACTCTTCTGGGCAGAGCAGATAGCGGCTAACGCTGTGAGCTGGACTTCTCGATCCCCGGGATGTCGGCAATCTGTTCGGCCAGGAAGTCGACCAGCAGGCGGACCCTTGCAACGCCCGAGCGCTCCGGGACAATCAGCATGTTCAATGGGGCGGACGGCAGCGAATAATCATCCAGTATCGTCTCGAGCAGGCCCGCCGCCAAAAGATCGTCGACAAGCCATCGGTGAGCCGGTGCGACCCCTCGGCCCGCGACCAACGCCTCGCGCGCAGCAAGCCCATGATCGACCCGCAGTCGCCCCGCGAAAGGCACCATATGGCGCTCGCCCCCGGCGCCCTGCAAAGCAAGAGTTTCACTGCCCGCCACGTTCGACATCCGGATGCCCTCATGCCCAGACAGGTCCGACGGGATAGCCGGTCTGCCTCGCACCGCCAGATAATCCGGCGATGCCACGAGCAGGCGCCGTGATAGACCGAGGGCCCGCAGCCTCAATGAGCTGTCTGTGAGCGGCCCCAAGCGAAGCGCAATATCGACGCCTTCCCGGACGAGATCGACACGCTCATCGGTGAGGCTGAGGTCAATTCCGATGTCGGGATATCGGTCCTGAAAGGTGAAGATGAGCCGGCTGGTGTGCAAGACCCCGAAAGCGGCAGTACAGGATATCCGCACGGTGCCCGCCGGCGCGCCACGTGCGCCCCGCGCTTCGTCGCCGGCCTGCTCGACAAGGCGCAGGATCTGGACGCTGTTAGCATAGTACCGGCTGCCCTCGTCGGTCAGCGTGACCCGCCGGGTGGTCCTGCTGAGCAAAGGCACACCCACAGCCTCTTCAAGCTCTTGCAAATGCCGCGTAACCGTCGATTGCCCGATGCCCAGTTCGCCGGCAACCAACGACAGATTGCCCCGTTCCGCAACGCGAATGAAGGTGCTCATGCGTTCGAGGGTGATATCCGATTTATCCATTATTCGGCACAATCTTATGCATTACGGATGCGTAGCGGATTATGTCGATATTGCCTAGCTAAGGGACCAGTTTTTCAATCCTCGGAGTCCCCGCATGAAAATTCTACTTGTCTTCGCTCATCCCGAATCGCGCTCGCTCAACGGCGCGCTCCGAGACGTCGCCATCAGAGAGCTCGAGGCACAAGGCCACGAAGTGCGGGAGACGGACCTGTACGCCCAGGGTTGGAAATCAGCGGTTGATCGGGCCGACTTTCCGGTTTTGGCGTCGGATGCGCAGCTGATGCCTGCCGCGGCTTCCAAAAAATCTTTCGAGACCGACGCGCTGACAGAGGACGTCAAGGCCGAGATCGCAAAGCTGCTGTGGGCGGATGCCCTGATTCTCCAGTTTCCGCTCTGGTGGTTTGCCATGCCGGCGATCCTCAAGGGCTGGGTCGACAGGGTCTTCGCCTACGGCTTCGCTTACGGTGTGGGTGAGCATAGCGACAAACGATGGGGCGACCGCTACGGCGAGGGAACCTTGATGGGCAAGCGCGCAATGTTGATCGTGACCGCCGGCGGCTGGGAGGAGCACTATGCCCCTCGCGGCGTCAACGGACCAATCGATGATCTGCTGTTTCCGATAAACCACGGGATTCTCTATTACCCGGGCTACGACGTCCTTCCGCCGTTCGTCGTCTATAGCGTCGACCGCTTTGGCGAAGCCGACTTCGAGCCCACTGCCGAGCGCCTGCGCGACAGGATGAGGACGTTCGCGACCACGCAACCCATCCCGTATCGCCGGCAGAATGGCGGCGACTACTTGATTCCGAGCATGAAGCTACGCCCCGACCTGGGCGATCCGAACATGATCGGATTCAAACTGCACCTGAGCGGCTCAACAACCTAGCTGACGTCGGCCTTTGGATGGCCCGGACTCTAGTTGGTCTTGGTCGGTGCCGTCGTTGCCTGCTCGCCCATGGCCTTGAGGTCGGCGGCTTCGCCTTCCTTGGACTTTTCCGGGACCTTGAACACCTGCCCCGGCCAGATGCGGTCGGGATCGCTGATCTGGTCCTGGTTGGCGAGGTAGATGGTCGAGTAGCGCACGCCATGGCCGTAGACGCGGCGCGAAATCCGCCACAGCGTGTCGTTGCGGCGGATGATCACGGCGCCGTCGGCATGTTCGAGCTTGGGCGCCACGGTCTCGGGCACATCGCTTGGCGGCGTTGCCGCCGCGACGACGGCCGGAGCCTCAGTGGCGGGAGCCGGCGTCGTGGCCGGTGCCGTCCCGGCCGGTGCTGCGGCAACGGCGGGTGCCTCTGTGGCTGGTGCGGCAGGAGCCGGTGCGGGTTCTGAAGGGGCAGCCGCGACAACAGCAGGTGCCGGGGGCGCTTCGGCGGCGGCAGGTGCGGCCGGCTTTGCTTCGGCAGGCTTGGGCTCGGCAGGCGCCACGGCAGCGATCGATTCGCCCGGCTCGCGCTCGAACGGCACGGCGGCGCGGGCCACCACTTTCACGCCGTCGGCATCGAGACCGTCGACATGGATGGTGTAGCTACCGACCGGAATGTCGCGCGTCGCCTCGACGAGGAAATGACCATCCGGCGACGTCTGCGCGTCACCGAGCAGGATGTCGTTGGCATAGGCGCGCACCTTGCGGCCGGCATCGGCGAGGCCGGCGACAAAGATCTTGTTGCCGTCGATCTCGACCGCCTCGACGACGATCTTGGGTTCGGCCACGGCTGCCGCGGGCGGCGTTGCCGGTGCCACCGGAGCCGGTGCTGCTTCAACCACGGCTGGCGCTGGAGCGGCTGGTGCCGGGGCTGTGGCCGCGGGCGTTTCGGCTGCGGGAGCAGCCGGCGCGGCAGCCTGGTCGCCGGCAGCAGGTGCAGCCGGCTTTGTCTCGGGCGCGGGAACGGTGAGCAGTTCGGCCGGCTTGCCCGGCTCCTCGACCATGGCCAGCACCTGGCCGGCCGCATCCTTAGGAACCGAGACGACGGCGGTCTGCACCGAGGGCGTTACGACATCGCCCGTGGTCGCGCGCAGCGCAATCGTATAGTCGCCAGGCTTCAGCGGATCGTCGAGAATGATGACAAAGGCGCCATCGGGACCGGCGACCGTCGAGCCAAGCACAGTGGTGCCGTTGAGGATCTCGACCTTGGCGTTCGGCGCCGCATTGCCGGCGACGACGATCGAGCCATTGCTTTCGACGCGTACGACATCGAAGGACGGTGCGATCGGGCCGGCCGCTGCCGGAGCCGCCGCATCCGTTGCCGGTGCAGCCGGTGCCGTTGCCTGGGACACCGCGGCGGGAGCGGCCGGGACCTCCGCTGGCGGCAGCCGCGCTTCCGTGCCGGGATCAGCCGGTTTCGGCGCCGCGGGCGGCGTCAGCGCCGCCACGTTCGCCGGCGGCGTGGGATTGAGATACGGGTCGAGTGCGCCCGATACATAGGCGGTTCCCGCGGCCGCAACGGTCCCACCCGCCGCGAACAGGAACGCCTTCAATGGATTAATTGCCATACTTCCCTACCCCTTAGCCACCTAACGCCGGTCTAGCCTGTTTTGCCAATGCCGACAAGAAAAACGGGCCGACAAGAAAAAGCCCGGTCTTGTTGACCCTTGGGGCTTGACCGCGCTTTCAGACCCAATCACCAATCATCGGTATGAACACGATTCGGTCCGTCTGCGTCTATTGCGGCTCGTCTCCGGGCCGCGATGAAATCTATATCAAGGCCGGACACCTGCTCGGGCGCTCGATTGCCAAAGCGGGACTGCGGCTGGTCTATGGCGGCGGCACCAAAGGCATCATGGGCGCCGTCGCTGAAGGCGCGCTCAAGGCCGGCGGCAAGGTGACCGGCATCATTCCGCGCTTCCTGATCAACAAGGAGGCGACCGAAACCGCGCTTAACCGGCTCGATGAACTCTTGATCACCGACAACATGCACGAGCGCAAACACAAGATGTTCGAGAAATCCGACGCCTTTGTGGCGCTGCCGGGCGGCATCGGCACGGTCGAGGAGATCGTCGAGGTCATGACCTGGGGGCAGCTCGGCCATCATCGCAAGCCGATCGTCTTCGGCAATGTCGGCGGATTCTGGGATCCGATGCTGGCGTTGCTCGATCACATGGCCGCCGAGGGCTTCATCCACACCGCGCAACGGGTCAAGCCGCTGGTCGTCGACGACCCCGAAGCAATCGTCGCCGCCATCATGGTGGCTGGGTCCTCCGTCGACGCGCCGACCGAGGGGGTGCAGTCGGTGATCGACAAACTTTAGGGGAGTAAGGGAGTAGGGCAGTAAGGCAGTATGTGAATTGCCTGGAGTGCACTGCCCTACTGCCCTACTG
>NZ_SMYZ01000182.1 GCF_004919685.1 Mesorhizobium norvegicum | reverse complement strand
CCGGCGCCGGCGCCGGAAGTCCAGCACTACACCTGCAGCACCGGCAACGCGGCAGACTGCACGATCACGCCTGAAACGCCAGCCACACAGACCGATCCGGCGAAACCCGAAAGCTGCGCGGTCGCCGGCGGTGCGCCGGCCGGGACGACTTGCATCGCGCCGCCGGTCAAGGCCGCCGGTGGGCCGTCGGGCAATTCCGGTCCGACACTCACGGTCAACTACAGCCAGCCGGGAGCCAGCGCCAATGTGCCCGGCAGCGGCGCGGTGATCGCGACCGGCACCATCGGCGTTCTCGGTGCCTCGAACGGAAGCCGCGGCGGCAATGGCAGCAATGGCTATGTCTTTTCGGATGGTGGCGATGGCGGCAACGGCGCCGATGGCGGCACCGTCACCGTCAACGTCACTGGGGCCGTGACGACAAGCAACAATTGCGTGCTGCCCACGGGGTGCCCGAACGCAGGTATCGTCGCGAGCAGTGTCGGCGGCGATGGCGGCGATGGTGGCGATGCCAAGGGTATTTCGGGCGATGCCGGCGATGGCGGCCTGGGCGGTGTCGGCGGCAACGCTACCGTCAACTTCAACGGCGGAAGCGTCGAGACGTCGGGTAATTATTCAGCAGGCATCGTCGCCATCAGTCAGGGCGGCCATGGCGGCAATGGCGGCGGCGGCGGCGGCCTGGTCTTCAACCCGGGCGGCGGCAGCCCGGCCGGCAGCGGCGGCAACGCCAATGTCTTCACGGGCGCCGGCACGACGATCACCACGTATGGCATCTACTCGCATGGTATTGCCGCCCAGTCGATCGGCGGTGGCGGCGGTGGCAGCGCCGGCGGTTTCGGCCTGTTCTCCTCCTCCGGCGGCGGTGGCGGCAATGGCGGCAATGGCGGTATCGTCCAGGTCACCAACAATGCCGCGATCACCACCTGGGGCAACAATTCGCAAGGCATACTTGCCCAGACCATCGGCGGCGGCGGCGGTGACGGCGGCTCGAACTTCGGCCTGTTCGCTTCGGGCGGCAGCGGCAGTCTCGGCGGCAATGGCGGCCCGGCCAATGTCGTGACGGTCGGCGTCACCAACTCGGGCGTGATCATCACGCATGGCCAGGAATCGAACGGCATCCTGGCGCAGTCGATCGGCGGCGGCGGCGGCAATGGCGGCAATTCGGGCGGCCTCGTCTCGCTCGGCGGTGATGGCGCCTCGACCACCAATGGCGGCATCGTCGAGGTGACGAACACGGCTGCCGGTTCGATCAGCACCGACGGCAAGCAGTCCGTCGGCATCTTCGCGCAGTCGGTTGGCGGCGGCGGCGGCAATGGCGGCACTTCCGGCGGCCTGTTCTCGGCTGGCGGTTCCGGCGGCGCCGGCGGCAACGGCGCTCGGGTCACGGTCACCAACGCCGGCGATATCGAGACCGGCAAGATCGCGACCCAGGCCGGCAACACCTCGGCGGACGCGGTCAACTCGGCCGGCATCTTTGCCCAATCGGTCGGCGGCGGCGGCGGCAATGGCGGCGGCGCTTTCGCCGGCGGCATCGGCTTCAGCGTTGCGCTTGGCGGCTCGGGCGGCAGCGGCGGAACGTCCGGCGCGGTGGAAGTGCTGCGCGACGCCAACGATACCGCTTACTCGATCATCACCCACGGCGACATGTCGGACGCCGTTTTCGCGCAGTCGATTGGCGGCGGCGGCGGCAATGGCGGATTCTCGGTTTCGGGTGCGGTGGGAGCGCTTGCGCTCGCCATGGGCGGGGCCGCGGGCAACGCCAGCGACGGCAATACCGTGACAGTGGAGACCGCCGGGTCGCTGACCACCTATGGAAACGGCTCTCGGGGCATCTTCGCACAATCGATCGGCGGTACGGGCGGTAATGGCGGCGCGGCAATCGCGGTTGCGATCAACGCCACCGGCACGTTCGCGGCGGCGATCGGCATTGGCGGCAATGGTGGCGCGGGCGGCGCATCGAAACTCGTCACCGTGTCGAGCCTCAGCGACATTTCGACGGCCGGCGACAATGCCGGCGGTATCGTCGCGCAGTCAGTCGGCGGTGGCGGCGGCAATGGCGGCTATTCGATTGGCGGGGCCATCGGCGGCGCGGTTGGTATTGCGGTCAATATTGGCGGCAAGGGCGCCGGCGGCGGCGCCGGTGCGGACGTCATCGTTGACAGCTCCGGCTCGATCCACACGAAGGGCGACAATTCGACCGGCATCCTGGCGCAGTCGGTCGGCGGTGGCGGCGGCAATGGCGGCTTCACCGTTTCGGCAGCACTTGGTGGCGGCGCGGCGAGTGTCGGCCTTGGCGGCGCGGGCGCCGACGGCAGCACGGCTGGAAACGTCGTCATCAACGCCGACGGCGCCAATCATGCGGTCACCACCAGCTATGCCGGCACCTGGAATCTCGTCACCGAAGGCAAGAATGCTGTCGGCGTCCAGGCTGAGAGCATTGGCGGCGGTGGCGGCAATGGTGGTTTCTCTGGCGGCATCGCAGCCGGTGGCCTTGTCGGCGTCGGCGTCAATCTCGGTGGCACGGGCGGTGGCGGCGGCGATGCCGGCACGGCAACCGTCAACAATGGCAAGAAAGTCGGCAACACCGTCACGCAAAACAGCATCCTGACGATCGACGACGGCTCGATCGGCATCCTGGCGCAATCGATCGGCGGCGGCGGCGGCAATGGCGGTTTCGCCGTGACGCTGAGCGGCTCCGGTTCCTTTGAAGGCGCCGGCGGCTCCGCCTCGGTTTCGATCGGCGGCAGCGGAGCGACGGGTGGCATCGGCAAGCATGCCGAGGTCAACAACTACGGCAACGTCACCACTTACGGCAAACAGGCCGACGGCATCCTGGCGCAATCGATCGGCGGCGGCGGCGGCAATGGCGGCTTCAGCGTCGCCGGCACGTTTACGACAGGCGCGTTGGGCGCTTCGGTCGCCGTCGGCGGTACTGGCGGAACCGGCCAGACGGCTGGTTCGGTGACGGTCAATTCGACCGGCAACATCGAAACGCATGGCGACCAATCAATCGGCATCATGGCGCAGTCAGTCGGCGGCGGCGGCGGCAATGGCGGGTTCGCCGGCGCCGCCGCCATCACGCTGCAAGGCGCGAGCGCTGCGGTCGGTCTCGGCGGCAAGGGTGCGGGCGGCGGCAACGCCGATATCGTCCATGTCACCTCGACCGGCAACATCACCACCTCCGGCGACCAGGCGATCGGCATCCTGGCGCAGTCGGTTGGCGGCGGTGGCGGCAATGGCGGCTCGACCGTCTCGCTGGCACTGGGAATGGACGCCGGCATCGGTGTCGCGCTCGGCGGCAGCGGCGGTGCGGCCGGCGACGGGCTTGGCGTCAACGTCGTCTCGACGGGCAACATTTCGACCGGTGCCGATTTCACGTCCGGTGACGTGCGCGGCACCGGTGCTGCCGGCATCCTGGCGCAATCGGTCGGCGGCGGCGGCGGCAATGGCGGCTTTGCCGGCACACTCGGCGGCGGCAAGTCGATCGCGGTCGGCGTGGCGCTTGGCGGCAAGGGCGCCGGCGGCGGCGGCGGCGGCATCGTCACCGTCACCTCGACTGGCAACATCTCGACCAATTTCGACAATTCGTCCGGCATCATCGCGCAGTCGATCGGCGGCGGCGGCGGCAATGGCGGCTTCAGCGTGGCTGTCAGCGGCGCGCTCGGCGATCCGGATGCGGCAACGGCATCAGTGGCGATCGGCGGCAAGGGCGGCGTCGGCGGCGTCGGCAAGGCCGTCACGGTGACAAGCACCGGCACGATCACCACGACGGGCAAATTCTCCAACGGCATCCTGGCGCAGTCGATCGGCGGTGGCGGCGGCAATGGCGGCTTCGCCGTCGCCGGTTCGGCCACGACCGGCAATGCCGGCATCGGTGTCGGTATCGGCGGCGCGGGTGCGACCGGCTCGATCGCCGGCAATGTGATCGTCAACAGCTATAGCGTTGCCTTGAACGGCCAGCCGGTGTTGCAGGCGCCTGCCGGCACCGCCGCGACGATCTGGACACAGGGTGACAATTCGTCCGGCATCTTCGCGCAATCGGTCGGTGGTGGCGGCGGCTCGGGCGGCTTCGCCGGCAGCCTCGGCATTGGGCTGGGCGGCGGCGGATTGGGTGTCAGTGTCGGCGGCAGCGGCGGAGCGGCGTCGAATGCCGGCACGGTCACTGTCACCAGCTACAACAACATCCTGACCAACGGAAAAGACTCCTTCGGCATCCTGGCACAGTCCGTCGGTGGCGGCGGCGGCAATGGCGGCTTCGCCATCGCGCTCTCGGGCAGCAAGGATCTTGCCGGCAGCGTCGGTGTCGGCGGTTCGGGAACGAGCGGCGGCGACGCCAACATCGTCACCGTCGACAGCCACGGCAACATCGAGACCGATGGCGATGGCTCGCATGCGATCTTCGCGCAATCGGTCGGTGGTGGCGGCGGCAATGGCGGCTTCGCGGTCGCAGGCAGTCTCGGTGGTACGGGCAGCCTGTCGGTCGCTCTCGGCGGCGCTGGCGGCGCCGGCGGCGATGCAAAATCGGTTACTGTCACCAGCACCGGCAATCTGCGCACCGAAGGCGGCAAGGCCGACGGCATCCTGGCGCAGTCTGTCGGCGGCGGCGGCGGCAATGGCGGCTTCACGGGCGCGCTCGCCATCGTCGGCGATGGCGGCGCGATCGGCGTCGGTGTCGGTGGTACGGGCGGCGCTGGCGGCGATGGCGATGTCGTCACGGCCACCTCGATCGGCAACACTGTCACCATCAAAGCCAATTCGAACGGTATCCTGGCGCAGTCTGTCGGCGGCGGCGGCGGCAATGGCGGCGCGGTCGTGACCCTCTCTGGCGCCGGCAAGCAAGGCAGCGCCTCGGTGTCGGTTGGCGGCAAGGGCGGCAGTGGCGGCATCTCCAGGCTGGTCATCGTCAACAACACCGGCACGATCGACACCACGGGGGATCTTTCGAACGGCATCCTGGCGCAGTCGATCGGTGGCGGCGGCGGCAATGGCGGCTTCTCCATCGCCGGCAACATGACGGTCGATGGCGCCGGCGGCGCCAGCGTCAGCATCGGCGGCTTTGGCGGTCTCGGCAAGGATGCCGGCGCGGTCATCGTCAACAGCAATGTCGGTACCACGCTCGCCAACAACAATGCGACGATCCACACCAGGGGCGGCGATGCCAACGGCATCTTCGCGCAATCGGTCGGCGGCGGCGGCGGCAATGGCGGTTTCTCCGGCGCGCTCTCGGTCACCGGTCCGAACGCCAAGGCAGCGATCGGCATCTCCATCGGCGGCCTCGGCGCCGGCGCCGGCAACGGCGAGGCGGTCACCGTCACCTCGGTCGACAACATCCTGACCGAAGGCGCCGGCGCCAACGGCATCTTCGCGCAGTCGGTCGGCGGCGGCGGCGGCTCCGGCGGCTTCTCGTTCGCGGCAGCGGTCAACGGCACGCTCGGCAAGGGGCAGGGCACCAAGGCGGCGATTTCGGCTTCGCTGGGCGGCCTGGGCGGCTCGGCCGGCGACGGCAGAAACGTCACGGTCGACTCGACCGGCATCATCCAGACCACCGGAATCAAGGCGTTCGGCGTGCTGGCGCAGTCGGTCGGCGGTGGCGGCGGCAATGGCGGCCTCAGCGTCACCACCAGCCTCAGCCTTGGTGAGAACGGCAACCAGATCAGCGCCTCCGTCGGTGGCGTGGGCGGCGGCGGCGGCGCCGGCGGCGATGTGCTGGTGACGCGCCACGGCGCGACCATCACCGGAGGCGACCAGGCGGTCGGTCTCTTCGCGCAGTCTATCGGTGGCAGCGGCGGCAATGGCGGCATGTCGATTTCAGGCGTCATCGCCGGGACCGATGCCAAGACCTTGTCGGCGAGCGTCGGCGGCTTTGGCGGCGTCGGCAGCAATGCCGGCAAGGCAACGATCGACAACACCGGCGCTGTTTCGACCTATGGTGTCGAAGCGCATGCCATCCAGGCGCAGTCGGTTGGCGGCGGCGGCGGCAATGGCGGCATGGCCGTCTCAGCGGCCATCGGTTCGCTGGGCACCGGAACCAATCTCAATGTCGGCGTCAGCGTCGGCGGCTTTGGCGGCGACAGCGGCTATGGCGGTGACATCGTCGTGACCAACCACGGCCTGCTGCAGACCGGTCTGCTGGCGGCCGGACAGACGGTTACCAATGGCGATGGCGCCTACGGCATCTTCGCGCACTCGATCGGTGGTGGTGGCGGCTCCGGCGGCAATGCGATCACCGGCGTGCTTGGCCTCAATGGCAACAATGCGGGCACGCAGGCCAATATCAGCGTCGCGGTCGGCGGCTCCGGTGGCAACGGCAACAAGGGCGGCACGGTCACGATCGAGCAGCATGGCGGCATCGAGACGTCGGGCATGGGCGCATTCGGCATCCTGGCGCAGTCGATCGGCGGCGGCGGCGGCACCGGTGGTCGTTCCAACTCGATCTCGCTGCAGCTCGGCGCGAAATGTACGCTGGCCAAGGTCTGCGAACCGGCCGGCGGCAAGCCGAACTGGAACCTGCAGGCGACCGTCGGCGGGGCAGGCGGAACGGCCAATGACGGCAACACCGTCAACGTCGCCAATTACGATTTCATCACCACCCATGGCGACAAGTCGTCAGGCATCGCCGCCCAGTCGATCGGCGGCGGCGGCGGCATGGGCGGCGATGCCTATATCGGCACCACCGGCCTTGTCGCCATTCCCTATGTGCCGCTCGATCCGACAATTCTTCTCGCGCCGCTGGGCACATCCAGCCTGAAGCGCTCCGGCTCGGTCGCCATCGGCGGCAGCGGCACCGGCGGTGGCTCGGGCGGCACCGTCATCGTCAGCAATGAAGGCATCATCACCACGCATGGCCAGAAGTCGGACGGCATCCACGCGCAGTCTGTCGGCGGTGGCGGCGGCGACGGCGGCGACGGCATGGCCGGCGCGGTCGGCACCGTTGGTCTTGGCGGCAGCGCTGGTGCGAGTGGCAATGGTGGCTCCGTGACCGTCACCAACGGCAAGCTCGACCTCTCCCAGGCGACCATGGCCACGATCGAGACCTTCGGCACCACGCCGACGGCGCCGGGCGCCGACGGTCCGACCGTCGATCCACAGCTGGGGCATTCGGCCGGCATCTTCGCCCAGTCGGTTGGTGGCGGCGGCGGATCCGGCGGTGGCGCGGGCGCGCTGCTGGCGATCGGTGGCGGTGGCGGCGCTTCAGGCGCCGGCGGTCACGTCATCGTCAACAATTACGGCGGCATTCTCACCCATGCCGATGATTCCGTTGGCATCTTCGCGCAGTCGGTTGGCGGCGGCGGTGGCGCCGGCGGCTCGCTCGGCATCACCGCGCTCGGGGTCGGCGGCAGTGGCGGCTCCAGCGGTGGCGGCGGCGCGGTCGATGTCGCCAATCTGGCGATGATCGAGACGCATGGCATCGATTCCTATGCGATCCAGGCGCAATCGGTTGGCGGCGGCGGTGGCTCAGGCGGCGGCAAGAATGGCGGCGTCACCGGCTCGATCCCGGCGCTGATCGCCATCGGCGGTTCGGGGGGCTCGAGCGGCGCCGGCGGCGTCGTCACGGTCACCAATTCCAATATCCTGCACACCTACGGCGCCGGCGCCGATGCCATCAATGCCCAGTCGGTCGGCGGCGGCGGCGGCTCGGGCGGACGGGCAATCGGCTTCATCGCGGTCGGCGGCAAGGGCGGCAGCTCCGGCAAGGGCGGCGACGTCACCGTGACCAACAAGGCCGCCGGCGCGATCACCGTCGAAGGCATTGGTGCGCACGGCATCTTCGCGCAGTCGATCGGCGGCGGCGGCGGCAATGGCGGCGGCGCGTTCGCCGCCAGCATCGTGCCGGTCGCGATCGGTGTTGGTGGTGACGGCGGCAGTTCGGGCGACGGCGGCGTCGTCACCGTCAACAATCATGGCCGCATCACCACGATAGAAGATGCGTCGGTGGCGATCTTTGCCGAATCGATCGGCGGCGGTGGCGGCAATGGCGCCATGAGCGTTTCCGCGGCTCTCAGCCCGGGCGCCTTCACCTTCGGTATCGGCGGCGCCGGCGGTGCCAACGGCAAGGGCGGCGACGTCAACGTCACCAATTTCAGCGACGGCATCATCCACACGCAGGGCTTCGGCTCGACCGGCATCATGGCGCAGTCGGTCGGCGGCGGTGGCGGCAATGGCGGCGCGGCCTATTCGGTGGCCGCCGGCGCGGCGGGCCTCTCCATCGCGCTTGGCGGCAAGGGCGCGGCCGGCGGCGACGGCGGCATTGTCACCGTCATCAACAATGGCGCCATGCAGCTCGACGGCGACAATTCGGTGGCGATCTTCGCGCAGTCGGTCGGCGGTGGCGGCGGCACAGGCGGAACCGCGATCGCGGCGACGATCGGGCCACCGGTGTTCATCGGCGGCGACACCGGCGCGACCGGCAAGGGCGGTGACGTCACCGTCACCAACACCGGCCACATCACGCTGACCGGCGACGGCTCGGTCGGCATCTTCGCGCAGTCGGTCGGCGGCGGCGGCGGCGTGGTGACAGCCGGTACCGACGGCATCATCGAGGCCGTCAACCGTGGTAGCGGCAATGGCGGCAAGGTCACCATCAACAGCAATGTCGCCATGACCATCACTGGCGACAATTCGGTCGGTGTGTTCGGCCAGAGCATCGGCGGCGGCGGCGGCGTTGGCGGCCATACCGGTGACTTCCTCGGCTTGAGGATGAACGCGAACTCGACCCCGCAGGGCTTTTCCGGCTCGGCCGGCGGCAGCGGCACCGGCGGCGGCATCGAGTTCACGCAGACGGCGGACCTCGACGTGACCGGCAAGAATTCTTTCGCGCTGATGGAGCAGAGCGCCGGCGGCACCAGCAATGGCGATATCAAGGTGACCATCGCCACCGGCGTGAAGATCACCGGCGGCTCGGGTGCGGGTGCGGGCGTCAACTTCAAGGACGGCAACAACAATTTGCTGACCAACAATGGTCTCGTCCGTTCGATGCTGCTGATCGACGGCTATGCGATGCGTGGCGGCGACGGCAACGACACTTTCGACAATTACTTCGCAACGGTCGGGTCGGTCGGGCTCGGCGGCGGCCTCAACACCTTCAACAACAAGGCCACTGCCCTCTATCTGATGGGCGATACGGTCGATCTCGGCCTGACCGGCCAGCTCAACAATGACGGCTTGGCGGCACCCGGCGGGCTCGACCGCGTGATGACCACCAAGGTCAACGGCAGTTGGTCGCAAGCGGCCACCGGCGTCTATCTGCTCGACCTCGATCTCGACCCCGAGGCCGACCGGATCGATGTGACGGGAACGGCCGACGTCAATGGTTTCGTCAACATCAACATCATGGAGCCAGGCGCGGCCTCGCCGGGCAACGAGGACTACATCATCCTGCACGCGCTTGGCGGCGTGACCGACAAGGGTTTGAAGCTGAACTCCATACCGAGCGCGGTGGCGCAGTATTCGCTGAAATATCCCAATCCCGAGGACATCGTCCTCAATGTCGACATCAATTTCGCCCGCGCCGGCCTGACCGAGAACCAGACGGCGGTGGGTTCGGCGATCAATGCGATCCAGACCGACTTGACGTCGCCGAACTTCACCAAGATCGCCAGCGCGATCTTCTACATCCCGACGCTCGACCAGCTTGGCGCGGTCTACGACACCATCTCGGGCGAGGGCGTCAGCGGCTTCCAGCAGCCAGAGTTCGACGCCAACAGCACCTTCCTGACCGCGATGAACCGGCAGTCGGATGCCTGGCGCATGGGCTTGGCAACAGATCCGATGACCCAGTCGGTGGCGGTGCCGGAGACGGCCTATGCGGAACCGCCGGGCAAAGCCAATCCCTTCGATGCCATGGCGAAGGCGCCGGATGAGCGGCGCTGGAATTACTGGGCGACTGCCGGCGGCAATTCGGGCGTGGTTTCCGGCGATCCTGTCGTCGGCAGTGCGGGCCTCGGCTACAAGTCCGGCAACTTTGCCGCCGGCCTCGACTCGCAGGGCGATCCCGACATCCTGATCGGCTTTGCGCTCGGCGGTGTGGCGTCATCCTTTGCCGTGCCGGACCGCGAAACCTCCGGCAACATCATCGGCGGTCATGCCGGCGCCTATGGCGCGCGCAAATGGGGACAGTTCTACATCAACGGTTCGCTGGCGATGGACCTCTACTCCAACACCACCGACCGCTTCACCTCGGTTCCCGGCGCGCCCGATCCGCTCAACCCAGTCCCCGCGATATCAAGGGAACACTGGACCGGCGATTTCATGAGCGCCGGCTTCGGCACCACGATCGAGGCCGGCTGGCGGCAACCGGTCGGCGCTGGCGCCATCACGCCCTTTGCCGGGCTGCAATTCTCGGCGCTATCGATGCGGGGTTTTTCGGAAAAGTCGCTGGACGACGGTGCGCTGGGGCTGGACTTCGAGCACCGCACGATCATCTCGCTGCCGGTCTCGCTCGGTCTGCAGCTCGACACGACGGTGGCAGTCGGCGAGACCACGACGCTGCAGGCCTGGGGGCGCGCGGCCTGGCTGCATGAGTTCAAGCCGGACCGCTCCGTCGAGCCAACCTTCCAGGCAGCCCCTGGCTATGCCTTCGTCGTCCAGGGTGCTGCGGCGGCGGAAGACGCGATCGCCGTCAACGCTGGCGTCAAGCTGAACTGGGGCAGCGACACATCGGTGTTCGCCACCTTCGACGGCAAGTTCGCCGATCGGGTGCAGACCTATGGCGGCAATGTCGGGTTCAGGGTGAACTGGTAGGCAAGGGCACGGATCAGTCGCCGGCACGGTACCCGCGGACCTATCGCAGGCGGGCCGCTCCAAGACGCTCGCTCTCGCCGCCGTGACTTGCTGGCGCTGGCCCCGTGCGGCCGCCAAGATACGCGACTATGAAAAAAAGCCCGCACCGGCGAACCGGCGCGGGCAACAAGGAGTGTCACGTCAAAGCGCCACTACCCCAAAGCTATCTATTCCGTAGCGCCAGTGGTTTCGTCGGATGTGTCATCCGTCGTGTCTGCCGGATCTTCAGTCGCGTTCTTGGCCAAGAGCTTGTCCAAAGCTGCCTGCAGGGACAGCGTGGCCTGCGGCGATGCCGGCGTGGTCGCCACGACGCTGAGCGCCTTTGTCAAACCGCTGGTGGATGGATCTTTTGCCGCCGCGGATGTCGCAGCTCCATGCCTCTGCGATCCAGCTCCAGCTGAATTCCCGCCGTTACCGTTCGCACCACCGCCGCCGTTACCATGGCCGCCGCCGTTGCCGCCGGGGCCCGCGAAGGCCGGAGAGGCGAGAAGTGTGAGCGCCGCAACCGCTGCGAGCAGGCTGGTTCGAGTTTTCATGGTTCATCCTTCGAGTCGGCCGTCCCGCTTGAGAAATCATGCGACGATGCCAATGAACCCGCCAGACGGACCCTGGTCCCGGTTTGCCGCGCATAAGTCCTATCGCGAACGCGAGCCGGCCGATCCTGCCCCATAGCGGGTCACTTGACGCCATCTCTGCAATTGCATTGTTAGCGAACGGTAAACTATCGCCACGCGGGATGCGGGCTTTTGGGTCGTCTTGCTGCCTTCAATGCCCGTCGATCAGCCAACGAACCCCTTCCTTTGGAGGACAATAGATCGCTGACCAAAAATCAACCGAACTTTTTAGCCATTCGTTCATATATGCGTGCTTTCTAATCTAGGTCATGGCCTTCAATTGCTTCACCCGAACTCGGC
The DNA here is from genome assembly GCF_004919685.1 of Mesorhizobium norvegicum. GTDB lineage: Bacteria > Pseudomonadota > Alphaproteobacteria > Rhizobiales > Rhizobiaceae > Mesorhizobium > Mesorhizobium norvegicum. Next base: position 2,964 of record NZ_SMYZ01000182.1, on the reverse strand, counting down.
TTATAGCGGACGGTATATGCCGGAGCACGGGCGCAAATGTTGCGACCATTTTCGCCTTGACCTTGCCGATCGTTGTCGGCGCCGCCGGCTTCGGTGTCGAAACCTCTTATTGGTACTACAACAGCCTGAGATTGCAGGCGATGGCCGATGCCGCCGCCTATGCCGGCGCGCTTGAGCAGATCTCGGGTTCCGACAAGCCGACCATCGTCGCGGCCGCGACTCAGTCGGCTGCGACGAATGGGTTGGGCTCGGGCACGATCGTCGTCAATACGCCGCCGGCGTCGGGACCGAATACGACGAAGAAAGCTGTCGAGGTGATCGTCGGCCAGAAGCTCGACCGGATGTTCACCTTGATCTTCACGCAGGCCCAGGTTCCCGAACAGGCGCGGGCGGTGGCCCTCATCACCGACGCCTCGAGTGCTTGCATGCTCGCGCTCGATCCGTCCGCTCCGCAGGCGGTGCTGTTTTCAGGCAACACGACCGTGAAAGTCACCGGCTGCTCGGTGATGTCCAATTCGATCGCCTCTGATGCCATCAAGCTTCAGGGCTCGGCGGGCCTCCAGGCCGATTGCCTGCTATCGGCGGGCGGTGTCTCCCTCAGCAATCCCGTCACGACCGTCTGCGCGGCCCCGATCACCCAGGCGTTGCCTGCCGCCGATCCATTTGTCGACCTACCGGCTCCGACGCCCTCGACCCCCTGCCAGAACGACAACAAGGCGACGCTCAGTCCAGGCACCTATTGCAGCGGCATGACGCTGAAGGGCAATGTCTCGCTTTCGCCTGGCGTCTATGTCGTCCAGGGCAGCTTCAAGATAAACGCCAACGCGGCCATCACCGGCAGCGGGGTGACCATCTTCATGTCGGGCAGTTCGACGGTCAGCATGAATGGCAATGCCTCCGTGCAGCTCAGCGCGCCGACTTCTGGCACCTACTCAGGCGTTCTCTTCTACGGCGACAGGACCGGTACCAGCGCATCCAGCACATTCAACGGCACAGCGGACTCGCTGCTGACCGGAGCCATCTACTTCCCCAAGCAGCAAGTGAACTATCTTGGCAACTTCTCGGGCAATGGCGGCTGCACCCGGGTCGTCGCCGATACGATCCAATGGTCTGGGAATTCAACCATCAATCAGGATTGCACGAGCCTCGGAGTGCCCAACATTCCGGCCGCGCGGTCCGTTGCACTGGCCGAGTAGCTTCGTGGAACGCCGATCGATGCCGATCCTTGGCGATGATGCGGGCGTTGCGGCGGTCGAGTTCGCGATGGTGCTGCCCATCCTGTGCCTGGTGCTGCTTGGTATTCTGGACGGCTGGTCCTACGTGACGAGTTCGCTGTCGATGCGCGCCGGCGTCAAGACTGCCGCGAACCTGGTCATGGGCGGATCGAACGATGATACGGCGATCAAGGCCATTGCCATTTCGAGCTGGCAGAATCGGCCGGAGGACGGTCAGGTCACGCTAACCCGGATTTACATGTGCGGGACGACCGTGGTCGTCGCTGGCACCTTGTGCAGCGGGCCGAAGGTGCCGTCGATCTATGTCCAGATCCAGGCATCGGCCACCTGGGTGCCGCCCGTTGCCTTCGGCGCCTTTGCCGCTTCCACCACGATCGGCCACCAGGAGATGATCCGTGTCCGGTAGAGCAAGCGCGTTCAGGCGGGATCGATCGGGTGGCGCCGGATTGGAGTTCGCGCTGATCGCGCCTTTCCTGGTCATGCTGCTGTTCGGGATCTTTGCCTTCGGCTGGTCGATGCACTCGGTCTCCAGTGTTCGTTATACGCTGGAGACGTCGTCGCGCTCGCTGCAGCTTAAGAACACGCTGACCCAGGCCGACATCCAATCGATCGCCACGCAGAAATTGCAGGCCCTGGGTTTGAAGGATGTGAACGTCACGATCGCCATCGACCCGGTGAGTGGCGGCTTCCGCATGGCGCATCTGACCGCCACCTACGCGTTCGTCATCGACTTCCCCTACTTCAATCAATTCCCGGTCAACTACGCGACAACCGTTACCGTGCCGCTGGTCGGTGGCTAGGCTCTGGCCTGCCCGTACGGGCTTTGGCGGTCAATTGACGCAAGCCTGGCATTCCGGCCGGCTTTCGACGGCATAGGGCTATCTTATATATTCGTTAATGCTAATATAAAGATGACGTTGCGTCATGTCCGGGCATTTCTCGGAGTGTGCATTGTGGGGGTTCCAATGAGAGTGGCTATATTTTGCGCGGCTGTCGTTTTCGCTGCGACTGGTGTCGCTGTCGCCAAGGAGAAGAAGGTGGCGGTCAGTGACGCCGCCGCCTTGTGTTCTACCAACCCGCCAGCCAAGAAGCGCGTTCCAAATCTGGACTGCAGTTTTACCGGAACCGCCAAACCGGAAGATAGCGGCGCAAAGGCAAAGCCGCGCCTTGGATACGACTCGAATCCTTGGATCATAACTGGCTTTTGACTTTGGCGGACGCCAAGTTGAAGCGCTGAAGGGGGCCGCCTTAGCCGACGGCGCCCGTTTTCGAAAGCGCCGCGTTGAATCTATCTCTGTTCGCCCCGACGCATCGTGGCAAAGGTGCGCTAAGTGCTTGAGATTTCTGGTACGCCCAAGGGGAATCGAACCCCTGTTACCGCCGTGAAAGGGCGGTGTCCTAACCGCTAGACGATGGGCGCGCTCAGACGAAGCGGCTTATACTGGCGTTGTGCGTAACCGGCAACCCGTCAGGTGCCACCTTGGACAACTTTTTTCCGGGCCTGCCAAATCAGCGAATTCGCCAGGGCTGGCAGGGGTTTGATGATTGGCGGCGACGTCCCATCGCTTCGTCATCCGCGGGCGGAGCAAGGAGCGTAGCGACGCGGCGCAGACCCGAGGATCCATGCCGCGACTTCCGAGCGATACTACGGCGCAGATTCTGCTCCGCTGCGTTCCTCGCAGGACTCCCGGCATGGATCCTCGGGTCTCCGCGACGGAGCTTCGCTCCT
>NZ_SMYZ01000181.1 GCF_004919685.1 Mesorhizobium norvegicum | reverse complement strand
AACGGCGCCGGCAAGACGACGCTGATGAATGTGCTGTTCGGCGCCTATGCGCCGGACGCGGGCGAGATCCTCATCCAGGGCAAGCCGGTGCGGATCACCAGTTCCGCCGATGCGCTGGCCGCCGGCATCGGCATGGTGCACCAGCACTTTCACCTCGCACCGAGGCTGACGGTGCTGGAAAACCTTTTGATAGGCATTCCCGGCAAGACAGGCCGGATCGATCGCGCCGGTGGACTGGCGCGGCTGGCCGAGATCGGCCGCCAGCATGGCCTCACACTTGACCCGAGCCTTCCGGTCTCGGCGCTGTCGGTCGGCGAGCAGCAGCGGCTCGAAATCGTCAAGGCGCTGTTTCGCGGCGCCAGGCTCTTGATCCTCGACGAGCCGACGGCGGTGCTGGCGCCAAGCGAGGTCGACGGACTGTTTTCGGCGTTGCGATCGATGGCCGCGCAAGGCCTCGGCATCATCTTCATCTCGCACAAGCTCAATGAGGTGCGGGCGCTGACGCATCGCTGCACGGTGCTGCGGCATGGCCGCGTTGCCGGCCGCGTCGATGACCCGGCCAACACGACATCCTCGGAAATGGCAACACTGATGTGCGGCCATGAGATCGTGCCGCCGGCGCGGGGACCGTCGACGCCCGGTGCTGCGGTGCTGACCCTCGACGGCATTTCGACCTCAAAGCATTCGGGCACGCCGCTGCGCGACGTATCGCTTGCCGTGCGCGCCGGCGAAATCCTCGGCATTGCCGGGGTGTCGGGCAATGGCCAACGAGCGTTGGCGGAGGTGATCTCCGGGACACGCGTGCCCGATGCCGGCCAGATGACGATTGCCGGCCAAAACGTCTCACGATTTTCACCGCGCGAGGTGCAGGCGCTCGGTCTTGGCCGCATCCCGGAAGACCGCATGACGACCGGACTGGTCACCAACCTGCCGCTCGCCGACTCTATGGTGCTGCCGCGCATCGGCACCGCCGCTTTCAGCAGCAGGGGCCTTCTCAAGCCGGATGCGATCCGCGCCTTCGCCGAGGAACAGATCAAGGCCTATGATATCAGGTGTCCCGGGCCGATGACCCGCGCGGGCGCGCTGTCCGGCGGCAATCTGCAGAAGGCGCTGCTGGCACGCGAGCTCGCCTTCGACCCGAAGGTGCTTGTTGTCTCGCAGCCGACGCGCGGCCTCGACATCGGCGCTGCCCGCTTCATCCACGAAAAGTTCCTCGACATGCGCGCCAAGGGCTGCGGCATCATCGTCATCGGCGAGGATCTGGAAGAGCTGCTGGTGTTCTGCGACCGCATCGCCGTGATGTATGAGGGCCGCATCGTCGGCACGCTCGACAGCGCCGATGCGACGATCGCGCGGCTTGGGCTGATGATGACTGGGGCGGAGGGTCACAGCTGATGTTTCGCCTGGAAGTCCGCACCTCGACGCCGGCCTGGTTCAATCTGGCTTTGCCGCTGCTGGCGATCGCAGCGACGCTTATCCTGTGCAGCGGCCTCATCGCACTGGCAGGGGCCGGCGTCCTCGAAGCCTATGGCGTGATGTTCACGGCCTCGCTCGGCGACAGCTATGCGATCACCGAAACGATGGTGCGTGCCGCGCCGATGATCTTCACCGGGCTGGCGGTGGCCGTCGCCTTCCGGGCAAAATTCTGGAACATCGGCGCCGAGGGGCAATTGCTGGCTGGCGCGGTGGCCAGCTGCGCCGTCGGCGCCATTCCGATGCCGGGGCCGCTCGCCATGCTGCTGATGGCAGTGGCCGGTGCCGCGGCTGGCGCGGCCGTCGCTCTGATCCCGGCGACGCTGCGGGTGAAATTCAAGGTCGACGACGTCGTCAGCTCGCTGCTGCTCAACTCGGTCATCTACTATGCGCTGATGGCGCTGATCGAAGGACCGTGGAAGGACAGTTTCAGCGGCTATCCGATCTCGCCGCCGATCGAGGATTCGGCCAACTTCCCGGTGCTGCTCGAAGGCACGCGGCTGCATCTCGGCGTTGTCGTGGCGCTGCTGGCGGCGCCATTGATCTGGTTCCTGATCGTGCGCACGACGCTCGGCTTCAGGATAAGGGTCACCGGCGAAAACCCGGAAGCCGCTAGATATGGCGGCATCAACGTCGAACGCGTGCTGATCTCGACGGCGCTGCTGTCCGGTGCGC
>NZ_SMYZ01000180.1 GCF_004919685.1 Mesorhizobium norvegicum | reverse complement strand
TTGCCGATCAGGACACTAGAGTGTGTTGAGATTCGGGTGATGGCGGCCCGCAAACGATGGCTTTCTGCGCTTCCGGTACTCACGGACCCGAATGTCCGCTCCGTTCCGGTTCTCGGAACCCACCATTTTCGGCTCGGCCTGACCTGAATCTCAGCAGACCTTGGGCCGGAAACAAAAACGGGGCTCCGAAAAGAGCCCCGTTCGCATTCAAATAGCTGACTTCACCCCTTCGGGGCGGGCACCGGCTCTGGCTTGACCTTCGGGGTTTCCTGCGCCGTGTTGGATTCGATCGGCGGCAGGCCCTTCATCAGCTTCTGCTGCAAGGTGGCCAGCACATCGGGATCCGGCTTCAGGTCGCGGGCCTGGTTCCACTGGAAGGTGGCTTCGAGCTTGCGGCCGACGCGCCAGTAGGCATCGCCGAGATGGTCGTTCAGAACCGGATCTTCCGGCTTCAGCGACACGGCGCGTTCCATTTCGCGCACCGCGTCATCGAACCTGCCGAGGCGGAAATAGGCCCAACCCAGCGAATCGACGATGTAACCGTCGCTCGGCCTGAGGTCGACGGCCTTCTGGATCATCGCCAGGCCTTCCTTGAGGTTCATGTTCATGTCGACCCAGGAATAGCCGAGATAGTTCAGCACCTGCGGCTGGTCGGGGAACAGTTCCAGAGCCTTGCGGAAGTTCGGTTCGGCCTTGGGCCATTCCTTCAGCCGCTCATAGGCGATGCCGCGCTGGTAGAAGATGTTCCAGTTGGCCGCGGTCGGCGTCTTCAGCACCTCGACAGCCTTGTCGTAGAGAGTGGCGGCCGAACGAAAATCGTCCTTCGAGGAATAGACGCCACCCAGCGCCAGATAGGCGCGCATGTCGTCGGGATGGGCGTCGACGAAGGCCTTCAGATGGGTGATCGCCTCCTCATGACGGTCGAGATCGGCAAGGTTGAGGCCGAGCTGCAGATCCGAAAGCTCCTTCAGCGGCGAGGTAGCGGGAATCCGCCGATAGAGTGCGATGGCGCCCTCGCCGTCCTTCAACTGCTCGGACACGGCGGCGAGCTGCACGAGGGCTGCATCGCTGTCAGGCTTCAGGGCCAGCGCATATTGCAGATAGAGGCGGACGAACGGCTCGCCGCCGCCACGGTTGAGCGCGGTGGCGAGATCAAGCAGAATTTCCGACGCGCCGTCCGACGGGCCGGCAGCGAAGGGCGCGATTTTGTCGCCCTTGGCGATCATGCCGCGCAAGGCGACGATTTCCAGCTTGCCGGGTGAAAACGCCTCGGCCTGATCGAGCACTGACAGTGCCTTGGCCTTGTCGCCCTTGCGGGCCAGGAACGAGGCGTAGGCCTGGGCGTTGCGCATCCAGGTTTCGGGAGCGGCACCGCCGGCGGCCGTGTCCTGCATGGTCGCGGCGTAGATCGCTTCGGCCTTCTCGGGCATACCGGACGCATCGGCGATCAGCGCGCGATGGAACGACTTGAACAAGCCGAACCAATCCGGCCCCTGCAGCTTGTCGATGGAGGCCATCGCATCAGAGGCCTCGCTGGCGCCCTGTTGGGCCCAGCCGGACATCACCCCGGAGATCAGCCGGTCGAGATCGGATTCCAGCGACAGCTTCAGCCAGTACTGTGCCTTGGTGAAATCCTTCTTGTGAAAGGAATCAACGGCGAGTGCCAGGCGCGAGAAGCGCTCGACATCTGGAACTTCCTTGAGCTTGTCGGCATAAACGAGGGATTCGTCGAAGCGGCCTTGCGCGATCAGCGACAGCATCAGGCTCTGCTGCAGGCCGGTGTCGCTCGGGTCGAAGGCCAATGCCTGCTTGTAGTAGGCGATGGCACTGTCGAGGTCGTTGTCGCCTTCGGCGATCCGAGCAGCCAGATAGGCGCCCGAAAACGACGTGATCTTGACCGGTTCGGTGGTTTGCTTGGCATAGGCCGGCAAAGTCGAGATCGCCATGCCTGTCACAATTGCCAGCCTTGTCAGCCAGCGCGCACGTCCTTGCCGCATCGTATCCCTTTCAGCCAGGCGCCATCTCCGCGTCAGCGGGATCGGCGTAGACTCGATCTTTCCTGATAAAGCATGGCCTTTTTGGGGTCGCGCTTCAATCCGCCTCGAATTCACAATCCGGGCACCCGATTAACAAACCATGGCGACAGGCACCAGTTTTCCGATCTTGAATTTCGGCCATGGCCTGCGCGAGGCCAAATATATCACAGATTCGACCGCTGGGCTCGGTCCCAATATCAGCGCCTCCCTGGCGAGGCAGACCGCTGCACCAGCGTGTCGCTATATCCGCCGGCCGCAATCGTGCTGCACAGCTCGTTCCACTCACAGCCGCCGCAAGCCTTGCGCACGCGGCCAGCCGAAAACGCCTGCCGCATCCGTGCCAGAGTTGCCGCGTCGACAGCGAGGCTGGCGCCGACCCGGATTGGGCGCGCCAGCAATGCCTCCACGTCCTGTGCCGCGAGCCGGTCCCGCTCGACGACACTCTCGTTGAGACAATGCGGTTCCGGCTCGTCGAGCAAGGGGGCGCAGATATCGTCGGGGCCGGAAACGAGGAGGATGTCCTGTCCAGCCGATAGATGGGT
>NZ_SMYZ01000179.1 GCF_004919685.1 Mesorhizobium norvegicum | reverse complement strand
GCTTCGATCTGGCGCGCGATCTTCTCCATCTCCGCAAGATCGGTGCCGAACACCTTGACGCCGACCGGCGTCCGAATGCCGGTCGAAAGCATGTCGATACGGGCGCGGATCGGCATGGTCCAGGCGTTGGAGACTCCGGGGAACTGCAGAGCCTTGTCCATTTCGGCCTTCAGGCTGTCGATGGTGACGCCAGTCCGCCATTGCTCCTTTGGCTTCAGATTGATGATGGTCTCGAACATCTCGGTGGGGGCCGGGTCGGTCGCGGTCAGCGCCCTCCCCGCCTTGCCATAGACCGATTCCACTTCCGGAAACGACTTGATGATCCGGTCCTGCATCTGAAGCAGCTCCGCCGCCTTGGTGACGGAAATTCCCGGCAGCGTCGTCGGCATGTACATCAGCGTGCCTTCGTTCAGGGTCGGCATGAATTCCGAGCCGATCTGGCTCACCGGCCAGACTGAGACGCCAAGCACGACGAGCGCGAGCGCTATGGTGAGCGTCTTTGCCTTCAGGACGCCGCGAATGACGGGACGGTAGATCCAGATCAGAAACCGATTGATCGGGTTCCTGTGCTCCGGGATGATCCGGCCGCGCACGAAGATCACCATCAAGGCCGGCACCAGCGTCACCGACAGGATCGCAGCGGCCGCCATCGAGAAGGTCTTGGTGAAGGCGAGAGGACCGAACATCCGGCCTTCCTGCGATTCGAGCGTGAAGATCGGCAGGAATGATACCGTGATAACAAGGAGGCTGAAGAACAGCGCCGGGCCGACCTCGCTCGC
>NZ_SMYZ01000017.1 GCF_004919685.1 Mesorhizobium norvegicum | reverse complement strand
GGGGGGCGCGAAGGATCGCTGCGCTGGCAAATTGCGCGAACTACCCCCGCCCCAGAACCTTCCCCTCCTTGAAAAAATCCGCCCACGGATCGGCTTGCGCCAGCTGCTTCAGCGTCGTCTTGTCGCCGATCGGGAAAGCGTTCGGCGCCAGCCCGGCCTCGATCTCGGCCCAGGTCACCGGCATCGACACGGTGGCGCCCTTCTTGGCGCGCGACGAATAGGGTGCGACCGTGGTCGAGCCCCTGCCATTGCGCAGATAGTCGACGAAGATCTTTCCCGTGCGCGCCTTCTTCGACAGCGTCGCCGTGTAGCGGTCCGGGGCACCCTGCTCGAGCGCCTTGGCGAAATCATGGGCGAAGGTTTTCACCGCCTCCCAATCCGCCGAGGGCTTCAGCGGCACCAGCACGTGATAGCCCTTGCCACCCGATGTCTTGACGAAATTCGACAGCGACAGCTCGTCGAGCTTGCCTCTGATGTCGAGCGCCGCCTCGCGCACCGCCTTCACGTCGACGCCTTCATCGGGGTCGAGATCGAAAATGATCTGGTCGGGCTGTTCAAGCTTGTCTGTCATGCAGCCCCAGATGTGGATCTCGACCACGCCGTATTGGACGAGTGCCGCAACGCCGTCGAAATCCCTGATGAACAGGATCTCCTCGCCGTCGTTCGGGTCCTTCATCCGGCCAATCTTGTCGCTCATGCCGGCCGAGGCGTGTTTCTGGAAGAAGCGCGGTCCGCCGACACCGTCCGGCGCCCGCACCAGGCTGAGTGGCCGGTTGACGACAAACTGTTCCATGCGTGGCCAAACCAGCGCGTAGTGGTCGAGCAGGCCCTGCTTGGATATCTTTTCGTCCGGCCACAACAGCTTGTCGGGGTGGGAGAGTTTTACCGTGGTCGTCATCGACCCGGCGGGTTGGGCCGCGCTGACTGATGCCGGCTTGGCCGAGCCCCTGCCTGCCGTGCTCTTGCCCGTCGACGCTTTGGGTTTTTCCTGCACGACTTCCTCCGCCGGCTTGTCCTCGCGCAATCCCTGGAACGAGGCGTGGCGTATTATACGGTCCGACGTCCAGCTGCGAAACTCCACTTCGCCGACAAGTTCCGGCTTGACCCAGACCAGGCCCTTGCCCTTCGGCACGGCCGCATCGAACGGCGACGACTTCGCCTGCAGCGCATCGAGTTTTGTCTTCAAGTCGGTTGCGCCCTTGGCGGAGAAGCCGGTGCCGACGCGGCCGGCATAATGCAGCTTGCCGCCCTCATGGTAGCCGACCAGCAGCGAGCGCAATCCGCGCCCGGTCTTCTCCGACGGCAGATAGCCCCCGATGACGAATTCCTGCCGCGCCGTGCATTTCGATTTCACCCAGGTGGGGCCGCGGTCGCTGCGATAGGGCGCATCGGCGCGCTTGGAGACGACGCCTTCCAGGCCCATGCGGCAGGCATGCTCCAGCATGATCTTGCCGGGTTCGGAAAAATGGTCGCTGAAACGGACTGCCGCATTCTTCGGCTGCTTGCCGAGCAAGTCCTGCAAGGCCTGTTTGCGCTCGACCAATGGCTCGCGGCGCAGATCCTTCCCGTCGAGGTGCATCAGGTCGAAGACGTAGTAGATGAAGCGGTTGGTTCGATTGGCAGACAAATCCTGCTGCAGCAGCGAGAAAGAAGAAACGCCGCTGTCGGCCAGCACGACGATCTCGCCGTCGATGATGGCGTCGCTGCATTTCAGTCCGGCCAGTTCCGCGACGATCTCGCCGCCGAATTTCTCCGTCCAGTCGAGGCCGGTGCGGGTCAGCAGCCGCACCTTGGTGCCGGCGATCTGCGCCTGCATGCGATAGCCGTCGAACTTCACCTCATGCAGCCAGTCCTTGCCCGGCGGGGCATCGCGCTCCAGCGTGGCGAGCTGCGGCTCGACAAAGTCGAGTTTCTTGCCCCCGGCCTTCGCCTTGCCGGCGGCCGGCCTGTTTGAATGCCAGAATCAGGCTTCTCGCCCTTGGCGGTCTTGCCTTCGCCGACCTCTTCGATCGTCAGGCCGGACTTCACCGATTCCGGCGCCTCCTTGAGAATATCCTCGCCGGGGCGCGCGGCGGCATCGTCGGACTTGATCAGCAGCCAGTTGTCGCGCTTTTCGCCGACCCGCGGCTTCAGCCGCACCAGATGCCAGAGACCGTGCAGCTTGTGGCCGTGCAGCTCGAAGCTGATATGGCCTTTCTTCATCGCCTTGGCCGGGTCGATCTCGGGGGTCCAGGTGCCCTCGTCCCAGACGATGACCGAACCGCCGCCATATTCGCCCTTGGGGATGGTGCCCTCGAACGGCGCATAGTCGATTGGATGATCCTCGACATGCACGGCGAGCCGCTTCTCATGCGGGTCGAGGCTCGGGCCGCGCGTCACCGCCCAGCTCCACAGCACACCGTCATGTTCGAGGCGCAGGTCGTAGTGCAGCCGCGTCGCGGCGTGCTTGTGGATGACGAAGATACCGCCGGCCTTGGCTTTCTTGTCGCGAGATACCTTGCCGGCCGGCTCGGCGGTCTTCTTGAAATCGCGCTTGGAGTGATACTGTTCGAGGCTGGCCATTGCTTCTTTTCCTCAGGCCGATTTGCGCTTGGGCGCGCTGGCTTTCGGTTTGGCGCGTTTTGCCGCCGGTTTGGCTTTCGCTGAAGGAACCTTCGTTGAGCCGTCCGACGACAGGCTCTTCTTCAGCGCGTCGAACAGATTGACGACGTTGGAGGGCTTGGGTGCTGCCTTGGCCGTGGGTGCCTTCTTGCCGGCCTTCTTGGCACGGATCAGTTCGAGCAGTGCGTCCTCGTATTTGTCATCGAATTTCGAGGGGTCGAACTTGGCCTTCTTCTTGTCGATGATCAGCTCGGCCAGATCGGTCATCTCCTGGTCGGTCTTCACCGCCTTGATGTCGCTGAACACGCTCTCCGGCTGACGCACCGTGTTGTCGTAGCGCAGCGTCGTCAGCACCATGCCCTTGCCCAGCGGCTCGATGACCACCGGGCGCTCGCGTTGATAGAGCACGATGCGCGCCAGCCCGGCCATCTTCTTGCCGGCCATCGCATCCCTGATGACGGCGAACGCCTCCTCCGACACCTTGTCGGCCGGCGCGACATAATAGGGCGTGTCGAGGTAGATCTGCTGGATCGAGGCTTTGTCGACGAACCCGTCCAGCGCCATCGTGTGCGAGGACTCGATCTGCACCGCCTCGATCTCGTCTTCGTCGATATGGACGAAATCGCCGTCGCTGACTTCGTAGCCCTTGATCTCGTCGCCGTCACCCAGCGGCTTGCCGGTTTCGGAATCGACATAGATGCGCTTCACCGTGTTGCCGGTCTTGCGGTTCAGCACCCGGAACGAGACCTTTTCGGTGTGGGTGACGACGTTGGTCAGCTCGACGGCACAGGTGACCAGCGACAGTTTCAGATAGCCCTTCCAGGCAGGACGCGGCGCCATGACAATTTCCCTTCAGCAACAGATGAAGGTGAGAACGGACAGACCGCGCTCCAGTTCCGTGATCGCGCACCGATCCGGAAGCAAGGCGCGCCCTGAGCCATTCGGGCCGCCAGCACGGAAATTTCACGGAGGCGGCCAAAGTTGAAACAGAACCGCACGCAGGCGACATTCAAACGAAACATATGTGATGCAAAAGTCACATTGGGCGCAATGCCGACCAACTGCACGGAAAGACCCCGAATCAGCCGCATTCCGGCCACGAAGCGAGGCCTTTTCGACCAGATATTAACATCGTGTTCACCGACTATTCACGCCTCGACGCTATGATGACCGCAATTCGGAAGGGACATCCGAAAATCGGGACAGGGACAGGGTAAATGAACTTCCTCGCGCACCTCATCGGCTATGCCGCCGCCATCCGCGAATTCGTCGCGCCGACCTATCGGCCCGAGCGCTATTACATGCGCGGCCCCGGCCCGGCCTGCGCTCGTCGCGGCAACTCGCTCGGCGTGAGCGCGCACTGATTATGGCTTTCGAAAATCGCCACGACAGCCGGATCTGCAGGCCGACCGCCTCCACCCGCGCCACCACCTATCGCGCCGAGCGTCCCGCTCTTGCCGACAGGCGGCGTGCGACATCGCCACGGCTTTGATACCGCCTCCGGCTGGCTTAGTGTCCTAAGGGCACAAGCAGCCGAGGCCCGCGTGACCGACCTTCCCCAGTCAAGCCGTCGCAAGTCAAGCCGTCCCTCTGAAACATCCTTCGATGCGCGCTATCCGCTGATTGTCTTCGATGGCGTCTGCGTGCTGTGCTCCGGCTTCGTGCGCATGGTGGTCAGGCTCGACCGCCAAAGCCGCTTCCGCTTCGCCACCGCGCAGTCGCCGTTCGGCGAGGCGCTGTTCAGGAAGCACGGGCTGCGCACGGACTCCTACGAAACCAATCTCGTGCTGATCGACGGCGTCGCCTTCACGCGCCTCGACAGCTTTGTCGCCGTCATGTCGGAACTCGGCTGGCCGTGGCGGGCGACGAAGGCTTTGCTGGTGCTGCCGCGCCCGCTGCGCGACTGGCTCTACGATCGCATTGCCAAGAATCGCTACGCGCTGTTCGGCAGGAAGGACAGTTGCGAGGTTCCTTCTCCCGAGCTGCGCGAGCGGTTCCTTGGCTAGAAAGCGGGGCTCTGGGGGGAGCAGCGGATGAAGCTTCTGATCGTCGGCGGGTACGGCATCTTTGGCGGCCGCGTCATCCAATTGCTGGAGAACGAGCCGCGCCTGACCGTGATCGTCGCCGGTCGCTCGCTGGCCAAGGCCGAGACCTGGTGCGAAAGCCGTGGCGCTGTCGCAGCGCGGCTGATGCCGGCCGTGTTCGATCGCGACGGCGACCTCGCCGCACAACTGGCGTCGCTGCGCCCCGACACGCTGGTCGACGCCAGCGGCCCGTTCCAGGCCTATGGCGAGGGGCGCTACCGGCTGATCGAGGCCTGCATCGACCAAGGCGTCAACTACCTCGATCTCGCTGACGGATCGGATTTCGTCGCCGGCGTGCCGGTCTTCGATGCGGCAGCCAGGCGGGCCGGGCTGTTCGTGCTGTCGGGGGTTTCCAGCTTCCCGGTGCTGACGGCGGCGGTGGTGCGCCGGCTGTCATCGGACATGGTGCGGGTCGATACGATCAGAGGCGGCATCGCGCCATCACCCTATGCCGGCGTCGGCGAAAACGTCATCCGGGCGATCGCGGGCTACGCCGGCCAGCCGGTCGCGCTGGTGCGCGATGGCGGCAAGGCGCAGGGCCATCCGCTCACCGAACAGATGCGCTACACCATCGCGCCGCCCGGCCGCGTGCCGCTCAACAACACGTTATTTTCGCTCGTCGACGTGCCGGACCTGCGCGCATTGGTGGAATTTTGGCCGCAGGCAAAAACCATCTGGATGGGTGCCGGCCCGGTTCCCGAAGTGCTGCATCGCGCCTTGATCGGCTTTGCCTGGCTGGTGCGCATCGGGTTGGTCCGATCGCTGTCGCCAATCGCCCCGCTGATGCACTGGGCGACCAACCGGCTGCGCTGGGGCGAGCATCGCGGCGGCATGTTCGTCGAAGTCACCGGCGCCGGCCGGACCGGTTCCCCGGTCAAACGCTCATGGCATCTGTTGGCGGAAGGCAATGACGGGCCGTTGATCCCGGCGATGGCGGTCGAGGCCCTGGTGCGCAAGGCGCTGGATGGCCATCCACCTGCGCCCGGCGCGCGGGCTGCGGTCCGCGATCTCGAACTCGAAGACTACGAGGCTCTGTTTGCTGCAAAGACGATCTACACCGGCTTTCGCGATGAGAGCGGTGGCACGGATCAACCGCTCTATACCGCTTTGCTCGGCGATACCTGGCGGGATCTCCAGGAGGAAATCCGGATCATGCACGACCGCACGAGATTGGCCGAGGGCCGCGCCAGCGTCGAACGCGGCCCAAACATCCTTGGCCGGCTAACGGCATGGCTGGTCGGCTTTCCCAAGCCGAGCGTCGATATCCCCGTCCGGGTGCGTTTCGACGTCGACAAGGGGGAAGAAACCTGGACACGAACATTCGGCACCCACGGCTTCTCCAGCCGCCAGTTCGAAGGACGTGGCCGTTCAGAGCGCCTGCTGTGCGAGCGCTTCGGCCCGCTGACCTTTGCCATGGCGCTGGTGACCGAGGGCGATCGGCTCAAGCTTGTCTTACGCCATTGGAGCATCCTCGGACTGCCGCTGCCGATGTGGCTCTGCCCGCGCTCGACGTCGTTTGAGACGGTGGAAGATGGCCGCTTCCGCTTCCATGTCGAGATTTCGCATCCGCTCACCGGCTTGATCGTGCGCTATCGCGGCTGGCTCGAGCCGTCCGACCCGCATGGTTCCAGCACAATGGGGGCACCAGCCGCCTTGCCGAGTTCACGGCAGCCCTGAACCGTGCACAGCGTCCAGCCTTCGCCGGTGGCGCCGGAGGCGGCGAGCACGACGCGCCGCTGCGGGCCGACATCAGGCGCGTAGATCCACCAGCCGTCGCGCAGCACCGCACCTTCCGGCGGCTCCATGCCGGCGCCCGAGCCCTTGATCCGGGCCTCGATCACCTGCAGGCCGGAAGGCGTGACCTTCCAGTCTTCCTGCCAGCGCGTCCGTTCCACCGAGTGCGTCCAGGACAGCGTGAAGGCGGCGACGGAGAGCGTCACCGTCTTGCCGGCGGCCAGGATGCACAGGCTCATGTCCTGACTGAAGCCTGCCGCGCCCGCCAGCAATGCCAGCCGATCCAGGCAAGCGACAGCGCCCAGCCGGCCTCGTCGGTGAGCGGCACGGCAGCGACCAGCAGCACGCCGGCGGCAAAGGCCAGCAGACGTTCCCACCACGCCATGCGCCTGACGAGGAAGCCGACGGCGGCGGCGCCCCACAGCACGATGCCCATGCACGCCTTGGCGACGATGTAGGCGACCTCGACGGGATAGCCGAACTGGGCGGCGATCGGCCCGGCGTCCTGCAACATCAGCGCCGGCGTATAGACCGCCATGAACGGCACCACGAAGCCGGCAATGGCGAGCTTGGTCGCCTGGATACCGATCTTGAGGCCGCTTTCCTTGGCCATGGGCGCTGCGGCAAACGCGGCCAGCGCCACCGGCGGCGTCAAATCGGCCATGATGCCGAAATAGAAGACGAACATATGGCTGACCAGCAGCGGCACGCCGAGCGACAGCAGCGCTGGCCCGGCCAGCGAGGAGGTGATGATGTAATTGGGAATGGTCGGGATGCCCATGCCGAGCACCAGGCAGGTGACCATGGTCAGCACCAGCGACAGGAACAGATTGTCCTCGCCGATCGAGATGATCCAGCCGATGAAGGTCGAGGCGATGCCGGTCAGCGTCAGCGTGCCGATGACGATGCCGACAATGGCGCAGGCGATGCCGACCGGCAGTGCGTTCTTGGCGCCTTCGGCAAGCGAGTCGACGCAGATTTGCAGCGTCTCGCGCCCGCCCTTGAACGTGAAGCAGGCGGCGACCAGTGCGCCGATGACCAGGCCGAGGATATTGACGCCGAACTTCATGAACGAGGCGGCGGCAAATCCGAGCGCCAGCCAGAAGACAATGCGGAAGGCGAGCGGCCCGATCGCTGCCGCCAGCGGCGTACCGAGGATGAGCACGATGGTCAGC
Source organism: Mesorhizobium norvegicum (assembly GCF_004919685.1). Lineage (GTDB taxonomy): Bacteria > Pseudomonadota > Alphaproteobacteria > Rhizobiales > Rhizobiaceae > Mesorhizobium > Mesorhizobium norvegicum. Next base: position 11,488 of record NZ_SMYZ01000017.1, on the reverse strand, counting down.
GCCAGGCCCATCGTGCCGGCGAAGATCGGCGTATAGCCGGCGAACAAAAGATAGATGAGCGCCGCCAGCGGCAGCACCAGCGGCCAGTGCTGTTGCACCGCGTCCCACGGGTTGGGCAGATCCGCCTTGGCCATGCCGGTGAGGCCGGCCTTGCCGGCTTCCAGATGCACCTGCCAGAAGCAGGCGCCGAAATAGAGCAGCGCCGGGATGATCGCCGCCTTGACCACCTCGGCATAGGGGACGTTCAGCGTCTCGGCCATGATGAAGGCGACCGCGCCCATCACCGGCGGCATGATCTGGCCGCCCATCGAGGAGGTCGCCTCGACGGCGCCGGCAAAAGCCGAGCGGAAGCCGAAGCGCTTCATCAGCGGAATGGTGAACTGGCCGCTGGCCACCACATTGGCCACACCCGAGCCGGAAATAGTGCCCATCAGCGCCGACGAGAGCACGCAGACCTGCGCCGGGCCGCCGCGCCAGGAGCCGACAAGGCCGAGCGCGAAATCGTTGAACAGCGCGATCATGCCGGCGCGTTCGAGAAAGGCAGCGAAGACGACAAAGATGAAGATGTAGGCGGCCGAAACATAGATCGGCGTGCCGTAGATGCCTTCGGTGCCGTAGGCGAAGGTGTCGACGAGCTGGGCGAAATCATAGCCGCGATGGATGAGCGGCGGCGGCAGATGATTGCCGACGAAGCAGTAGGCGAGGAAGATGAAGGCGATGACCGCCAGCGGCAGGCCCATCAGCCGCCTCGCGGCCTCGAAGACCAGCACCACCAGCACCGCGCCGACGATCAGGTCCGGCGTGGTCAGGAAGCCGGAGCGCCGGATGAGGTCGGCATAGAAAACCCAATTGTACAGACCCGTGCCAAAGCCGAGCACACCGAGCGTCCAGAATATGGCCTTGGCCGGCACGCTTTTGGTGCGCAGATTGGCGATCAGGCCGAAGCCGAGCAGCAGCAGGAAGCCGACATGCATGGCCCGCACCACCTGGCTCGGAATGCTGCCATAGGCGGCGACATAGATCTGGAACACGGAAAAGGCGACGGCGATAAGAAAGGCAGCCTTGCCGGCGATGCCGTCGCCGAAGCCGGGCGGCAGCCCTTCGATCGGCTCTTCCTCGGCAGGGAGATGGAAGGTGGCGGATTTGCTGTCGGTTGTTGTTCCAGACGTTGCTTCGCTCATCCGACGCACTCCAAAGCGAGCGAATTGTAATGCGAGGCGCCGGGGGGTGCTTGGCGAAGACATGTCGGATTGCCGAGCTACCCCAGCTACTTCAACAAGCCCTTCTCCTTGTAATACCGCTCGGCACCGGGGTGCAGCGGCACCGGCATGCCGGCGAGTGCCTTGGCCGGGTCGATCGCCTTGGCGGCGGCATGCGCTGCGGCAAGCTGGTCGAGATGGTCGAACATCAGCTTGGTCATCTGGTAGGCGGTCTCGTCGGAGACATCGGCGCGGGTGATGAGGAAATTGCCGACGGCAGCGGTCGCGACGTCCTCGCTCTGGCCCTCATAGGTGCCCTTGGGAATGACCACCGAAAGATAGGGCGAGCCGATCTTGGCGACGTCCTCAGTGGGAACCGCAACGACATTGATCGGCACGGAGGTGGCGAGGTCGCGGATCGAGGCGACGCCGAGCCCGGCCGATTGCAGCGTGGCGTCGAGCTGGCGGTTCTTGATCAGCTCGACCGATTCGGCGAAGGGCAGATATTCGACCCGGCCGAGATCCTCGTATTTCAGCCCGGCGGCGGCGAAGATGGCGCGTGCGTTGAGTTCGGTGCCGGATGAAGGCGCGCCGACCGACAGGCTCTTGCCCTTGAGGTCGGCCAGCGTCTTGATGCCGGACTCCTGGCTGGCGACGATCTGGATGTAATTGGGATAGATGGCGGCGATGCCGCGCAATTTGTCGAGCTTGCCGGGAAAACCGGCCTCGGTGTTGCCTTCGGCGGCCAGCTTGACGGAATCGCCGAGCGCAAACGCGATCTCGCCCTTGCCCTGCTGCAGCAGATTGAGGTTCTCGACCGAAGCCTTAGTCGCCTGCACCTGGGTGCGGGCGCCCTCGATGCCCTTGCCGTAGATTTCCGACAGCGCCACGCCGAGCGGATAATAGACGCCGGACGTGCCGCCGGTCAGCACATTGATGAATTCCTGCGCTCCTGCCGAAACAACGCCAAGGCCAAGTGAAAGCGCCACCGCGCCGGCCGCAATGAATTTCGTTCTGAAATGGAACATCTGATGTCCTCCCTGAAATGTCTGCGCCGCCGCCCTCCTCGGCGCGGGCGGGGCGAGTTTAGACGGCAGCCGGCAAATGCCAACCCGCAATTGCAGCCATTAGACGAACGGTTGAGGAGTGCAAAACCAGCGTTGCGCGTTCCGGCTGCCTCCCCCTTCAATCCGGCAGTGCCGCGACCGCAACGATTTCGATGACGATGTCTGCCTGGGCAAGCGCCGCAACGCCGATCACCTCCGAGGGCGGCGGATTGTTGTAGCTGCAGTGCTTCGGGCAATGCTCGGCAAAGAACTCGTCCAGCACGTCGAGACGGAAATTGGGAGAGCTGAGAACGCCGCCATCGGGAAATGGCCCTCTAACGAAGAAGGTCAGCCTGATGAGATGGTCCAGCCCGCTGCCGAGCTCCTCCAGGTCCGACTTGATGTTGCCGAGAACGGCGCGCCACTGCGCTACCACATCGCCGGCGAAACCGCCGCCCTTCTTGCCGGCCGGATCGTAGTCGTCGGATGTCGCGGTGTTTCCACAGAGATAAACGGTTCCTTTCGCGCCGCTAACGACCGTGCCCTTTCCCCACGGCATCAACCGGCCGTTCTTGAATTTCTTGTGGGTCACGAGTTCCATTTTCTTTCTCCTGTCGCGCATTATCCGTCTGTCCACGACAGAGGATAGTGCTGCGAGGAAGCGCTGCCAGTCCGGCGCCAGCTGTCGTCCAGCAGACGAGGTGAGATCTGGTCCTTGCGAAACGTCGTGGTGAAGCCGAAAGTTTTTTCAGCGGCCTGTCGAAATCTGGTGCTGCCGCGCGACATACGTCCGGCTCGCAACGAAGCGGCCTTCGAAACAACGGGAGAAGACCATGCGATACATGATTTTGATCTACGCCGACGAAGCCGCGATGGCGAATGCCCCGGCCGAAGCGACCTACCAGATGAGTGCCGCCTATGGCGCCTATACCGAAGCCCTGAAGAAATCCGGCGCGTGGCTGGCCGGCGACCGGCTGCGCCCGAGTCAGGCGACCACCTCGGTTCGGGTGGCTGGTGGCAAGACCAACGTCCTCGATGGCCCCTATGCCGACACCAAGGAGCAGCTTGCAGGCTTCTACATGATCGAGGCCGCGGATGCCGACGCCGCGATCGCCTGGGCGGCGCGCTGCCCGGCGGCCAGCGCCGGCACTGTCGAGCTGCGGCCGATCTGGGAACTGACCGAGTACCTGTCTGAGAAATGACGATGTGATGGACAGCCGCTCGGAGATCGCACGGGCGGCCGCCGAGGCGGCCGCCCGGCAAAGCTACGGCAAGCTGGTCGCCTGGCTCGCGGCACGCACGCGCGACGTGACCGGCGCCGAGGACGCGCTGGCCGATGCCTTCGCCGCCGCACTCGAACGCTGGCCACGAACCGGCGTGCCGGAAAAGCCGGAAGCCTGGCTGCTGGCGGTGGCAAGGCGGCGCCGCGTCGATGCGGTGCGGCGGCGGCTGACCAGCCAGGCCGGCCGCGAGCATCTCAAGCTGATTGCCGAGGAAGCGGAGGCGCGCATGACCGACGAAGACCTGCCCGACGAACGGCTGCGGCTGATGTTTGCTTGCGCCCATCCGGCGATCGAATCGAGCGTGCGTTCGCCGCTCATCCTGCAGACCGTGCTCGGATTTGACGCCGCAACGATCGCCTCTGCCTTTTTGGTCTCGCCGGCAACGATGGGCCAGCGCCTGGTGCGTGCCAAGACCCGCATCCGTGAAACCGGCATTCCGTTCCGCGTGCCGGAGCGGGCCGAACTCGGCGAACGGCTGGATGCGGTGCTGGAAGCGATCTACGCCGCCTTCGCCGAAGGCTGGTCCGATCCGGCGGGCACCGAAACGCGCCGCCGCAATCTGGCGACCGAAGGCATCTGGCTCGGCCGCCTGGTGGCTTCGCTGTTGCCGGAAGAGCCCGAGGCGCTTGGCCTGTTGTCGCTGATGCTGTTTGCCGAGGCGCGCCGCACCGCACGGCGCGATGCGGCCGGGGATTACGTGCCGCTGGCCGAGCAGGACTATACGCTCTGGGATCGCGCTTTGGTCGATGAAGCTGAAGCGTTGCTCGGCCACGCCGCCACCATGGGCGTCATCGGCCGCTACCAGCTCGAGGCGGCCGTGCAGTCCGCACATGCGGCACGACGCCTGACCGGCCGCACCGACTGGGTGGCGATCCGCGAGCTCTACGACGCGCTGCTTTCGATCGCGGGATCGCCGGTGGTGGCGATCAACCGCGCGGTGGCGATTGCCGAGGCCGAGGGCGCCGTGGCGGGATTGGCGGCCCTTTACGTGCTGGGCGACGACAAGCGGCTTGATGACTATCAGCCCTATTGGGCAGCCCGCGCCGGTCTGCTGGCAAGGCTCGGTCAGGTGCCACATGCAATCGAGGCCTATGATCGGGCGATCGGCCTCGAACGCGACCCGGCGGTGCGCCGATTCCTGCAGGGAAAACGGGCGGTCCTCAGAAATTGAGCCTCGCTACCGGCCGTTCGTTCAGCCCTGGCCACATCTCATGCGATGTGTTGAGCGTCCTCATCAGCGGATGGTCGCGCAGCCTCGACCACAGGCGTTCAATGTTCGGCCATGCCGTCCGCGCGCTGTCGACGTCGGGATGCCAGGCCACCAGCATGACGAGATAGATGTCGGCCAGCGACAGCTGGTCGCCGACCAGCCAGTCGTGGCCTTGGAGAGCGGCATCAAGAACAGAAAAGCCGCGGTCCATCTCGGCGACGGCCGCCTGTTTGACCGCCTTGGTGCCGTCGGGGTCGGTCGTGTATCGATACGCGTAGTAGAAACGCAGCACCGCCGGATAGAGCACCGACGACATGAAGGTCATCCAGCGCAGGAAGTCGGCGCGGGCAGGTGCGTCGGTCGCCGGCGCCAGGCCGGCATCGGGGTGACGTTCGGCAAGCAGGATGCAGATCGCCGCCGATTCGGTCATCGAGCTTCCGTCCGGCAAGGTCAGCACCGGAACCTGGTTCAACGGACTGATGTCGAGGAAGGCCGGATCGGGCCGGTCTGTTTTCGGCACGTCGATCTGCTCGAACGGCGCATTCGCCAGCGCCAGCGCAGCCTCGACGACGAAGCCGCCGCTGCCCGGACGGGTGTAGAGCTTGTACATGAAATCCTCCCCCGGCCCGCGCAAAGCAGGCCGGGGGCGATATGACCCGGAAGCGGGGCACTGCTCAAGCCGGTGGCTGACGCCACCGGGATTTTTTCAGCGGGCCAGCGAACTGCGACAGTCCAGTGAAGAGGCCTCAACCAAAACCCAGGCGGCATCGCGGCCATGTGAAATTGGCCAGGACACCTGTCCCTTCGTCATCCTGGGGCGCAGCGAGGAGCGGAGCGACGAGAGCAGACCCCAGGATCCATGCCGCGACCTCTCAGCGTTGCTGCGGTTCAGAATTCTGATCCGCCGCATTCCTCGACAGCCGTCACGGAATGGATCCTCGGGTCTCCGCGACGGAGCTTCGCTCCTGCTTCGCCCGTGGATGACGAAGGGAGAGGACTACGATCCCAATCCTTCGAACAGGATCGTCGACAGATAGCGCTCGGCGAAGTCGGGGATGACCACCACCAGGTTCTTGCCCTTGTTCTCCGGCCGCGAGCCGACGACGATGGCCGCCTGCAGGGCGGCGCCCGACGAGATGCCGACCGGCACGCCTTCGAGGCGGGCGACGAGGCGGGCATTGGCGACCGAATCCTCGTTCGACACCTTGACGATCTCGTCATAGATCGTCGTATCGAGGATCTTGGGCGCAAAACCGGCGCCGATGCCCTGGATCTTGTGCGGGCCGGGCTGGCCGCCTGACAGAACCGGCGAGGATTCCGGCTCGACGGCGACGACATGCACCGAAGGCTTGCGCTTCTTCAGCACCTGACCGACGCCGGTGATGGTGCCGCCGGTGCCGATGCCGGCGACGAAGATATCGACCTCGCCATGCGTATCGTTCCAGATTTCCTCGGCTGTCGTCGTGCGGTGGATTTCCGGATTGGCCGGATTCTCGAACTGCTGCGGGATGATCGCATTGGGGATCGTCGCTGCCAGTTCGTCGGCCTTGGCGATGGCGCCCTTCATGCCTTTCGGCCCCTCGGTCAGCACCAGCTCGGCGCCGAGCAGCGCCAGCATTTTCCGGCGCTCGATCGACATCGTTTCCGGCATCGTCAGGATCAGCTTGTAGCCCTTGGCGGCAGCAGCAAAGGCCAGCGCGATGCCGGTGTTGCCGGACGTCGGTTCGATCAGCGTGGTCTTGCCGGGAGAAATCTTGCCGGCTGCCTCCAGCGCCTCGATCATCGCCACGCCGATACGGTCCTTGACCGAAGCGATCGGATTGAAGAATTCGAGCTTGGCGATGAGATTGGCGACGATGCCCTTTTCCTTGGCGAACTTGTCGAGCCGCACCAGGGGCGTGTCGCCGATCGTGTCGGTGATGGAATCGTAGACGCGGCCGCGACCGGGCACGCGGGCTGATGTGACTGGCTTGTTCATTGGTTTCGCTCCCAGAATTTCAGGCAAGTGGAATTGCAGCCGGCAAGATAGGGCTTTCAGCCGCGCAACATAAGCTGTCGGCCGAAAATATCCGAGTGGGGCCTGTGTCGAAAACGTCTCCGCCGCGGAAAAGCATTTCCCGCAAAGGCCTGTTTGCGAAATGCTTTGGCCGAGAGCCCTTTATTGGCGGGCGGCAATCGCTGCAGCAGCACCAACCATGAAGCCGGCGGCCGTGCGGTTCAGCGCCTTGAGCGCGCGCGGCGATTTCAGGAACCAGCGCGCCTTGGCAGCCAGCGCCAGATACGGCACCAGCACCACCAACAGCACGACGACCGTCAGTGCGACGAGAATACCGTAATCGGCCAGCGTTATGGTCTTCAGGTCGACGATGGTCGGGGTGATGGCGAGGTAGAAGATCATCGTCTTTGGATTGCCGAGCGTGACAGTCAGGCCGGCGACGAAGCTCGACAGCAGCCCGCCCTTGCCTTTCCTGGCCTCGACGGTCTCGGGCGTGATGCCGCTGTTCCAGAAGCGCCAGCCGAGGAAGGCGAGATAGGCGACGCCGAGCCATTTGATAGCGAGGAAAACCATGCCGAAACTCTGCGCGACGAAGGCGAGGCCGAGCACCACGGCGGTCAGATAGGTGATGTCGCCGACCATCAGTCCAAACGACATTGCCAACGACGAGCGGAAGCCGGAGCCGAGCGCACGCGCGACAAGCGCGGTGATGCCAGGACCAGGAATGGCGGCGGCGATGCCGAGGGCGGCACTGTAGGCGAGGAATCCGGTCAGGGTCATGGCATTGGTCTCAGATCAGAATGCACCGTCGCATGAAACGGACCGGGATTGAATTCCCTGGAGATCGGAATCCATTGCACCAGATATCGATTGGACACCTGAAGAAGGCCGGGTGAGGGGGCCCTGCGCTACCCAAGCAGGATCAGGAACGGCCGCCGCCATAGGCCACCCGCCAGATGGTGCCGTTGCCGTCCTCGGTGACGATCAGCGCGCCGTCGTTCGCCACCGCCACGCCGACCGGCCGGCCCCAGACCTCGCCATTGGAGACGACGAAGCCGGTGATGAAATCCTCGTATTCGCCGGTCGGCTTGCCGTCCCTGAACAGCAATCTCACCACCTTGTAGCCGGTCCTGTTGCCGCGGTTCCATGAACCGTGCAGAGCGACGAAGGCGTCGCCTTGGTATTCGGCCGGAAAGCTCTTCCCCTCGTAGAAGGCGATGTTGAGCGGCGCCGAATGCGCCTGCATCAGCACATCGGGAATATCAGCCTTGCCGGCAAGGTCGGGGCGTTCGCCCTTGTGGCGCGGATCCTCGTTGTTGCCGATATAGTACCAGGGCCAGCCATAGAAGGCGCCGTCCTTGACCGCGGTCGCATATTCGGACGGCACATTGTCGCCGAGCCCGTCGCGCTCGTTGACGACGCACCACAGCGCGCCGGTCGCCGGCTGCACGGTCATGCCCGAACAGTTGCGCAGCCCGGTCGCGACGATGCGTCCGTTCTTGCCGTTCGGGTCGAAGGCCAGCACATCGGCGCGGCCGTCCTCGGACCCCCATGCGGCGCCGAGCGGCTGTGACTTCGCCCAGGCGTCGAGGCCGCCCTTCGGCTCCTTGCCCATATCCTGCCCGACGTTGGAACCGGAACCGACCGACAGATAGAGCGTCTTGCCGTCCGGCGAGAAAGCGATGTCGCGGGTCCAGTGATGATTGGAGGGGATGCTGGCGACGACGGTTTCCGGATCGCCTGATGCCTTCAGGTCGCCCTTGCGGTAGGCAAAGCGCACGACGCTGTCGCTGTTGGCGACATAAACCCATTGCGGGTCATTGCCCGGCGGATAGAAGGCGATGCCATAAGGCTGGTTGAGGTTGCCGGCAAAGATGCCGTCCTGCGCCGGCTTCGCGCTGCCTTCGGCCAGACGGTAGACGCGGACCTGGTTGGCTTCGCTGTCGGCGACGAACAGGTCGCCGTTCGGCGCCACGCGCACGACGCGCGGATTGTCGATGCCCGACGCGATCAATTCGGCCGAGAAGCCCGGCGGCAGCTTGGGTTTGGTATCCGCCGGCCTTTCGGCGAGGCCGGCACTGTTCGAGGCCGATTTGGTGACGTAGGGTTTTGGCAGATCGTTCGGCCTGATCAGGCGGCGCACCCCTGGCCTGTCGGCACGCCAGTCGCCGAAGGCCGCAGCACCCTTCAGCACCGGCCCGTCCGCCGGCTGGGCGAATGCCGTTGTGGTGACAAACAAGGTGGCGGAAATAGCCAGACCGGCGAAACGGATCATCCTGCCCTCCAACATTTGGCCGTGAAGACAGCAACGGGCGGTTTCGCCGAACGTTCCGCGGCACACGATGAGTTGAAGGAAGCGAGGCCCGCTTCAGGTTCCGGCGGCGTAGAAATCGTCGTCGAGGCGTTTTTCCAGTGCGACGAGATCGGCCGGCAGCGGCAGGCCCATGGCGCGCATTTCCCGCAGTTTTTCGCGCAACTGCTCCTGGATTTCGTGCTGGTCCTCCGGCTGGTTGACCATTTCCTCCAGCAACAGGCTGATCCGGGCCTTGAGTTCTTCGAGCGCCATTCTTTTTCTCCTCAGCAGCCTGTTTCGATTTGGGATCTAGGTGTATCGAGATTCAGGTCAGGCCGAGTCGAAAACGGTGGTTTCCGAGAACCGGAGCGGAGCGTACTTTTCGTACGTGAGCACCGGAAGCGCAGGAAGCCGCCGTTTGCAGGCCGGCCTCACCTGAATATCAATACACCTAGCGCAGCATGCGGGATATCAGCTGCGCCGTATAGTCGACCATCGGCACGATACGGGCATAGTTGAGCCGGGTCGGGCCGATGACGCCGAGCGCGCCGACGACGCGGGCGTCCTTGTCGCGATAAGGCGCGACCACCAGCGACGAGCCCGACAGCGAAAACAGCTTGTTTTCCGAGCCGATGAAGATGCGCACGCCCGAGCCTTCCTCGGCGAGGTCGAGCAGCTGGATCAGACCGTCCTGCGTCTCCATGTCCTCGAACAGATGCCGCAACAATTCGATATCGGCCTGGGCGGTGACGTTTTCGAGCAGATTGGCGCGGCCGCGCACGATAAGCCGCGCCGGCAGGCCGCTGTCGGCGCCGGCCCACACAGCCAGCCCTTTCTCGACCAGGTCCTGCGACAGCGTGTCGAGTGCGGCCCTGGTCTCTTCCTTGATGCGGGCGATCTCGATCCGCGCCTCGGCCAGCGTGCGGCCACGGATATGGGCGTTGAGGAAATTCGAGGCCTCGTGCAGTTGTGAGACGGTGATGCCGGCGGGCAGCTCGACGACGCGGTTTTCGACGTCGCCGTTCTGCGACACCAGCACCGCCAGCGCCTTGGTCGGCTCGAGCTGGATGAATTCGATGTGCTTCAGCGCCACCTCGTTCTTGGCGGCCAGCACCAGGCCGGCGCCGCGCGACATGCCCGACAGCATCTGGCTGGCCTCGGTCAGCATGTGCTCCAGCGTCGCGCCCGAGCCGGACGCCCGCACCTGTGCCTCGATGGCGCGGCGCTCCTCGTCGGAAAGGTCGCCAAGCTCCATGAAGGCATCGACGAAGAAACGCAGGCCAGCCTGCGTCGGCAGCCGGCCGGCCGAAATGTGCGGCGCGTAGATCAGGCCGAGATGCTCGAGATCGCTCATCACATTGCGGATGGTGGCCGGCGACAGCGAGGACGGCAGGATGCGCGACAGGCTGCGGGATCCCACCGGTTCACCGTCCCTGAGATAGGAATCGACGATGCGCCGGAAGATGTCGCGGGAACGCATGTCGAGCGACTGAAGCGCGGGCGACTGCGAACTCGGATCGACTGCCTTGGTCATACGGCCAAAAACCTCCGGCCCAAGGATATAGACTTCACTACGGCCCGCGCAACCCGGTGTCTTTGTGAGATCACCCGGTGTCTGTACCAGATCATCAGGCCATTTTCCTTTGCGCCACACGCTCCATGTGGTTACAAGCCGGCCAAGATTCCGAAAAATGACAAGAAAGCAGCCAGAATGCGCCCCTCCAAACGCCAATTCGACGAAATGCGCGCCATCTCCTTCGAGCGCGGCGTCTCCAAGCATGCCGAAGGCTCATGCCTGGTGAAGTTCGGCGACACGCATGTCCTGTGCACGGCCAGCCTCGAGGAAAAAGTGCCGGGCTGGATGCGCAATTCCGGCAAGGGCTGGGTGACGGCGGAATATGGCATGCTGCCGCGCTCGACTGGTGAGCGCATGCGCCGCGAGGCTTCGGCCGGCAAGCAGGGCGGCCGCACGCTGGAAATCCAGCGACTGATCGGCCGCTCCTTGCGCGCCGTGGTCGATTTGCAGGCGCTGGGCGAGCAGCAGATCACCGTCGACTGCGACGTCATCCAGGCCGACGGCGGCACCCGCACCGCCTCGATCACCGGCGGCTGGGTGGCGCTGTATGACTGCCTGCGCTGGATGGAAGCGCGCCAGATGGCCAGTGTCGCCAAGGTGCTGAAAGACCACGTCGCGGCGATCTCCTGCGGCATCCATGACGGCCAGCCGGTCATCGACCTCGACTATATCGAGGATTCCTCTGCCGGCACCGACGCCAATTTCGTCATGACCGGTAAGGGCGGCATCGTCGAGATCCAGGGCACCGCCGAGGGCGAGCCTTTTTCGGAAGAGCAGTTCGCGGAATTGATGGGCCTGGCCAAGAAGGGCATCCAGCGGTTGGTGAGTTTGCAGCAGATGGCGGTGGCTTAGGATTTAAATGCCGAGCTTGAACACCCCCCTCTG
>NZ_SMYZ01000178.1 GCF_004919685.1 Mesorhizobium norvegicum | reverse complement strand
ACTGCTGAAGGCACAAGGGCTCACACTGGAAGCTGCCAGCCAGCTTTCGGCTCAAGAGGCAGCCGGGCTGCAATGCGCCACATCTCGGCCGTCGAGGTCGGCTTCGCAGCTTCCTGAAAGCGGACCTTGCCGGCGATTAGGCTGGAGGTCGCGGTTGCGCCAAAAACGGCCGATCAGCCGTCCTGCTGAAGCAGCCATTGCCTATGCCTACGGATCGCCGACTTGGCTTGAGATCGAGCAGGTGCTTTGCCACAGGCACCCCAATCGAGGCCCACGCGACGAGTTGGGATCAGTGACCCACCCCTGACATGACGCGGGATCGCTTGTACGGCGCCCTATGGCGATTTGTGCCATCGTTAGCGTGCGAGGGCCGACGCCACCCACGGTGCGGTCTTTGCGATCTCGGTGCGTTCCCAACTCGCGATCGATGCGCCAGCCTGGCAGCGCTATTCCGGCAGTCCCGCCTTTCGCAAACCTTCTGCAAGCAGAGCCATATGGGCTGGGACGGCTGAAACGACGTCGGCGAGATTGGAAATTCGTTGGCCAGGATCGAGGGCGAGAATTCGGCTCACCACCTTTTGCGCGTCCTCGGTTCGGCCGGCGCGAGCATAGCTTGCAGCCGCATAGCGCAACGACCCCAAAAAGTCCGGCTTTTCCCGCAACGACCTTTCGGCCCAAGATGATGCCTCCTCAAATCGACCAGCGAAGAGATGAGCCACTGCAACCGCATTCTGCATATCGAACATGAGCGGGTCGACCGGGCTCATGCGTATCGCAGTCGCGAGGTGCTGGAGGGCGGTTTCCGTATCGCCGAGGTCGACTCTGACCCAGCCGCTGAATAGCCACGCAGTAGCCAGGTTCGGATTGAGCGCGAGCGCGCGATCAATGAACGCTGCCCCGCTATTGTTGTCGCCCACGACAAACGCGAGCGCGTGCCCGCCGAGTGAGAGCGCAACCGCGTCATCCCTGCCCAAATCCACTGCCTTCAGAGCCAGGCGTTCTGTCTCGACGGTTTCCTGCTCACGATCGGCCATCCAGCCGTTCGCCTTGCGCATGACGGCACACCACGCGGCCATGCCGTATGCCGAGGCGAATTCAGGGTCGAGTTCGATGGCCTTGTAAAACAACTGAAGGGCGTTTGCGTTGGATTCCCTGGTCAACTGGTGGAGGCTTGCTATCCCGCGCAGATAATAGTCGTAAGCGTCAAGGTGCTCGGTCGGCTTGCGCTTGGCCCGCTCGATCTCTGCCTGTTCCAGCTTCGGAGCGATCGCTCCGACGACGCTCCGGGTCACTTCCTCCTGCAGGTCAAAAACGTCCTCCAGCCCGCCGTCGAAACGGTCGGCCCATAGATGTGCACCCGTTGCCGCATCGATAAGCTGCCCGGTGATGCGCACCCTGCTCGCCGCCTTGCGCACGCTCCCTTCAAGCACATAGCGCACACCAAGCTCGCGCCCGACCTGCTTAATGTCCACTGCCCGGCCCTTGTAGGTAAAGCTCGAGTTGCGCGCGATGACGAACAGCCAGCGCGTCCGGGACAGCGCGGTGATGATCTCCTCCACCATGCCGTCAGCGAAGTAGCCCTGCTCGGGGTCGCCACTGAGGTTGTCGAATGGCAAGACCGCGATGGACGGTTTTTCGGGAAGCGTCAGCCTCTCCCTTGTCGAGAATACCGAAGTTGGTTTTGCTCGACTGACCTGATAGGCGCGCACCGCCTCCACGATGTTGTGGACCTGATGGCTACCGAGGTCGGTGTAGGCATAGTCTAGTTTGCCCTTGACCTGCTCGTAGACGTTGCTCGCGACGCAGACGCCGCCAGGTTCTGCAAGCTTCTCGAGCCGCGCGGCGATGTTCACACCATCACCGTAGATTGTATCGTCCTCGGCAATCACGTCGCTCAAATTCACGCCCATACGGAAAGTCATGCGCTTGTCTTCGGGCAAACTTGCATTGTGAGCAGCCAATCCCTCCTGGGCTTCGACCGCACACTGCACCGCGTGGACTGCGCTGGCGAATTCGACAAGAAGGCTGTCGCCAGCGGAACCGACGATGCGTCCGTGGGACTCTGTGATCTTGGGCTCGATCACTTCGGCGCGAAGCCTCTTCAGCTGTGCAAGCGTGCCAACCTCGTCGGCTCCCATGAGGCGGCTGTAGCCGACGACGTCGGCAGCAAGGATTGCGGTGAGGCGTCGCTCCATGCTTGTGTCCTGCCTCTTCCATAGGTCGAAGCTCCGGGCGGCGAGCGTATTCTAGTCCTACCTCGAATGCGAGTGTGCAGTGCCGGCGCCAGCAGCGATCAACTCACCGCGTCGCTTGGGCCATTCCTAACACGGCGTCGTTTATCGTCCGATCGCGGCTGCTGCCGAAGGGCTACTTTTGGGTCAGGTCCACGACTATGTCCCCGTTCAACCGAACGTCCGCTTTTTGAAGATCCATAGCCTGAACCTGCCAGTCCGATGTCGGCCCCAAAATCTGCCGGTCAGCAATTGCGCCGCATGTCAGCCATTGAGGTCAGGTTTGGTGCCTCCTGAAACCAGACATTGCGCGTGGCCAAGCTGGAGGTCGTGGTTGCGCCATGTTCGGACCTACGCGGGGACAAGCGTGAACGTCTCAATTCCGTTACATTCCAGTCCAAACGGACTAACGCGCGTCTCGGGTGCGCAATGAGCCAAGCTCGCAAACTACGTTGTCGGAACCGACGCAGATGGTGCGACCTCAACGGCTCAGGGTGTCCAGCGCCCTTTGCGCGGCGACGAGGTCGACGATTGGATACCTTGTGTCAAATGTGTGGACCACCGCTTGCAGACGCGTCGCGGCCTCATGGACACGACCTTGCCGTGCCAGAACTGGTGCTAGTTGCGTTGCGGCGCGAAGCTCGAAGAGTCTCGCTTGCTGCCGACGGGCAGTGGCAATTGCTGTTTCGAATAGGTGCGCGGCACCCGTCAGGTCACCTCTATCCGCGGCAATCTGGCCACGAAGGCGGATACATTCTGCTAGATAGCTCGCCTCGTCCGTGTCGAAAACGAGGGTATCGACATCATCAAGCATCTGCGATGCCTCTTCGAGGCGACCGGCTCGCAGGAGCAGATCACAAAGTGCGCATGCTTTCTCAGGGGTATGAAATACGACGCCCTGCCCACGCCAAAGGACCATACTCTCCCGGACGTCATCGATGCCGGTATCCAGTTCACCTAAATGCGAGCGGGCATGGCCACGCCACCTAATGCCGCTGCTTCGACGCGCCGTGTAGCCATGCCGTTCGCAAATCTCGACGATCTTCGTAGCGTTCTCAAGGAGTTCCTCGTATTGACCGAGTAGCGCGCACAATTCGCAATGCCCGAGAAGACGCCACGCGAGTTCGAAGGGCTTATCGCCCTGGTCAAAATTTCGAATTAGGCGCTCTTTCTCTTCGACTGCAGCATCAAAGAAACCCAATATGATCAGCGATTCGCTGAAATATTCCTGGGCAGAGAGACGGGGTTGATCCGCACCGGCGAACAAGATACCCCGACTTGGGTCAACACGATCAATCAAATCTAAGGCATTCCGCAAAGCTTCCGCTGCCTGCGGTTGTTCTCCCCGGTTATAATGAGCCATCCCCCTTGTTGCCAAAAGGGCACTCAAATAGGCTGGAGGAAGGTGATCGGCGCCTTTTATTAGCTGCTCATCGGCGAGCATCAGATAGTCGTGATTGCGCCCAGTGGCATAAAGAAATGGAGCGAGTGAAAGCGCAACGTCACATTGCAATTCGGCCGATGCAGTGTTCGCGGCGGCAAGACGTGCATCCTCGAGCGTCTTCCCAAGGCGCTCAGAACGATACCCTTCAGCCTGCATCAAGGCATTGGCCATCGCAAGGTGGAGACGTGTCATCCGTTCGGCGCCGCCGGACACATCGCAAAGTCTCCTGCTGCAGTCAATAGCACTGGCAAAGTGCGACACGGCTTCCCGAGTGGCAGCTCTGGCCACGGCGGCCCGTCCCGCCTTTTGCCAGTGATCGAGCGCGCCCGCCCAATCCCCGGCTTCCTGAAGGTGGTGCGCGAGGAGCTCGGGTTGCGCTTCAGTGATTTCGGTCCACTTTTCCTTCAACACATCTGCGACACGCTTATGTAGCTCCTTGCGCTTAGCGCGCAGCAGCGTGCCATACGCTGCGTCCTGAACGAGCGCATGCTTGAAGAGGTAAGTGGCCAGTGGCCGCGTCCCGCGGCAGAACACCAGACCGGCGCCGACGAGTTGATCCAGTGCGCCATTTAGATCAGCGGCATTTCGCTGTGCGACCGCTGCCAGCAATTCGTAGGAGAACTCCCGACCGAGAACCGCGCCGACCTGTGCGACCTCCTTAACGGTTGAGCCGAGGCGATCGAGCCGAGCCATCAACGAGGCATGCAGCGTGGCGGGGACGTTCAACGCCGTCGCGGCAGCTCTTGAGAGCACTGTCCTGGTGTTGCCGCCCTCCAACACCGCCTTGGTCAGCTCCTCGACGAACAGTGGCACCCCATCAGTGCGCTCGATGATCTCCGCGACTACGTCGCTCGGCAGCTCCCCGGTGCCGACGACCCGCTGGACCAGCGCGGCCCCTTCACGACGGTCGAGCCGGTTGAGGACAAGAACCGTGACGTGCGCCTGCCCGGTCCACGGCGGTTGAAACTCGGGGCGGAACGTGAGGAGAAGCAGCACTGGCAGGCGCTGCACCCGCTCGACTACCAGGTCGAGCAGCTCGCGCGAGCTGGGGTCGATCCAGTGAACATCCTCGAAGAGCATCAGCACCGGACCTTGTCGCGCCAGGTCTTCGAGCTGCCGGAGCAACGCATCGAAGGTCTTCTCTTTCTTACGCTGGGGCGTCAGTTGGAGAGGCGGGAAACGGCCTTCGGTCGGCAACGACAGCAGCTCGGCCAGCAGCGCCACGTCCTCCGGCGAGGCCGGGGCAAGCAGGGCCGTAAGCTTATCCAGCTTCCTCTCAGGTGGGTCGTCGCGCTCCAACCCGGCGGCACGTTCTAGCTGCGCAATGGTCGGGTGGAGCGCGCTGTCTTGATGGTGCGGCGAACAGAAATACCGCAAGCGGGTGTGTGGCTCATTCTGGATCCGCTCCTGCAAGGTGACGGTGAGGCGCGACTTTCCGATGCCGGGCTCGCCTGAGAGCAGCACCACACGACCTTCACCACTTCTCGCGCGATGCCAGTGGCGCTGCAGCAGGTCGACCTCCTCCTCACGCCCGACCAGCGGCGTGGGCGTCGTCCCATGCAGCGCCTCGAACCGGCTTTCGACAGCGCTCTCACGAAACACTTGATAGGGATGGATCG
>NZ_SMYZ01000177.1 GCF_004919685.1 Mesorhizobium norvegicum | reverse complement strand
TCGATGCTGTCCGTGGGGTTTAGATCGGGCGCCGTCGCATTCAGCGTGCTGTTCGTCAGGTCGCTGGAATCAAAGGCCAGCGTATCGGCGCCGGCAGTCAGTTGCAGGGGCGCCACATAGGTTCCGCTTCCATCGATAATCGTCTCGACAGAAGTGTTCAGAAAAATGCTGTCCCTCTGATTGGCGGAGAGCGTGAAGCCGCTGGCGATGAGGGTATCGTTGCCGCCGCCGCCATAGACATGGAACGCCGCGGCGACGTCGGCCACGGTGAAGATGGTGCCGCCGGCATAGCTGCTCTCGATACGGGAGCTGACAGTCATTCCCGACAGATCGAGCGCGGCGTCATCGGTGGTGAGCGTACCGCCACTG
>NZ_SMYZ01000176.1 GCF_004919685.1 Mesorhizobium norvegicum | reverse complement strand
GGCGAAACGGGTGCCGCAGCATGATGCGCGCCGTGGCCTGCCAACAATGCGGCGCAAGTCTCGAAGGCGAAAGGGCCGATGCGCGGTTTAGTAAGGAGCGGTGGCGCTCGCTTCAGTGGCTAGCCTCGCCGACGCTTGCTCTACAGCCCGCGCTGAAGCTTCAGTGCGATCCATCTGGCGCGCTACCCGCTTGGTCAGCAACGCAAGCCTGGCAGCGCGGTAAGCGTCAACGTGGCTCGAGGTTTCAGAATGGATGGCGTTCATCGTCCGAACTCTCCAAGGGTTGTGGGATCGGTCGTCTTCAGACGCTTCCTCGCCTGGGAAGGTGCGGCCCGGCTCCCAGACTTCCTCAGGAGCCAGGTCGAAGGACTGTTTTAGTCCTCGCTGTCGTCTCCCTGATCGTCCTGAATGATGACGCGGCGGTGATGACGGCGTTCGATCGATCCGGTCGTGACCACGACGTGATCGCGGCGATGGTGCCGGCGCCAATTGCGATTGCCGCTGTCATAGAAAGCTTCCGTGCCATGCCGGCGATGGTGAAGGCGCTGGCCGTCCTGATTGATAATCACAGCGTCGTTGTTGTTACTGCGATGATGCCGTTGGGTGGTGATGACGAGCGAGTCCGCCGAGGCGACCGCAGGCGCGGCCAAGCAAAGCACCAGCGCGCCCAGAATAAGGGTGGTTTTCATTATCAGTTCTCCAAGAATTTAAGATGCCCTTCGCCAAGTAAACATAGCTGCAGGGCTTTGGTTCCTTTGTCGAAAGCCGACAGCAACGGCCGGCGACTAATCGGGGGCGCTGCATGACCGGGCAAGCGGATCCGCAACTCGAGGTCTACGTCGCTTCAGTCGAGGCTGCGATCGCAGACCTGCGCCGATACGTTGAGCAGCGCGACCAGGAAAGCTGCCCGCTACCCACGCAACAAGCCGAAACCCGCACCGACGACCTGATTGAAACCAGTGCGGCAGCGAGCCGGTTTCGCATTGCGGACGACACGGTCCGTCTTTGGTGCCGACAGAAGAAGGTGTTCGGCGTGAAGGATGGAGGGCGATGGCTGGTCTCCGCCTCAGCGCTCCGGGCCAAACTTCGGACCGGTTAAAGGCTATCGCGTTTCGTCGCGTTTCATCGCGTTTGCAGCCCTTTGCCCATCGCGTTTGGACTGCCACTTTCTCGCTCATCAGGTCGAACCCGATGGGGAAGAAATGAACGTCCAGAATATTCTCAAGTCGATGCGGGGAGGCCAGACGAACACGGCTGACCAGCTTCGCCAGACACTCGAGCAGATCGACATCGAAGGCCTGGAGGCCGCTGCCGAGAAGCTGGAAGCCGAGCGTCGCCGGGTGCTGCTCGACGGCAGCGACAAGGAACTCGAAGCGATCGAGACCAAGATCGCCGCGGCAAACCGTGACATCGAACGCGCCTAAGCGCTTGTTTGCCTCCTCGACCGCGACGTCCGCCTCGGCCACTGCCCTGATCAGTTCAAGAAAGCGCCGGCCGAGGTCCGGATATTCCTTCCGCAGCATCTTGGCGGCTGCATCGGCCTTGGCTTTGGCGCTGTTGTAGCGGTCGGCGAGTTCGGCTTCGGTGGCCGCCGCGATAGCTGCCTGCAGGCGCTTCTCGAGCTCTGCCTTCGCCGCATAAGCGTGAGCTTGAAGAGTTCGGTGCTGCCGGCCGCAAGGCGTTTAAGGATTTGCAGACGGCAGCGGCCGAGATCAAGGGGCTGGGGACCGGGTTTTTCGCCTCGCTGAAACAGGCCCAGGTCCAGATAAAAGGACTTGCCAAGGATTTTGAGGAAGCGGGCAAGAAGATACAGGCCGTTGGCCGCACGCTGACCACGGCGTTGACCCTACCAATCGTCGGTGCTGGTGTCGGCATCCTGAAGCAGGCCGGCGACTTTGAAAGGGCCATGAACAGCTTCGCCGTCAATGCGGCCGTGGCTGGCAAGGCGTTTGAGGACGCCGAAAAGAAGGCGCAGGCGCTCGGTCAGGCGTCGGTGTTCACGTCCACTGAAGCCGCCCAAGGCATGACTGAGTTGGCGAAGGTCGGTCTGGATTTCAAGACGATCATGGGCGGCGCTGCCGATGCCATGGTCAATCTTGCGGCAGCCAACAATACCGGGCTCGCGTCTGCCGCAACCGTCGTCGGCGACGTGATAAATCAATTCAAACTCAGTGCCTCGCAATTGCCCGGCATCGTCGACTCCATCACCGGCGCGACCATCGAATCCAAGTTGAGCTTTGATGATTATAGGCTCGCCATCGGCCAGGCTGGTGGCGCTGCCGGTGCTCTTGGTGTCACGTTTCAGGACTTCAATGCTGTTCTGGCGGCGACGGCATCAAGCTTTAGTTCCGGCAGCGATGCCGGCACGTCGTTCAAGACATTCCTCACTCGCCTCGTGCCGCAGTCTGACCAGGCGGCGGCGGCAATGGAAAAGCTGGGCCTCAAGTTCTTCGACGCCAAAGGCAATATGCTTACGATGTCACAAGTGGCCCAAGTCCTTCAGGACAAGCTGGGCAAGCTGTCTCAGGAAGATCTCACCGACAACGTGAAGACCATCTTCGGTGTCGATGCCATGCGTACCGCCATTGCTCTCATGAAGCAGGGCAGCAAGGGCATCGATGAGATGTCGGCCAAGCTGAAGAATACCGATTCCGCCGAGATCGCCGCCACTCGCGTCAAGGGTCTCTGGGGTGAGATCGACCAGTTGAAAAGCGCGTTGGAAAATCTATCCATCGCCATCGGTGCCTCTGGGTTCCTCGATTTTGTCACGCAGATCGTCATCAAGCTGACCGAATGGACGCAAGCCGTTGCCAAACTCAGCCCTGAAACTCTGCGTCTCGGTACGATCATCGGCGGTGTTGCGGCATCGATCGGCCCGCTCTTGCTCGGGCTCGGCCTTTTGACGCGTGGTTTCGGTATTGCCCTTGAAGGCGCAGGCCTGCTTCTGGGCGGTCTGGTGCGTTTGCGTGCGGCCCTGCTTTTCATATCTGCCAATCCCATTGTCGTGGCGATAGGGCTCATCGCAACAGGTATCGGGCTTTGGGCTTTGAAGGCGGACGCGGCGACGGCAGCGCTGCAGCGGCATGAAGGCTTGGTCGAGGGCGTGAAGGAGGCCTATGGGCGGGCTGGCAACGCCGTCAAAAACATGACTGACGAGATCCGTAACGGCCTCATCATTCAACAGCGTGCGGCCCTGCAAGACTTGGTGCCGGCGTTCGAAACTGAGATCAAGCGGCTGCGCGACCTGGCAGCGGCACCTGCGAAAGAGAACCCGTTCAGCCAAGCGCTGCGCGACTTCGCCGCTGGCGGAAGCCTTGAGGCCTATTTGGCGGCTGTGAAAAAGATCGGCGCCGCCAATCCTGATCTAAACGCCGCTGCGGACGCCTTCGTCCATCTGACCGACAAAGCCACTGGTCTGCAGGAGAAAATCAAGCCGTCGGCAGACTTCCTCGATTTGCTCACCGGCAAGATCACCGACGCTGCCTTCCAGGCCAAACAGGCAGGCGCAGGTTTTCAGGCGCTTGGCACCGACGCCAAGACTGGCGCGGCTACCGCGAGCGCGGCAGTTGATGAGACAGCAAAGAAGGTCGAAAACCTTCACACGATCACGGTAACCACGTTCGGCCCGAACGGACCAGTCAAGCAACTGTTCGACGTTGCTGCCAATGGTGCAGCAACAGCGCGCGAGGGCGTTTCGCTTCTCGCGAGCAAGATGACCGACGCCGAGTTCGAAGCCGCGCGGGCGGCCGGCACGCTCGGCAATCTGGGTAAGAGCGCAGCCGGCGCCGGCGCCGACGTGTCGACCGCCGGCGACGACATCACCAACTCGATCAACAAGATCGCGCCAGCCGCACAGGACGCCGGTACGGCCATTACGAGCGGGCTTGGCAACATCGATGCCAGCGGCGCTGCGCAGGCCGCAGAAGCCTTGCTGTTGCCATTCCAGGCCCTTCCTGGCCAGTTTGGCACCATCCTCGGCGGCTTGCGCTCCTTGCTGCAGGGCGGATTCGCCAATCTGGCCAGCATCGTCACCAGCCTGGCCGGGCAAATCCAGTCGGCGATTGCCCAGATCCTCGCATCATTGCGGGCGGCTGCGGCTGCGGCCCAGGCACTCCGGGCACAGGCGGCAGGCTCGTCGTCTTCGGACACCGGCGGTTCTCATGGCGGCTTTGCCGGTGGCGGCTCTGTTCGTGGACCAGGTGGCCCGAAGACCGACAGTATCCTCGCCTATTTGAGCAATGGCGAATTTGTCATTCAGGCTGCAATGGTGAAGCGGCTCGGCGTTGATTTCTTCAACTCGCTCAACAACGGCGTGCCGTCCCTGAACTCGCTGCGCGGCTTCAGCCTTGGCGGCGTGGTCGAAAGCTTCAATCGTTCGCTCGCCATCCCGCGCTTCGCCACTGGCGGCCTTGCGCCGGCGTTGGCATCGGCGTCTCCCGGCGGCAGCAAAATGGTACACCTCAAGCTCGATTTCGGCCTAGGTCCCAATGATGTCTTTGACATCATCGCCGCCGATAACAGCGGTCTCACGAAATTGCAGCGCTTTGCGGTCCAGAGCGGGTTGCTATCGACCGGCAGAAAGCCGCGGCGCGGATGAGAGACTTCGATTTTCCCGACTTCGATCCGGCCACTATCCCGAAGCCCGGTGATCAGCACGACCCTACTGTACGTGCTCACCAGGCGACGTTTCAGGAGCGGTTCGGCGACTTCCCAAGCCGGCATGTTGTCGGCCTGCACTTCGGCCCGGCGCCGAAGGGCGAGTGGGTCGGCATCATCATGGACATGGAAGACGGCTCCACCGTCAAGGTCGCGATCCCGTTCACACTGTGGCAGGCCTTCGGCAACGAATACGCGCTCGCCATGATGACGGCGGCCGAGATCGTTCAGATGGCCTACGGGCCGGCCGAGGGACAGGCATGATTGCTTGGCTCGCCTTCACCCTTGCCGCCGGCGTCATTCTGGCGCTGGCCTGGTGGCCCTTCTAGACGGCCCGGCTGCCGCACAGCTATGGGTGACACAGGGAAACGGCAACCGGGCCTTCCGGGAAGGATAGAGCCCCCCGGCCGTCAAAATATGCACGGAAGCTAATACGAGCGCAATCCGGAGCGCCATGCGCGATAGCGATCTAACCGAACGCCCTGGCAAGGGCCGGACACGCTGGGCCGACGGCGTCGGCGAATACGAGATCGAGCGCACTTGGTGGCAAGCCAGGGTGCTGCACTTCCCGAAGCTCAATGTGACGGTCTGGTTTGACGGATCTCAGATGGTCGGGCTTGAGCATTGGGGCTTCCGCGATCCCAAGTGGTGTATGCGAATCCCGCCGGCCGATTGGCAACCGATGCCGAGCGGATACCGTCAGGCGGCAGAGCAAGCATGGTCGCGCTGGCACGCTGCCCGGCCGGCCCTTTAGGTCTCCGGTGGGCATCGCGTAGCCTCGATTCTTTGGTAAAATTCGTACCGTAAAATTTTATTGAACCCACCAAAAAACTGAATATGAATCGCCAAGTCACCATTCTGTTTCCAGCCCTTGGATGGGAGGTTGCACCATGGATAAGCTGGGTGTTTCGGTATCGGCTTTCGACTGTGATATCCTTCGCAGCGCCTTCATAAAATCAGTCACCGAAGAGAGAATTCCCGAAGACAGTTGGCGATCGTTTGCCGCGCTTTTGATCCGCGATCTTACCGGCGCCGATGACGTGGACCCAGATTTGCTGGAATGGATAGTGCGGAAGTAGTTGGCGCTGCCACAGGCGGGCGCCAGGCCGCGCGCGAACGCTTCGACGGTGTACGAGAGCGGCCAGCTGAAACGCGCGCTGGCGGGGCTACTAGCGGCCC
>NZ_SMYZ01000175.1 GCF_004919685.1 Mesorhizobium norvegicum | reverse complement strand
TAGAGCGGGATGATTTGAGGCTGAATCGAAGACGGATTCCCTTAGGCGAGCAAATCTGATTCAACCTTCTTGCTGGGCAAGGAGGCCGGCATGGATGGGCAAGCCTTATTCGATGGATCTTCGCGAACGGGTTGTTGCGTCGGTTGAGCGGGAGGGGCTGTCGCGGCGGCAGGCGGCAGTGCGCTTTGAGGTTGGGATCAGCACCGTCATCCGATGGGTAAGCCGCTTGCGCGAGACGAGCAGTCTTGCGCCCGGCAAGATGGGTGGGCACAGGCCCAAGAAGATTGCCGGGGAGCATCGGGACTGGCTGCTGGTGCGCTGCCGGGCCGCGGATTTTACACTGCGCGGTCTTGTGGCCGAACTGGCCGAGCGCGGCCTGAAGGTCGATTATCGCTCGGTGTGGGAGTTCGTCCACGCCGAGAAGCTCAGTCACAAAAAAAGACGCTGATCGCGGCTGAACAGGATCGCCCGGATGTAGCGCACCGGCGGGCACAGTGGGCCAAGTATCAGGACCGCATCGATGCTTCCCGCCTGGTGTTCATCGACGAGACATGGACCAAGACCAACATGGCGCCGCTCAGGGGATGGGCGCCACGCGGCCAAAGGATCAAAGCCAAGGTGCCGCACGGCCATTGGAAAACCATGACCTTCCTGGCGGCGCTACGCCACGATCGCGTCGATGCACCATGGTTCATCGACGGACCGATCAACGGCGAGCGGTTCCAACTCTATGTCGACAAGGTTCTGGTTCCCACCCTTAAGCCCGGCGACATCGTCATCATGGACAATCTCGGTTCGCACAAGGGCAAGGCCGTGCGCCGCGCCATCCGCTCGGCCGGCGCCAGGCTGTTCTTGCTGCCGAAATACTCGCCCGACCTCAACCCGATCGAGAAGCTCTTCGCCAAGCTCAAGCATTGGCTGCGCAAGGCTGCCAGGCGAACAGTCGAGACCGTCTGTGACGCCATCGGCCAAATCCTCGGCACCGTCTCTTCAATCGAATGTAGAAATTACTTCATCGAGGCAGGCTATGCGCCAACCTAGATTCATCCCGCTCTAG
>NZ_SMYZ01000174.1 GCF_004919685.1 Mesorhizobium norvegicum | reverse complement strand
GCACCGCCGATGCCGTCAGATTGGCGGTGTCGAACTGGCCGAGCGCGAAATAGGGCACCAGCTTCAGCGCATTGGTGGCGGCAAAGAAGATCGCGGCGGTGCCCGACAGAACTTTCGGATCGAGCCGGATCGGCAAGGCATAGACCTGGAAGGGCGGGCCGCCGTCTGGGGCACGGTCGCCGGCTTCACCAGCTTCGTCGCCCATGTCGGCGGCCACGCGGTTGGGCGCGGCCGCGTGGTCGGCGCCGTGGCGGAACTGCAGATAGAGCCAGCGCAGGAC
>NZ_SMYZ01000173.1 GCF_004919685.1 Mesorhizobium norvegicum | reverse complement strand
GGTCGGCCGACCGCATGTCGGAAGAGGCGCAGGTCGCGGTGGGCTGGTACTAGCGTCGAGCCTGGCACACTTGCGCCAGTCATAAAACTTCACCATTTTAGGTGAGGAATCATTCGGCAGGCCTTGAACCTGCATGGAATGGAAGGAAAAAGAATGGGACGCTTCGCCGTCATCACGATGACCGAAAAGGCCGCCGACCGGGTGCGCGAGATCGTTGCCACCCGCGACAACGCGCATGGCATTCGCCTCGGCATCAAGAAGGGCGGCTGCGCCGGCATGGAATACACGGTCGATCTGGTGACCGAACCCAACACCAAGGACGACCATATCGAGCGCGATGGCGCGCATGTCTATGTGGCGCCGGAAGCGGCCCTTTTCCTGTTCGGCACCGAGATGGATTTCGAGCAGACGACGCTGCGCACCGGCTTCACCTTCCACAATCCGAACCAGAGTTCGGCCTGCGGTTGCGGCGAATCCGTCGAGCTGAAGCCGGCCGACCTCAAAGCTCTTGCGGAAGCGCGAGCGTCGGCCTGAGTTTTTCCTTCGCCCCGTTTACGGGGAGAAGGTGGCCCGAAGGGCCGGATGAGGGGCAGCGCCAGCCTCTCTAAAGTTTGCGCCGCCCCGCTTGCCGGCGTTCGTCATTCGAAAAGCCAAGCAATTGGCCTTTCGCCCGTTGCGCGGACCATTTCTCACCTCCCCATAAACGGGGCGAAAAAGACTACTCCACCCACATGCCTGTCCGCCTGTGCCAGTCGGCGATCGATTCCTCAGGATAGACGTCAAACGTCTTGTCGCCCTTGCCGATGTCAGGCTCGACCCAGTTCGCCTTGTATTTCAGCATCAGATGCACCCGGCTCGGTGGAATGGGCAGGTCGTTGTCGATCGCCGAAGCGAAGGGATGCACGAGCTCCGGCCAGGTCGGGTCGTAGAGCCACAGCGCCGACCCGCATTTGCGACAGAAATTGCGCTCACCGGTCGAGATCTCGCATTGCGGATGCTCGTCGTCCTCGATCCTGGCTCGGTAGACGCCAAGGTTCCTTTTGCCCCGGATGTTCAACGTCGCGCTGTCGGCGCCAAGATTGATGGCAAAACCGCCACCGCCCTGTTGTTTGCGGCAGATCGAGCAGTAGCACAGCATGAATGGCGCCGGCGTGTGGCTCTCCACCTCGAAACGCACGGCATTGCAGCGGCAGGATCCTTTGAGCAGAAGCGGCATGACAAAAACTCCGACGGATGGCTCTCAACCTGTCAGCATGATTTTGGTTGCGGCGATGACAAGGCCAAATGCCGGTGACATGATCGCGGCATGGACAATGAACGCATCGCCGAACTCTTCGAAGGCCTTGGCCCGGTCAGCATCCGCAAGCTGTTCGGCGGCAAGGGCATCTATTTCGACGGTGTCATCGTCGCCATCGTGCTGCGCGGCGAATTGATGCTGAAGGCCGACGAGCAAAGCGCGCCCGACTTCGAAGCCGCCGGCTGCCGGCAGTGGACCTATACCGGCTCCCGTCACGGCAAGCTGGTCTCCATGCCCTACTGGAGCATTCCCGACAGCGCTTTCGATGATCCCGACGAGATGACGGTCTGGGCACGCCGGGCGTATGAGGCGGGGCGGCGGGCGGGGAAGTAGATTCCCGCAAGCGCGAGGCCGCCCCCTCATCCGGCCGCTTCGCGGCCACCTTCTCCCCG
>NZ_SMYZ01000172.1:639-818 GCF_004919685.1 Mesorhizobium norvegicum | reverse complement strand
GGTTCCGGCTGCGGGGTGGGTTCGAGCGCTGGCGGGGCTGCGGCCGGCGGGGCCGGCGTGTTCAGCGTCGAGCGCAGGTACCAGTTCTCCTCGCTGCCGGCACTGACGCCGCCCTTGAACAGATAATATTCGAAGGCACCGGCGGCGACCGGTGCGTCGAGTGCAAAGGTGGTGGCGCC
>NZ_SMYZ01000172.1:0-582 GCF_004919685.1 Mesorhizobium norvegicum | reverse complement strand
CGCCGAGTTCGGTCTGGATGAGCAGCAGGCCACCCAGGCCGGTATAATTGCCTGATATCGTCAGCCGATCGGTCGCCCCGGTGCTGCCGTTGGTCAGGTCGATGCGTCCGGCATTGGTGACCTGCGCCAGCTGGCCGGCCGTGAAGGCCTGGATCGCCGCGTTGAAACCGCCGCCATAGAGCGTGCTGGAGGCGTCGACGCGGAGCGAACCCGTGCCGGTGCCGCTGTCGCCCAGCACAAGATTGCCGTCGAGCGTCAGCTCGGTATCGTTGGTGGCGCCGATGCTTTCCCAGTTCTGCAGCCGGCTGATTCCATCGAGCTTGACGTTGTCGAGGGTCAGCGCATCGGTGCCGAGACCACCTGATATGGCATCCGTGGCACCGAGATTGGCGTTGGTGAGGTTGCTGAGCTTGGCGGTGTCGTTGTCGCCGCCGAGATCGACGGAGCCATAGATGATGCCGCCGCCGTTCCAGACGAAGTTGTCGGCGCCAAAGCTCATCAGGATATCGCCACCGACCGTGCCGCCGGTGACCGTCACGCTGTCATTGCCGCCGCTGACGCTGATGTTGCCGCCGATGGTGC
>NZ_SMYZ01000171.1 GCF_004919685.1 Mesorhizobium norvegicum | reverse complement strand
CGGCCGCCGGTCATCACGGCGCGGTCACCATCGTCGAAGAAATCCACGATGCGTCCGCCGGTCATGGTGAAGGTGTCGAGGCCATCGCCCTGGTTGAGCGAGCCGATCTGGCCGCCGCTCATGTTGAAATCGTCGATGCCGGCGCCCTGCTGGACATTGCCGGCGACAGTGCCGGCGCCAATGGTGAAGAAATCCGTGCCGCCGCCCTGATCGACGGTGCCGGTGATGGTGCCGGACTGCATGTCGATGCGGTCCGTGCCGACGCCAAAGGTGACGT
>NZ_SMYZ01000170.1 GCF_004919685.1 Mesorhizobium norvegicum | reverse complement strand
AACTCATCTGCTTACGACAACAAGGCCTACCGGGCTTGACTTTCCGGGCGCGTTCTTTATGTGTCGCGCCAAGTTTCCCGCGTCCGGGTGTTTCCCCGTGCTCCAGCGGCCAAAACCCCACGAACAAACGGACTGATATCATGGCCAAAGCCGCAAACATCAAGATCAAGCTTCTGTCAACCGCCGACACCGGTTTCTTCTACGTGACCAGCAAGAACAGCCGCACCAAGACCGACAAGCTGTCGTTCCGCAAGTACGACCCGGTTGCCAAGAAGCACGTCGAATTCAAGGAAACCAAGATCAAGTAATCTGGGTTTTCCCTCTGCAATGCCGAAACGCCGCCCATCGGGCGGCGTTTTCGTTTGTAATCCCTCTGCACCTTCTACCGAGCCTGCTCCGGAGGTTCCGAGCCCGCGCCATCACCACACCGGCGGAGTGTATCGTTTTAATACAATCGCCAATTGGTAGACTCGCGCGAGGGATAGGCAGTTAGTTTCAGCGTCAGGCTAAAGCGGGGAATGCCTCGACCCGGGAGGAAACGATGTCCATTCAAAAAGGTGACTATCGAACCAACAGAGCCGACTACGCGATTGCCGCTATGCATGGCGGAGTGACCGCCGAAGACAGCGTTCGAGACGAGATTCTGGCAAGAAGAAAGAAATCCCTGTGGCTAAAGGAGCGGCGGTCAGCCAAGTCTGCCGAGAACCCAATGGACAGCTCGCCGCTGCCTAAAAGAAACCTTCGCGGTTAGACGCCACAGCCCCTTCCGCGATCGCACCATACCCGCACACCGCCGGGTCGCCCATATTTGCAGATGCAGCCGCCGGTATTGACCTCTGGCACGGCGGCGCTACTTCGTGATGAAATGGCTTCCGTTCTTTTTAGAAGGCGGCGGGACTAAGGTCTTGTGCGCAACACGCAAAGGTCTGAGGGGTCCTGTTCGGTTCCGGAAATGTCTGTTGGACGTTCCGTTATTTTAGTCAATCGAGATATAATCTTCCCTTCTATTTCCCACCCGACATCCACGCCTGATGCGGCCGTTTGTAATCCGCAGGTCCGCCGTTCTGCAGGTTCAGCGCTCTGTGTAGATGTGCAACTGGTCAATCGCGTCCCGAGTGCCCTCAGTCCGGGCTGACTTCCCCTCACCCGATGCGATCGCCATTTTTCGGATCGAACAAATGCAGCGACTCTGGATCGGCCGCCAGCCGTACCACGTCGCCAGGCTTCACGTCGGCACGGCCCATGGCAAAGACGCAAAGCTGCTGGCTGGCCAGCTTGACGTAGAACTGCGTCGAAAGCCCGAGCGGCTCCACCACCCCCACCTCGCCCTTCAGCGCGCCGTCATCCGCCAGCCGGACATGCTCGGGCCGCAAACCGACGGTGATGGCGTCACCGTCCGTCAGCGGCAGGCCTTCCGGCAGGCGCAACGCCTGACCATCGGTCAGTACGGCCTCCGACGTAGCACCCATGCGAACCGTCGCCGGCAGAAAATTCATGCCGGGTGAACCGATGAAGCCGGCGACGAACATGTTGGCCGGCCGGTCATAGAGATCGAGCGGCGCGCCGACCTGCTGGATCAGCCCGTCATGCATGACGACGATCCGGTCGGCCATGGTCATCGCCTCGATCTGGTCGTGCGTGACATAAACCGATGTCGTCTTCAGCTGCTGGTGCAGCGCCTTGATCTCGGCGCGCATATGGACGCGCAGCTTGGCATCGAGGTTCGACAGCGGCTCGTCGAACAGGAAGACCTTGGGATCACGCACGATCGCACGGCCCATGGCGACGCGCTGGCGCTGGCCGCCGGACAATTGCCGCGGCAGGCGCTGCAGGAAGGTGTCGAGCCCGAGCCGCTTGGCGGCACGGTCCACCCTCGCGTCGATCGTCGCCTTCTCCGCCTTCTTCAAGAGCAGGCTGAAACCCATGTTCTTCGACACGTCCATATGCGGATAGAGCGCATAGGACTGGAACACCATGGCGATGTCGCGGTCCTTGGGTGCTACGTCATTGACCAGCCGTTCGCCGATGCGGATCTCGCCGCCAGAGGCCTCCTCCAGCCCGGCGATCATGCGCAAAAGCGTGGACTTGCCGCAGCCTGACGGCCCAACCAGGACGACGAACTCGCCATCGGCGATTTCAAGGTCGACCGCGTGCAGGACGCGGACGGCGCCATAATCCTTGCGGACCTTTTCGAGCGTAACAGAGGCCATCGATCTATCCTTTGACGGCGCCGGCGGTCAGGCCGGTGACGAGATAGCGTTGCAGGAAGGCGAAGAAGATGCAGACCGGGATCAGCGCCAGGATGGATGCCGCCATCATCTGTCCCCAGTCGACGGCGAACTTGCCGATGAAGGTGAGCAGGCCGACAGCGAAGGTCTTCTGATCGTCACTGGAAATCAGCATCAGCGCGAACAGGAGTTCGCTCCAGGCGGCGGTGAAGACGAAGCCGAGTGTTGCGCCCATGCCGGGCAGCGTCAGCGGCACGATCACCTTGCGCATCGCCTGCGCGCGGGTGCAGCCGTCGATCATCGCGGCTTCCTCCAGGTCCTTTGGAATGCCGTCGAAGAAGGA
Organism: Mesorhizobium norvegicum; assembly: GCF_004919685.1. GTDB lineage: Bacteria > Pseudomonadota > Alphaproteobacteria > Rhizobiales > Rhizobiaceae > Mesorhizobium > Mesorhizobium norvegicum. The sequence continues at coordinate 1,473 of NZ_SMYZ01000170.1, read as the reverse complement.
CTGCATCAGGAAGGTGGCAAAGGCCGTGTTGAAGGCGGTGTAGATGATGATCAGCCCGGTCAGGCTGTTGATCAGGCCGATCTCGCCCATCACGCGGTAGATTGGCGGAATGACCATCACCAGCGGAAAGGTCTGGGTCAAAAGCAACATCAGCGCAAGTGCCGCCTTGCCGTGAAAGGTGAAGCGCGACATGGCATAACCGGCCAGCGTGGCGATGATCGTCACCAGTGCCGCCGTCGAGACCGAGACGATGACGCTGTTGAGGAAATAGCGCGGGAAATCGGTGGCCTCGAGCACGGTGACGAAATTCTGCAGCGTCATATGCGACGGCCAGAAGGTGATGCCTTCGGAATAGAGAAGCCGCTCCGGCGTGACCGAGATCTTCAGCGTCCAGTAGATCGGGAACAGGGCAAAGAGCACGTATGCCGCGATTGCCGCGTAGAGGCCGATGCCGCCGAAGAAGCGCTGCGAGGTCGAACGTCCTGCGATCATCAGACGTGCCTCACCAGCGTGCGGCGGATGCCGATCAGCGCAATCGCATAGACAATGAGCAGGACGAGCAGCAGCACGGCTACCGCCGAGGCATAGCCCTTGTCCAGCGATTTGAAGGCGCTGACATAGATGTAGACCGGCACCGTGTTGGTCGAACCGGCCGGTCCGCCCTCGGTCATGACGAAGATCAGGTCGGCGAAGGTGGCGATCCAGATGGTGCGCAACATCACGGTGATGGCGATGGTCGGCGCCAGGAACGGCAATGTCACCTTGGTGAAGCGCTGCCACGGCGAAGCGCCGTCGATCGCCGCCGCCTCATGCAGTTCCGATGGAATGGATTTCAGCGCCGCCAAAAGCGTGATGGCGAAGAACGGAATGCCGAACCAGATATTGGCGATGATCGGCCCCCACATGGCGGTTGAGGGATCGGAAAGCACATTGGTCGGCTCGGCCTTCAGCCCCAATGCAAACAGCCAGTGCGGCAGCGGGCCGATGATCGGATTGAACAGCCAGGCCCAGGTCAGGCCCGACAGGAAGGACGGCACCGCCCAGGGCAGGAACACCAGGGCTTGTACAGCCTTGCGGCCGCGAAACGGCTTGTCGAGCAGCAGCGCCAGGCCAAGGCCGAGGAAGAACTGGAAAAACAGGCTGGCGACGGTCCACCACAACGTGTTGACCAGCGCCTGCCCCAGCACCTGATCCGACAGCATCGCCTCATACTGCCCGAGCCCGACATATTCGGACTTGAACGCGGAGAATTTGCGGAAGGAGTAGCTGATGCCGATGACCAGCGGCACCAAGAGCACCACGACCAGCAGGATGATCGCCGGGCTGAGATACAGCCATGGCTCGATTGCGGCGTGGGATAGCCGCTTGCGACGCGGCTTGCCGGCGGATCGTATTTCGGACACGGCGTAGGTCATTGGCTGAGGATCGGCTCCCTGGAGCGGCGTCGGGGACAGCGTCCTTCTCCCCGTCACT
>NZ_SMYZ01000169.1 GCF_004919685.1 Mesorhizobium norvegicum | reverse complement strand
TGTCCAGCCGATAGATGGGTAACACTTTGAACCGGATACATAGGTAACAGTTTTCCCCCTTATGATGGGTTCGTCGCAGCGCCAAGCGGTTGGGTTGGCGCGGCGCTGCGGCGAACCAGTTTCATGTGCTTCTGGTCGATGAAGCCGAGCGGATGAGCATAGAAGCGCATCGCCCATTCACCGTTCTCAGTTTCTTCGATGGCAATCGGCTCGCCTGCCAGCGTGGCCGAGACGTAGATCTCGGCGCCCTGCCATTTGACGGCACCGTTCTGGCGCACGCTGCGCACCGCCGCCTCGGCCGGATAGTCCGGCTCGGGGGTCGTCTTGGGCATGGGGCGGGTCGAGGGACGGTAATGCTGCGCCGGGGTGCCCATGCCAAGTGCCTCGTGCGGGCGCTCCTCATTGTAGCTGCGCCGGAAGGCCTCGAAGGCTTGGGCTTGAGCCGCCCTGTCGGCCTCCGGTGCCTTGGCCATCGGCAGCATGGTCAGGTGAAAGCGCTCATGGCGCCCGTTCTGCTGCGGCTTGCCCGGCTGGATGCGCTCAAGGGCGATGCCGAGCTTGATGAAGCGCGCCGCAAGCGGCGTCAGCCCGGTGACACCGGCCGACGCAAATGGTGAGCCATTGTCGCTTCGGAACCGATTTGGCAGGCCGTTCTCCTCAAACAACCGCTCAAACACCGGCCAAGCCTCTTCATCCGATGTCGAGCTCGTTGCCTCGAGCCCCAACAGGTAGCGGCTCAACGCATCCATCACCGTCAGCGGTTCGCAGCGCCACCCGTCGCGGGTCCGGAACCAACCCTTGTGGTCCCCCGTCCACACCGCGTTCGGCTCCGAAGCTTCCGGCCATGGGCCATTGCCTGCCGCCTTCCAGCGCCTGCGCCTGCGCCCCACAAGTCCATGCCGCTTCAGAATCTCACCGGCCGTCGAGACCGCAGGCCAGCCGCAGTAGGGCTCCGCAAGTTTGAGCCTGGCCATGATCTTCTTGGGCCCCCACAGCGGATGCGCCTCCTTCATGGCCACGATCCGCTCCACCACATCCACGGCCGTCGCCCGGCCGTGATTGAGTGGCGCACGCGGCAGATCATGCAGGCCTACCGGCCCAAACTCCCGGTAGCGTTCAAGCCATTTGTAGCCGGTCTTGCGAGAGATATCGAAGGCCGCACACAACTGCGTCATCGTCTCCTCGCCAGAAAGGCATTCCACAACAAACCGAAGCCGCTCATCCATGAGTACAGTCTCTCGCCAAACCATCGCCGGTCCTCCCGGCGAGGGAGAAAACTGTCACCCATCTAATCAGTCCATTCTGTTACCTATCTATCCGGTTCGGACA
>NZ_SMYZ01000016.1 GCF_004919685.1 Mesorhizobium norvegicum | reverse complement strand
GCAGGCCAGAGGGGGGTGCTCAGGCTCGACATATCCCTCACAGCAGCGCCTCCAACAACCCGGCCGCTTTCTCCGGCCCGTTCTGCGCGTGCATCTGTGCCGACGTCTTTGCCAGCTTGGCCTTCATCGCCGGGTCTGTCAGGCAGGCCTCGATCTTCTCGATCAGCTCGGCATCGGTCCAGTCGTAGCGCGGCATGCCGAAGCCGTGGCCGGTTTCCTCGACGCGCGTGGCGTTGTCGTGGCCGTCCCAGACATAGGGCATGATGATGGCCGGCTTGCCGAAATAGAGGCACTCGGTGAACGAGTTGTTGCCGCCATGGTGGATGACAGCATCGACCTGCGGGATGACCGAAGGCTGCGGGAACCAGCTGTCGACGATGACATTGCCGGGCACGTCGGTGTACTGGTCCTTGTAGCCGCCGACATTGACCAGCGCCCGGTAGCGCGTCTTGTCCAGTGTCGCGATGATGCGCTTCAACAGCTCGACATCGCCGGCGCCGAGGCTGCCGAAGGAGACATAGAGCAGCGGCCCGTCATTGTTTTTCGCGAAGGTCGGTACCGTGTACGGCTTCTCCTGCCGCACGCAGCCTTCCAGATACTGGAACTTCGCCGGGTCGAGCGGATGGCGGCGCTTGAACTTCGCCGCTTCGGGATAGAGCAGCAGGTTCAGATAGGGCGAGGCCTCGAAGAATTGACCGACCGGATAGGGCGCCTCGTTGTTGGCGGTGAGGAAGGTGTTGAAATCGTCATGGATCGGCTTGATGACGGCATTGAAGTGGTCGCGGTAGCGCTGGTGCCCGGCATGATCGTTCTCACCGCAGCCCGACAGATGCGGCGGGATGTCCTCATCCTCGATCTCGTTTTCCGAGCAGGAGATGACGCGCACCCAAGGCTTGCCGAACTGCTTGATCGCCGGAAACAGGATGACGTTGTCGACGCAGATGATATCCGGCTTGACGGCTGAGAGAACGCGCGGCAGATCCTTCTGCGCCCATTTGGCGCTGTCGACGATCGCCGTCCAGCAATCCTTGACGTAATTGTCGACCTGGTCGTAAGGCGATTTGCGGAAGTTCGGGATGTGGCCGTTGATGAAGTCTTCCCAGAACTTGGCCATCTGCTCGGGTGGCATCGGCTCGGACAGGTTCACCGGATGCGCCTCGAAGCCGTAGCCCTTGTAGACATCGACAAAGCCGGGGTCGGACAGGAACACCGCTTTGTGGCCGCGCGCCTCGACGGCCTGGGCAATGCCGACGGAATTGAGCGCCGGGCCGTAGGCCGCTTCTGGAAAAAACGCGATCGTCTTCTGCGCCATCAAGCTTCTCCTCTATTCTGCGAAAATTCTGACATCGGCGGCGTCCCAACCCAGTTCGACCTGGTCGCCCGACGCGACCGGCCTGCGGTCGGCAGCGTCGGCGGTGACGCGCACCAGGAACGGTTTTGGCGACAGGGGCGTGCGGACATGCAGCTGCAGATCCAGCCCCTGATAGGCCAGCGCCTCGACCGTGCCGGTGGTGCGGTTGGCGGTCTCACCCGATGGGAACAGCCGGATACGCTCCGGCCGCACAGAAGCCATGGCTGAAGCGCCCGGCGAAAGCGTGGCAGGAACCTTGCCTGATATTCGCATGCCGTTGGCGGCCACCACGCCATCGGTGTCGGCTTTACCGGGCACAAAATTCATCACGCCGATGAAGTCGGCGACGAAACGGTCGGCGGGGTGCTCGTAGATGGCGTGCGGGGTGTCGCATTGCAGCAGCTTTCCGTCCTTCAGCACCGCCATGCGGTCGGCCATCACAAGCGATTCCTCCTGGTCGTGGGTGACGATGACGAAGGTGATGCCGACCTCGTGCTGCAGGCGTTTCAATTCCAGCTGCATGGCGCCGCGCAATTTCTTGTCCAGTGCGCCGAGCGGCTCGTCGAGCAACAGCAGCCGCGGCCGCTTGACCAGCGCGCGAGCGAGCGCGACGCGTTGCTTCTGGCCGCCCGACAATTGCTCCGGCTTGCGGTCGGCGAAGGGGACGAGTTCGGTGGTTGCCAGGATGGCGTCGACGCGGGAGCGGATTTCCTTGGCCGGCAAGCGCTCCATTTCGAGGCCGTAGGACACATTGGCCCTGACGCTCATATGCGGGAACAGCGCGTAGGACTGGAACATCAGATTGACCGGCCGCTTGTTGGGCGGGGTCCTGGCGATGTCGCGCCCATCGAGCAGGATGCGCCCGTCATTGGGCGTCTCGAATCCGGCCAGCATGCGCAGCAGTGTGGTCTTGCCGCAGCCCGATGGTCCGAGCAAAGCGAAGAACTCATTCTCGCGGATATCGAGCGAGATGCCGTCGACAGCCGTCACCCGGCCAAAATTCTTCGACACCTTGTCGATGGCCAGCAGCGTGCGCGGTTCGCTCATTGGCCTATGACCCCACGGTTGAGTCGCTGCGACAGGGTCAGCGCGGTGATCGAGACCGCCATGACGATGGTCGCCAGCGCGTTGATCTCCGGCGTGATGCCGAAGCGGATCATGGCGTAGATCTGCATCGGCAGCGTCGTCGAGGCGCGGCCGGCGCCAGCGGTGAAGAAGGCGATGATGAACTCGTCGACCGAGAGCGTGAAGGCGAGCAGCGCGCCGGCGATCACCGCCGGCGCGATGACCGGCAAGGTCACCCGCCTGAGGGTGGTGAGCGCGGAGGCGCCGAGATCGGCGGACGCTTCGACGATCGACCAGTCGAAACTCTTCAGTCGCGCGCGCACCACCGAGCAGACGAAGGCGAGGTTGAAGACGACATGGGCGAGGATGATGGTGTGCAGCCCCATGGTCAGGTTGAGCATGGAGAAGAACGAGAGCAGCGCAATCGCCAGTACGATGTCGGGAATGATCATCGGCGCGAAGATCAGCGCTTCGAGGCCTTTGCCGTATTGCCGGCGCATCTCGACGCCGATCGCCAGCAGCGTGCCGAGCAGCGTGGCTATTGCCGTCGAGACCAGCGCCACGATCAGCGTGTTAAGCGCGGCGGAGAGGATCGCGCTGTTCGAGGCCAGCGAGGCATACCATTTCAGCGAAAAGCCGGACCATGCCGTCGGCAACCCGCCTTCGTTGAAGGACAGCGCCACCAGCACGGCGATCGGGATGTAGAGGAAGGCGAAGACGAGGCTGAGCACGAGCCAGAGTGCGCGCCGCGTGGCGGGAGAACGCTCAGCCATCGGTGTCTCCGCCGGCTTGCGCGGTGCGGCCGGAGGCGCGATTGGCGGCCAGCGCCTGCGCCATCAGCACCAGAAGCATGATGGCGATCAGCGCCATGGCGAGTGCCGCCCCGAAAGGCCAGTCATTGGCGGTCAGGAACTGGTCGTAGACGAGATTGCCGATCATCTGGAAGCGGCCGCCGCCGAGCAGGGCCGGCGTGACGAAATTGCCGATCGACAGCACGAAGACGAAGACCGCGCCGGCGGCGATGCCGGGCACGGTCAGCGGCAGGATGACACGGCGGAACGTGGTGATCGCCGAAGCGCCCAGGTCGCGCGAGGCTTCCGCGAGTTCCGGGTTGAGCCGCGACAGCGGCGCGTAGCAGGCGAGGATGACGAAGGGCAAATAGTTGTAGACCAGACCGGCGATGACGGCGCCTTCGGTGTAGAGCATCGACGGCGGCTCGCCGGTGTAGCCGAACCAGCGCAGCAACTGGGTGATCAGGCCTTCGCGGTTGAGCAGCACGATCCAGGCATAGGTGCGGATCAGGTAGTTGGACCAGAACGGCAGCACGGCGAAGAACAGGAACACCGGCTGCAGTCGGCGCGGGGCTGCCGATATCGCGTAGGCGGCGGCATAGCCGATCACCACCGCGATCAAGGTCGCGGTGCCGGCGATGCGCGCCGAGTTGAGGAAAATGCTGGCATAGAGCGGGTCGAAGACCAGGCCGAAATTCTCCAGCGTGAAGGTGTATTCGATGCCGCCATAGATGCCGCGCCGGAAGAAGGCGAGCGCCAGCACCAGCGCGCACGGCACCACCATCAGCGCAGTCAGCCAGACCAGCGCCGGGGCCATCAGCAAGGAGGAACGGGAGGTCCGCGTCACGCCGCACCCCTGCCGATCATCTCAACTGCATCGAAATGGTGTCTCGGCAGTTGCCCCCTCACCCGGATTGCCAACCGAATTGCGAAGGGCAATTCGGGGCAATCCGACCTCTCCCCGAGGGGAGAGGAGGTGGCCAGTGCCAGCGCTTTCCTCTTCTCCCCCACGGGGAGAAGGTGGCCGCGAAGCAGCCGGATGAGGGGGTGCGACGCTGAAAATTGGCGAAAGGCTGCAAGCCAGCCAATCTCCCCCCTTGAGGGGGAGATTGCCGGCAGGCCAGAGGGGGGCGACACGGAACGCAAGCTTAATTCCAAGATGCTGTTGGACGGTCCCTACTGCGCGGCCTTGATCTCGCTGACGATCTTCGAATAGTCGCGCTGGGCGTCGCCGACGTCGCGCAACTGCTCGAATTTGACGAGCTCTGCCACCGGCATCGCCATGTTGGGGAATTTGGCCAGGAAATCGGCCGGCAGGCTTTCCATGGCCGGTTTGTTCGGCACCTTGTAGTCGATGTTCTGTGCCGCCCAGGCGTGGTTCTTGGCGTCGAGCATGAAGTTGATGAACTGGAAGGCGGCGTCCTTGTTGGCGGAGGCCTTCATCACCACCATCGTGTCGACCCACAGGTCCGAACCTTCCTTGGGAATGACGTACTTGATCTCGGGCTTCTCGGCGATGCCGTAATTGCACCAGCCATCCCATGCCTGCACCATCAGCGCCTCGCCGGACACCAGCTTCGAATAGAAGGTGGTGTCGTCATAGGCGAGCAGGGTTTTCTTGGCCGAGATCAAGAGGTTCTTGACCTCGGCCATCTTGGCCGGGTCAGTCTCGTTGACCGAATAGCCCTTGTCGAGCTGCCCGGCGGCGAGCAACCAGCGATCGGTCGCCAACATCGTGGTCTTGCCTTTCAACTCATCGGAAGGCGCAAGCAGGTCGCTCCAGCTCGTCGGTGCGGTCTTGATCAGGTCCGAGCGGTAGCAGAGGCCGGTCGTGCCCCAGGTGTAGGGGACGGAGAAGGCGTTGCCGACATCGTGCGGCAGCTTGGTTGCCTCGGGATAGAGATTGGTGAGGTTCGGGATCTTGGCGTGGTCGATTGGCTCGGTCAGGCCAAGCTTGTTCAGCACCTCGGCGAAGGGCGAGGAAACGAAGACCACGTCATAGCCCTTGCCGCCGGCGGCGATGAGCTTGCCCATGATCTCTTCATTGGTGGCGTGCACCACCACTTCGCCCGACACACCGGTCGCGGTCTTGAAGGCGGCCATGGCGTCGGGCGCCATGTAGCCGTCCCAGTTGGAAATGACGAGGTCGGCAGCCATCGCCGGCGCGGACAGCGCCAAGGCCAGGCCAAGTGCGATTGAAGATGTTTTCAGCGCACGGCGCCGCAGGCTGGTAGCGGTCATGACAGACTCCCATTCCGGTTGATCGTCGAATTTCATTCGCCGGACCAACGCCTGCGACCCGTGCCGCTGCCTCGATCCTGTTCCCTCGGTCTTTTTTCTCGCCGATTGTCCTGACAGTACTATTGCAGAAAAAAGTACGTCAATCCATAATTTGTCAAGCGACCGAGGAATCTGGCCGATTGCGTCCGCGCGGGCGATCGGTCAAATCAATGCGGTCATCTCGTTTTCCACTGGACCAGTCATGCAAGCCGCAGCCCGACGACCTCGCACCAACCATCTCGATCTGGCGCAGCGCATCCTGGATGTGGCGCGGCAGCGCGGTTTCGAGCCCGGCGCCCGCTTGCCGGAGCAGCAGATCGCCTCGCTGTGCAATGTTTCCCGCACCCCGGTGCGGGCGGCGCTCGGCCTGCTCGCGGAGCGCGGCGTCGTACGCTGGGAGGCGGATTCCGGGTATCATTTGGCAATCGACCTCACCGCGCAGGCTTCGATCGCCACGGAATTGCCCGCTGCCGAAGAGGACGAGCTGGCCGAGGCGATCCTGCGCGACCGGTCGGCGCGGCGGCTGGACCAGACGGTGACCGTCGCGGGGTTGATGCGGCGGTACAGTGCCGAACGCAAGACGGTACTAAAAGCGCTCAACAAACTGACTGAAGAGAATCTGCTGGACCGTGCGCCTGGCCAGTCCTGGTTGTTTCGGCGCACCCCCGACGATCCGGAGGCGCAAGGCGACAGCTATGAGTTCCGCATGCTGCTGGAGCCCGCGGCCATCCTGACGCCGGGCTTCCGGCTGGACGGCGCGCGGGCGGCGACGTTGCGCCAGGGCATGGAAGCGCTGGTGGCGCTGCCGGACGCCGCATTCGACACACGCGAGTTCCAGCGGCTGGACATCGATTTTCACGGCATGCTCGCCGAAGGCTGCGCCAACCGCTTTGTCGCCGACGCGCTGGCCGATCACCTCAGGCTGCGCCGATTGCCCGGCATCTATGCCGGCGTCAACGTCTTCCGGTTGCGGCAATCGCTGCGCGAACACCTGAATATACTCGACCATCTCGAAAGCCGGCAGTATGAGGTGGCGGCCGATCTGCTTCGCATCCACCTGCGGCTCTCCCGCAACCAGCGACCGCAAGCGGCCAGTCGCGGGGCTCCCGCCCTGTTCGGCATGATCAGCCGGCCGGATTGACGAGGATTAATTGACGCGTAAAGCCAGCCCGACCATCGCGCTGTTCCCCGAAGCCAGTTTCGGCGCGGCGTTGAATTGCGTTGGGATCGCGCAGGCTTTGCGTGCCAAGGGAGCCCGGCCCGTCTTCATCTGCCATGCCGGCTTCTCCGGCGTCTTTGCCGACTATGGTTTCCAGGAATATCAGCTGCCGACCGACGAGCCGCTGAGCGATAGCGAGCGCCAGAGCTACTGGCAGGCTTTCGTGCGCCGCCATCTGCCGCATTTCAGGCTGAGCCCGATCGACCAGCTGGAAACCTATGTCGCGCCGACCTGGCAGGCGATCGTTGACACCGCGGTCAACGCCGAAGCGCCGCTGCGCCAATTGCTGGCGCGGCTGAAGCCGGATGCGGTGGTGCTCGACAATGTCATCATGTTCCCGGCCATCGCCGCCGCAGGCTGCCCCTGGGTGCGCGTCGTCTCCTGCGCCGAGACCGAGCTGCCGGACGCTAATGTGCCACCCTATCTGTCGGGGCTTGGCGTGGACGACCCACAACGCGCGGCGTTCGAGGCCCGCTATCTCAGCGCCTCAGCGCCGGCGCATGACCGCTTCAACCGCTTTCGGATGGATGCCGGCCTGGCGCCGCTGCCCAAGGGCCTGTTCCTCGAGACGTCGCCCGACCTCAATTTGCTGCTGACACCGACGATCGTGCGCCGCGAGCGCGCCGAGCCGCTCGACCCCACGCGCTTCGTCTATCTCGAAGGCTGCGTGCGTTCGGAAGGGCCGTTCGAGGTGCCGGTGTTTCCGCGCAATGGCGGGCCGCTGGTCTATGTCAGCTTCGGCAGCCTGGGCGCCATGGATGTCGGCCTGATCGAGCGCATGCTGGCGGTGTTCGACAGGCTGCCCGCGCGCTTCATCGTCAATGCCGGCGGCCTGCGCGACGCCTATCGCGCGGTGCCGGACAATGTCTATCTCGACGCCTGGTTTCCGCAGCCCTCGGTGGTGGCGAAGTCGGATCTGTTCATCCATCACGGCGGCAACAACAGCTTTTGCGAAGCGCTGCGCTTCGGCGTGCCGTCGCTGATCATGCCCTATTGCTGGGACGGGCACGACAATGCCCGCCGCGCCGGAGAGACCGGCGTCGGTGACCATATCGGCCGTGACGCCTGGACCGAAGGAGTATTGGAGAAAGCCATTCTCGGCCTGCTGGCCGACGATGCCATGCGCGCCCGCCTGAGGGACAATGCAGCCCAAATGGCGCTGAAACCCGGAACGGATGTGGCCGCGCAAGCCATACTCTCTCTGATACGGACATGAACGAAATGCCTGACACAATCACGACGAACACCTCGCTCTCTAGCGGTACCGATCCCAAAGCCTGGCTGGCCCAGCACGGGATCAACGAAGTCGAGTGCCTGGTGCCCGACATGAACGGCGTGCTGCGCGGCAAGGCCTTGCCGACGGCCAAATTCCTTCAGGCGCTGGAAGATCGCGCGCTCTATCTGCCGAGCAGCGCCTTCCTGGTCAGCATCGACGGCCGTTATTCCGGCTCGATCGACGAGGGTTTTGCCTATTCGGACCCGGACATGCGCATGGTGCCCGACGTTTCGACGCTCTGCCTGGCGCCCGGCGCTGGTGCTGGCAAGGCCTATGTCTTCGCCGATGCCTTCCATATGGACGGCCGGCCATGGATGGCCTCGCCGCGCCATGTCCTGCGCGCCGTGCTCGACCTCTACGCCAAGCGCGGCTGGCGAGCGGTTGTGGCGCCGGAGGTGGAATTCTATCTCACCGCGCCCAATCCCGATCCCGACCGTCCGCTGACCGCGCCGGTCGGCGCCAATGGCCGAGCCGAGACCGTGCAGCATCCCTATGACATGGCGGCGCTGGAGGAGTTCGAGCCGGTGATCCGCCGCATCTATGACTACGCGGCGGCGGCCGGATTGCCGCTCGACACGCTGATCCATGAATCGGGTACGGCACAGCTGGAGATCAACTTCCTGCATGGCGATGCGCTGCCGCTGGCCGACAAGGTGCTGCTGTTCAAGCGGTTGACGCGCCAGGCCGCGCAGCAGAGCGGCATGCATGCGACCTTCATGGCCAAGCCGATCGCGGCCCAGGCGGGAAGCTCGATGCATCTACACATGTCCGTCATCGACGAGGCCGGCAAGACGCTGTTTGCCGGCAACGACGATGCCGACACCGAGATGTTCGGCCATTTCATCGGCGGCTTGCAGACATATGTCCCCGAAATCATGCCGCTGTTCGCGCCCAACGTGAACTCGTTCCGCCGCATAAGGCCGAACCACAGCGCGCCGGCCAACATCGAATGGTCGCATGACAACCGCTCCTGTGGCCTGCGCGTGCCGGCCGGTGGCCGCGCCGCGCGGCGGGTGGAGAACCGGCTGCCGGGTGCGGATTCCAATCCCTATCTGGCGATCGCAGGCTCGCTGCTTGCCGGCTATCTCGGCGTCGAACAGAAACTGGCGCGCTCGGCGGAAGCCACGGGCAATGCCTACAAGATCAAGAGCACGCTACCGAAAACCATGGAGGAGGCGCTGGACCGCTTCGCTGCTTGCGACGCGGTGCGGGAACTGCTCGGCGAGGATTTCTTCCAGACCTATCTGCGCGTCAAGAGCGTCGAACTCGACCTGTTCCAGGGCGTGGTGACGAGCTGGGAACGCGACCACCTTTTGCTGAAGGTGTGATCATGGCGTCCAGTTCAACGGGTTTCAATTCGGGCCTCGATATCGGCAAATCCTATTATGTCGCCACCGCTAATCCCGCGCCGGACCATCCGGCGCTCGTTGGCGATGTCGACGCCGACCTGGTGGTGGTCGGCGGCGGCTGCACTGGCCTGTCCGCCGCCCTTCACGCCGCCGAACGCGGGTTGAAAGTTGTGCTGCTCGAAGGCGGCAAGATCGGCTGGGGCGCATCGGGCCGCAATGGCGGCCAGATGATCCCGGGCCTGCGCAAGGGCGCCAAGGGTCTGGTCAAGCTCTACGGCCCCGAACGGGCAAAGGTGCTGTTCGATCTTGCCTTCGAGGCACGCGGGCTGGTGCTCGACATCATCGAGCGTCACGCCATCGATTGCGATCTCAGGCTCACCGGCCATCTCGTCGGCGCGGTCAACAGCTCCGATCTCAGGGATCTCGAGGAAGAGGCTGAATGCCTGGCCACGGTGATGAAGTTCCCGCATGCCGAAATCCTGTCGGCGGCTGAAGCTCGCGGCAAGGTCGACACGCCCTATTATGGCGCGATGTACGAGCCGCTTGGCGGCCACATGCACCCGCTCAACTACACGCTCGGCCTCGCCCGCGCGGCAGTCGCGGCAGGCGTCACCATCCATGAGAATTCGGTGGCCGTGCGGCTGGAGCGTGAGCCTTCGATCCGCGTCTCGACATCAAAGGGTTCGGTCCGGGCCAGGCATGTCGTGCTGGCGGGCGATGCGTTGCTCAATGGGCTGGAGCCGCGCGTCAACAGCCGCATCATGCCGGTCGGCAACTACATCGTCGCCACCGAGCCGCTGGAGGGCAAACGCAACGTCATCCCGGCCAATGTCGCGGTGTCCGACACACGCTTCGTCGTCAACTATTACCGGATGTCGGCGGATGGGCGGCTGCTGTTCGGCGGCGGCGAGCGCTACACGCCGTCACCGCCGGCCGACATTGCCGGCTTCGTGCGGCCGCACATGGAGGCCACCTTTCCGCAACTTCAGGGCTGCCGCATCGACCATGCCTGGGGCGGGCTGGTGTCGGTGACGACGTCGCGCCTGCCGCATGTCGGGCACTATGGCGAGGTCTATTTCGCGCATGGCTATTCCGGCAAGGGCGTCATCCTGTCGACGCTGTCCGGCAAGCTCCTGGCCGAAGCGATCACGGGCGACGCCTCGCGGCTCGATTTGTTCTCGACGCTGACGCCGATGCCGTTCCCCGGCGGCACGGCGCTGCGCGGCCCGCTCTATGTGCTCGGCATGCTGTGGTACGCGATGCGGGATCGGATCAAGCATTGAGGGTGTGTTGCTGCAACGGCACGAAATAGTACCCGTAGCGATCCTTCACACCCCCCTCGGTCCTGCCGGACATCTCCCCCGCAAGGGGAGATGGCCGGCAGGCCAGAGGGGGTGCTGTCCCGCCGACGCATGGACTTTGCACGCTGCGGCAATTGCGATTTGGCGGGTGAGAATACCGTACTAAACCACAAAGAAATCCTCGATGCGCTGCCTGGCCTCCAGCAGCGCGGGCAGGATCTCCCGCTCCATCTCCGCCACCGAAAAGCGCGCCGACTGGGTCGAGACATTGATTGCTGCGACTGTACGGTCCGCGCGGTCGCGGATCGGCACGGCGATCGAGCGCAGGCCGAGTTCCAGTTCTTCGTCGACGATGGCAAAGCCGTCCGCTTTCGCCTTGCCGATGGCGTCGGCCAGCAACCTGATATCGGTGATCGTCTTCGGCGTCCGCCTCTCGATCGTCACCTGGCCGAGGAATGCGTCCAATTCCCCGGACGTCAGACCAGCAAGCAGGATGCGCCCCATCGAGGTGCAATAGGCCGGCAGCCTGGTGCCGACATCGAGCGACACGCTGAGGATGCGCCGGCCAGGAATGCGGGCGACATAGACGACATCTTGGCCAGACAGGATCGCTGCCGAGCAAGCCTCGTTCAATTGCGTTGCCACCGCGCGCATGATGGGGGCGGCGAAGGTCCATAACGAGGCGCCGCCAAGCCAGGTGCGGGCGATCGTCAGCAGGCGCGGCGACAGCGAGAACAGGCGACCAGCCTGTGTTGCATAGCCGGTGGCGACAAGCGTCAGCAGAAAACGGCGGGCGCCGGCGCGGGTCAGGCCAGCTTCCTCGGCCATTTCGGTCAGCGTCATCCCCGAGGGATGCCGGGCCAGGATCTCCATGACGGCAAGGCCGCGCTCAAGCGAGCCGACTTGATCACGGGAAACAGCCTCTTCGTCCATCTTGTCTCCGCGGAACGGCATCGCGTCAGGATTGACTCCGAGCACCCATTCAACGTAGAAAGTATCGCATGTAAAACATATGTTCACAATACGAACTTTCTCAACCCGGAGCCGATGCGATGGTCAAGTTCCTGCCGCTCAAACAGGCCGTTGCGGAGAATTTGAACAGCGGCGACACGGTTGCCTTCGAGGGCTTCACCCACCTGATCCCGACGGCGGCGGCGCATGAGGCGATCCGCCAGGGGTTTCGCGACCTGACCCTGATCCGCATGACGCCGGACCTGATCTACGACCAGATGATCGGCATGGGCATGGCGAAGAAGATCGTCTTCTCCTATGTCGGCAATCCCGGCGTCGGCCTGCTGCGACGCGCCCGCGACGCCATCGAGAACGGTTTTCCCCGGTCGATCGAGATCGAGGAGCACAGCCATGCCGGCATGGCCAACGCCTATGAGGCAGGCGCGGCCGGTCTGCCCTGCGCGGTGTTCCGTGGCTATCGTGGCGCTGGCCTCGCGGCGGTCAATCCAAACATCAAGTCGGTGACCTGTCCGTTCACCGGCGAGGTGCTGGCGGCCGTCCCTTCGATCCGACCTGATGTCACCTTCATCCATGCGCAGAAGGCCGACCGGAAAGGCAATGTGCTGGTCGAAGGCATTATCGGCATCCAGAAGGAAGCGGTGCTGGCGGCCAAACGCGCGGTGGTGACGGTCGAGGAAGTGGTCGACAATTTCGACGATCTGCACCCCAATTTGACGGTGCTGCCGCGCTGGACGATCGCGGCGATATCCGTCGTGCCGGGCGGATCGCATCCTTCCTACGCGCATGGCTATTATGCGCGCGACAATGCCGCCTATCTCGAATGGGACGAGATCGCCGCCGACCGTGAAAAATTCCAGGCGTGGATGCAGGCCAACGTCATCGAGAAGAGCGCCGACGATTTCGAGGCCCGTGTAGAGCATCTGAGGAAAGCGGCATGAGCGACAATCCATTGGGTTTCACCCCCAACGAGATGATGACGATCGCCGCCAGCCGCGCGCTGCGGAATGACGATGTCTGCTTCGTCGGCATCGGCGCGCCGTCCGCTGCCTGCAATGTGGCGCGGCTGACGCATGCGCCCGACATCACCTTGATCTACGAGAGCGGCACGATCGGCACCGCGCCCGACGTGCTGCCGCTGTCGATCGGCGACGGCGAATTGTGCGAAACCGCCGTCACCACCGTCGCTGTGCCGGAGATGTTCCGCTACTGGCTGCAGGGCGGCCGCATCTCGATCGGCTTCCTTGGTGCGGCGCAGCTCGACAAGTTCGGCAACATCAATACCACGGTCATCGGCGACTACTTCCATCCCAAGACCAGGCTGCCCGGCGGCGGCGGCGCGCCGGAGATCGCGACGTCGTCGAAGGAGATCTACATCACCATGGCGCAAACCAAACGCGGCATGGTCGAAAAGATCGACTTCTTCACCTCCTTCGGCCATGGCGAGGGTGGTGACCATCGTAGACGGCTGGGCATCGAGACCGCCGGCCCGACCTTGCTGATCACCGACCTCGCCATCTGGAAGCCGGATCCGGTGACCAAGGAATTCACCGTCGTGTCGCTGCATCCCGGCGTCACCCGCCAGCAGGTGCAGGACACCTGTGGCTGGGTGGTTAAGTTCACCGAGGCGCTTGACGAAACGCCGCCACCAAGCGAACTCGAATTGAAGACATTGCGCGACCTGCAGGCCCGCACCAAGGCGGCGCATGAGGGAACCGGAAAAGCAAAGGCTGCATGACATGGCCGAGGCCTATATCTGCGACTACATCCGCACACCGATCGGCCGTTTTGGCGGTTCGCTGTCTTCAGTGCGCACCGATGACCTCGGCGCGATACCCCTAAGGGCGCTGGTCGAGCGCAATTCCGGCATCGATTGGCAGGCGGTCGACGATGTCGTCTATGGCTGCGCCAACCAGGCCGGCGAGGACAACCGCAATGTGGCGCGCATGGCGCTGCTGCTGGCCGGCTTGCCGAAGGAGATTCCAGGCTCGACAGTCAATCGCCTGTGCGGCTCCGGCATGGATGCGCTGACCATTGCCGCGCGCGCCATCAAGGCCGGCGAAGCGGAACTGTTGATCGCGGGCGGTGTCGAATCGATGAGCCGGGCGCCCTTCGTCATGCCCAAGGCCGACACGGCGTTCTCGCGTAATGCCGAGATCTACGACACCACCATCGGCTGGCGCTTCGTCAATCCTTTGATGAAGAAGCAGTATGGCGTCGATTCGATGCCGGAGACCGGCGAGAATGTCGCCGAGGATTTTGCCGTCTCCCGCGCGGCCCAGGACGCCTTTGCCGTGCGCAGCCAGGACAAGGCTGTTGCGGCACAAGCCAATGGAAGGCTGGCGAAAGAGATCACAGAGGTGACAATCCCGCAGCGCAAGGGCGATCCGGTGGTCATCTCAAAGGATGAGCATCCGCGCGCGGGCTCAACGGTCGAGGCGCTGGCCAAGTTGCCGACGCCGTTCCGGCAGGGCGGCACGGTGACGGCCGGCAATGCCTCCGGCGTCAATGACGGGGCGGCGGCGCTGATCGTTGCATCCGAGGCAGCGATCAAGAAATACGGCCTGACGCCGATCGCCCGCATCCTCGGCGGGGCCGCCGCAGGTGTGGCGCCGCGCATCATGGGCATCGGCCCGGCGCCGGCGACGCAAAAACTCTGCGCGCGGCTTGGCCTGACGCCGCAACAGTTCGATGTCATCGAGCTCAACGAAGCCTTTGCCTCGCAAGGCATCGCCGTGCTGCGCCAGCTCGGCATCGCCGAGGATGCGGAACACGTCAACCCGAATGGCGGCGCCATCGCGCTCGGCCATCCCTTGGGCATGTCGGGCGCCCGCATCTCCGGCACGGCGGCGCTGGAGCTTCGCGAGCGCGGCGGCCGTTATGCGCTGGCAACCATGTGCATCGGCGTCGGCCAGGGCATCGCCATCGCGTTGGAACGGGTTTGAGCGGGGCGTCGCTAGATGAAAATAATGCCGCCCGTAGCGGTGGCTATCAATTGTCGAAGTTAGCGCTGCCCCTCATCGCCCTGCCGGGCACTTCTCCCCGTATAGTGACGGGGAGAAGTGGGCTGGCCGCAACCTCGGCGCCCTCTTTGCAACGCTGGTGATTTGCGAAAGCGTCGACGACAGTGCCCCTCTCCCCGTCACTATACGGGGAGAGGATGCCGGTGTCCGAACCGGAT
>NZ_SMYZ01000168.1 GCF_004919685.1 Mesorhizobium norvegicum | reverse complement strand
AGGGGGGTGTGAAGGATCGCGGCGCTGACAATCTGCGGCAAAGCAAGTGGTTGACCTCACCAGCCATCCGCCCGATAGGTCCGCCCCAAGCATACCACCCGAGAAACTCCGATGCCTTCAGACACCAACCTCCACCCCGTACGCGCCCAGGACCCCGACACCGCCTGGCAGGCGGACGTCCGCGCCGGCGTGCGCCATGTGCGCGATCTCGCGTCCCTGCCGCTGTCGCCGGCCGAGCGCGCGGCGGCTCAAAGCGCGGCCGCGAACCACAAGGTGCGCGTTCCCAAAGCCTATCTCGACCTGATCGACTGGAACGACCCCGCCGATCCGATCCGGGCGCAGGTCATTCCGTCGCCGGATGAACTGGTGGAAGCGGACGGCGAGCTCGACGACCCGATCGCCGACCATGACTTCAGCCCGGTGCCGCGGCTGACGCATCGCCATACCGACCGGGTGCTGTTGTTCCCGACCTATCAATGCGCGGTCTATTGCCGGTTCTGCTTCCGCAAGGAATCGCTGACCGCGATCGGCCGCGGCTATACGCGCGAGGCGCTGGAGCCGACGCTGGCCTATATCGCCGATCACCCCGAAATCCGCGAGGTGATCCTGACCGGCGGCGATCCGCTGTCGCTGCCCGACAAGGCACTTGCCGAAATCTTCGCGCGCATCGAAGCGATCCCGCATGTGCGCCTGCTGCGCATCCACACGCGCGTGCCCGTAGCGCTGCCGTCGCGCATCACGTCTGGGCTGGTCGAGGCCTTGCAGGGCCGGCTGATGGTGACAATCGTCACCCATTTCAACCACGCGCGCGAAATCACCGACGCCACCGAAGCCGCCTGCCGTACGCTGCGCCATGCGGGTTTCGTGCTGCTCAACCAGAGCGTTCTGCTCAAGGGCGTCAACGACACGGTCGAGGTGCTGGAAGAACTCTGCCGCGAGCTGATGTACCGCCTCGGCGTCAAACCCTATTACCTGCACCATGGCGACCTCGCGCGCGGTATGGCGCACAGGCGCACGACGATTGCGCAGGGACAGGCGCTGGTCGGTGCGCTGCGCGCGCGCCTGTCGGGCATCTGCAACCCGGTCTATGTGCTCGACCTGCCGGAAGGTGGCGGCAAGGTGCCGATCGGGCCTTGCCATGTCGAGGGAAGGGACGGGGAGAGCTGGCGGCTGCGCGGGCTCGATGGCGAGGTGCGGGAGTATACGGAGATCATTGGCGCGCAGGAGGAACAGTCTTCGAAGATGCCGACTGCCGGCTCGTGACGCCGGATGCTTTCCACCGGATAATCCTACTGCGTCATAGCGACCGTTCATAATGGCCAGCGTCTGCGCCGCCCCTCACCTGCCTGCCGGCATCCTCTCCCCGTATAGTGACGGGGAGAGGGGCGCTGTCATCGGCGATTTCGCCAATCTCCAGCGTTGCGGGAAGAATGCCGGCGTCGCGGCCAGTGTCCAGCCGAT
>NZ_SMYZ01000167.1 GCF_004919685.1 Mesorhizobium norvegicum | reverse complement strand
TTGATTAGCTACCGACAGTGGGGCCACATGGCGGGCCGGGATCTGTCGGATATTATCCCGAACATGCGTGCTCTTCCCCATGCGCTGCAAATGCGCCAGACTTGGGCATTGACGGGTTGCGATGTTCTATCGCCGGGAGGGGGTCGTCCATGAATTTCGTGTTCTTCTCGCCGCATTTTCCCGCCAATGGTGCGGATTTCTGCGACCGTTTGAAGAAGGCCGGGGCCAGGGTGCTGGGTATCGGCGACGCACCCTATGACGCGCTCGACGCCAAGCTGAAAGCAGCCCTTTCGGAATATTACCGCGTCGCCGACATGGAGGACTACGATCCGGTGTTCCGGGCGATGGGGCATTTCATCCACAAATGGGGCCGCATCGACCGCTTTGAATCGCTCAACGAGCACTGGCTGGAGCTGGAAGCCAACATCCGCACCGACTTCAACATCTATGGCACCAAGCTCGATTTCGTGAAGAATCTGAAGCGCAAGAGCCGCATGCGCGCCTTCTTCCGCAAGAGCGGCGTCGACACCATCGCACAGCGCAAATGCTCCGACCGCGCCGGGGCCATGACCTTCATCCGCCGCGTCGGCTATCCCGTCGTGGTCAAGCCCGACAGCGGCTCCGGCGCCTCGAACACCTTCAAGATTTCCAACGCCAAAGAGCTCGACCAGTTCTTCAGGGACAAGCCCGAGGATGTGACCTTCGTCATGGAGCAGTTCATCGAGGGGCTGGTGGTGACCTATGACGGGCTGGTCAACCGCGACGGCGAGGTGGTGCTGGCCGCCAGCCACCGCTACGACCAGAGCATCATGGAGGTGGTCAACAAGGACCGCCACATGAGCTACACCTGCTTTCCCAAGGTCAGACCGGCGATCGAGGAGGCCGGCCGCAAGATCCTGAAGGCATTCGACGTGCGCGAACGCTTCTTCCACATCGAGCTGTTCGAGACCAAGGACGACCGGATCATCGCGCTGGAGGTCAACATGCGCCCGCCCGGCGCCTGGATGACCGATGCGATCAACTATACGTTCGACATCGACGTCTATGCGGCATGGGCCGACATGGTGGTCAAAGATGCCGCCGGCGGGCCCTACGAGGGCAAGTATTTCACCGCCTATGCCAGCCGCAAGCGGCACTTGCGGTATTTGCATGGCCATGAGGACGTGCTAGCCGCGCACCGCGACAAGATCGTCCACCATCAGGCCATCGAAGAGGTTTTCAGCCGCGCCATGGGAAATTACGCCTACCAGATGCGCTCGAAGGACGAAGCAGCGTTGCGCGAGGCGGTCGCGTATATCCACGCGGAAAAGGCGTGAGGCGATGGACATTTCCTATCACAAGAATTTCTCGGGCAAGCTCGGCCGCGACATGGAATACAAGCGCTACGGCCATGCCGGCCGGCCGGTGGTGGTGTTCCCGACCTCGCAAGGGCGGTTCTACCAGTTCGAGGATTCCGGCGGGGTGGGCGCACTTGCCGAATTCATCGACACCGGCCGCATCCAGCTGTTCACGGTCGACGGCGTCGATTCGGAATCCTTCTTCGACAAGCATGCCGACGCCGCCCACCGCATCGCCCGTCACGAGGCCTATTTCCGCTATGTGCGCGAGGAGGCGCTGCCGGAGTTCCTGTCCACGGCAGCGGCAGCCAATGGCGGGCGCAAGCTGAAGCCGCTGTTCTCGGGCTGTTCAATGGGCGCCTACCACTCGTCGAACTTCGTCTTCCGCTTTCCCGAACTGGGCTGCGGCGTCATTGCGCTGTCGGGCGTCTATTCGGCCCGCGACTTTTTCGGCAAGGCGCTTGAAGGCGATATCTTCTACAACTCGCCGCTCGACTATCTGCCCGGCATCGTCGATCCGAAACTGCTTGCCCGGCTGAAGACGCTCAGGCTGATCTTCTGCTGCGGGCAGGGCGCCTGGGAAGAGCGGATGCTGGTCGAAACGCGCAGGCTGGAACAGATCCTGCGCGACAAATCCATTCCCGCCTGGGTCGATTATTGGGGCGGCGATGTCAGCCACGACTGGCCGTGGTGGCATAAGCAACTGGTCTATTTCTTCGGCCGCTGGCTGGATGAAGATCTGATGCACAGGCTCGACTGATGACCACGCCCAATCCCATCCGCCGTTTCGTCGAGGCCACCAATGCCGGCGATACCGACGCTTTTCTCGACACTTTCACAGCCGACGCATCCCTGAGCGACTGGGGACGATCTTTCCAGGGCCGCGAGCAGATCGCACGCTGGAACCAGTCGGACAATATCGGCGTGAAATCCCAGCTTCGCATCGTCCGTATCACGGCGGCGGAGGGCAGCTACCGCGTCCGCATCGCCGTCACAGGCAACGGCTTCAACGGCGAGGGCGACATGAGCTTCACGCTGGACGGGAACCGCATAGCGAGCCTCGTCATCGCCTGACTACCCTTCCTGGCATGCTGGCAGAGCGATGGCCTCATGTTCCGACGCCGATCCGCGACGCAGGCCAAGGAAGACGACGATGGCGGTCATGACGGTGATCGCCGCCAGCACGATCAGCAGCCTGTCGAAGGCCGTCTCGTAGGCCTGGACAAGAACAGCGGCTCCGGCCTGCGGCAGGTGTAGCGCCGTTTCACCGAGATTGCCGGTCACCAGCAACTGCGCGGCAGCCGCAGCATGCGTTGAAGACGCCATTCCCTGTGCGGCGAGCTGTGCGGCGGTGAAGCCCGACAGGGTCGCCATGACGATCGCGAGAGCCACGCCCTCGCAAGCGACGCGAGTGGTGTTGAAGATGCCGACCGCCATGCCGGCGCGCTCCTTCGGCACGACACTGACGGCAAGCCCGTCCATCAATCCCCAGGGCAGAGCGATGCCGACGCCGATCAGCATCAGCGGCGCCACCAGCGCACTGTCGACCGGCGGTGTCAGGCTCAGCCAGACAAGCCCGGCGGCGGTGATGAGAAGGCCGACGCCGCAGATCGTGGCCGGAGCGATCCAGCGCGCCAGCTGGCCGGCAAGCATCGGCAGGATCAGCAGCGGGCCCGAGAGGCAGATCATCAATTGCCCGGCCTTGATCTCGCTCATCCCCTCGACGCCGATGAAGCGGATCGGCAACAGGACGAGCAGGACGACGAAGCCATAGGCGGGTGCCGCGGCCAGAAACTGGACGCCGACAAAGCGAGGGTAGGCAAACAGCGTGAGATCGAGCATCGGCCGCCGCGCGCGTCGCTCGACGACGACGAAGGCAACAAAGAAGAAGGCGGCCGTGCCGAGAAGCGTGACGACAAGGGGATCGGCCCAACCGCTCTGCGGGGCCTGCAGCACGCCATAGGTCAACGACGCGAGCGCGATCGTGAAGGTGCCGGCTCCCGCCCAGTCGACGCCCGTCGCATCCGGATCGCGTGATTCCTTGATGGTGCGCTGGCCGAGGGCTGCTGCGGCAACCGCGAGTGCTGCGACAAGCAGAAAGATCGACCGCCAGCCGAATGCAGAGATGAGCAGGCCGGAGGCGATCGGGCCGAAGGCGAGGCCGATGCCGAAACTGGTGCCGAGGAAGCTGAAGGCACGCAGCCGCAATGGCCCTTCGAATTCCTGGGCGAGCGCGGACGCACCACCGGCAAAGGCGGCGGCGCTGCCGATCCCTTGCGCGGCCCTGAGGATGTCGAACCAGACGATGTCAGGCGCGAGCATCGCGCCGAGTGAGGCGAGGACATAGAGGCAAAGGCCGGCGAGGAAGATGCGCTTGCGGCCGTGGTTGTCGGCCAGTGCGCCTGATGCCATCAGGGTGGCGCCGAAGGTCAGCATGAAGGCATTGGTCACCCAGTTGAGTTCAACCGGGCTGCCGCCAAGATCGGCCGCGATGCGGGAGAGTGCGACGGCCGGGCCGGTGAAGGTCAAGGGCATCGTCATCGCGGCAAGGCATACCGACAACAGCACGAGCCATCTCTCGGCAGAACCGGTTGTGGACTTCAAGGTCATGGATTTTCCTATCTGAAGCAGCATTCGCGGTAGGCCGCGTGGTTGCGGAGCCGGTCGCAATGACAAGATAGGTCGGCGGCATTTCAGGAAAAATAGTACTATATCTCCTCATATACCGGACTGAAACGCTCGAATGGAAGAATGCGATGGATCGCCTTAGTGGCCTCATAGCCTTTGCCCGTACCGCCGAACTCGGCAGTTTCATCGCTGCCGGCCGGGCGCTCGGCATTTCCGCTTCCGCCGTCGGCAAGAGCGTCGCAAGGCTCGAACAGGAGCTCGGTGTGCGGCTCCTGCAGCGCAGCACGCGGCGCATCGGCCTGACGGAAGAGGGCAGACTGTTCAACGAGCGGGTGCGACGCATCCTCGACGACATCGACGATGCCGAGGCGATGCTGTCGCGGACACGGGAAACGCCGCATGGGCGGCTGCGCATCTCGACTCCGATCGTCACCTATCATCTGTTGTTGCCGGTGCTGTCGGAGTTCATGGCCCGCTATCCCGAGATCGAGCTCGACATCGATTTCAACGATCGGATCGTCGACGTGATCGACGAGGGCATTGACGTCGCGATCCGAAGCGGCGAGCTGCCCGATTCACGCCTGGTGTCGAGACCCGTTGCGCCCTTTCGCATGCTGCTGTGCGCGGCGCCCTCCTACCTCGACCGCCATGGCACCCTCAGCGTGCCGGCGGATCTCATCAGGCATTTCGGCATAAACTTCCGCTTCCTCAACAGCGGCAGGCTGCTGGAGTGGCCATTCATTACCGGAAGCGCTGAACCGCAGATCCGCTCGATGCTGACCTGCAACAACATGGAGGCGTTGAAAGGCGCCACACTCGCCGGCCTCGGCATCGCCTGCATGCCGGATTTCCTGGTGCGCGAGGCGCTGCACGAAGACAGGCTGCGCACCGTCCTCGACGATCATGTCGACGGCCGTGGCCAGTTCCGGATGCTGTGGCCCTCCAATCGCCATTTGTCGCCGAAGGTGCGCGTGTTCGTCGATTTCCTTCCCGAGCGCCTTGCAGCGGCGCGATAGGCCAGGAGCGGGTAACGGCCTTGTGATTTGAGATATGAAGGTTAACTTTGAAGTTTACCTTCATATATGATACAAGGTGGCCATGAAAGATCAACTGGATCCGCAGAACGCCCCCGAAGCCGCGCGTGCGCTGGCCCTGGCGGCCGAGCTTCGGGTCGTGGCCGGCAGGCTGATCCGGCGTTTGCGTGAACAGGCCGATGCCGGCGACCTGACCACGTCGCAGAAGTCGGTGCTGCTGCATCTGGAGCGCGAGGGCGAGGCGACGGTGACGACGTTGGCGCGCGCCCAGGATATGCGTCCGCAATCGATGGGCGCCATTGTCTCGACGCTGGAGGCGGCAGGGCTGTTGGAGGGCAAGCCGGATCCGAGCGATGGCCGGCAGACAATCCTGTCGCTCACGGTTGCCTGCCGGGACATGATCGCTGCCGGGCGGGCAGCCCGACAGGACTGGTTGTTCCGCGCCATCCAGACAAATCTTGACCGCCGGGAGCAGGAGCAACTCGCAGGCGCCGTCGAACTGTTGAAACGGCTCGCCGACTCCTGACCAATCGCCCGGTGTCCGACATGCCGCCGCACCGATCATCGGAAGGAAAACATGGATGGCAGTCACCACGCTTGACCGGAAGACGGCGCTCGTCGTCATCGACCTGCAAAAAGGCATCGTGTCGCTGCCCACTTGCCATCCAATAGGTGAGGTGGTGCAGAAAGCTGCCGTACTCGCCGATGCGTTCCGCGGCCGCGGCTTGCCGGTCGTGCTCGTCAACGTTGCCGGCGCGCCTCCGAGCCGGACGGAGCAGGCACCTCGCCTGGGAGCCCGCCCCGACGGCTGGACTGATCTTGTCCCCGAGTTGAAGCAGCAGCCGGGAGACCACACGGTGACCAAGCGGACGGCGGGTGCCTTCGTCAACACCGATCTCGAAGCTCACCTGAGGAGTCAGGGCGTCACCCAGGTGGTGATCGCCGGCGTCGCCACCAGCATGGGTGTCGAGGCGACAGCACGCCATGCCCGCGATCTCGGGTTCAACGTTACGCTTGCCCTCGACGCCATGACCGATACGAACCTCGATGCCCACACCAACAGCATCGCGCACATCTTTCCGAGGCTGGGCGAAACCGGCACGACGCGGGAGATCATCGATCTGCTCGAAAAGAAGGAAGCCTGACGGTGCAATGGATCGACTATGCGTCCTACCTGTTCGGCGGCGCCGTGCTGACAAATGCCGTGCCGCATTTCGTCAATGGCGTGATGGGGCGGCCCTTTCAAAGCCCGTTCGCCAAGCCGCACGGACAAGGCCATTCGTCCTCGACCGTGAACGTTCTGTGGGGCTTTCTGAACCTCGCCATCGGCTATCTCCTGGTGATCCGTGTCGGAGATTTCGACTTGCGATCCACGGCTGATGTCGTCGCGCTGGGACTGGGCACCCTCCTTATGGGAATGGTGATGGCACGCATGTTCGGCCGCTTCAACGGCGGCAATTTCCCGGCCGACGGATGAGCGGTCCCGCGAAAGGCACTTTTCGTTTGCTGGCCAATTTCAACTATCGGATCTGGGCCGGCGGCGCGATCGTGTCGAATGTGGGAACATGGATGCAGCGCACCGCCCAGGACTGGCTGGTGCTGACCCAGCTGCCCCACAACAATGCGACCGCCATGGGCGTGGTGATGGCGTGAGGTTGGCGCAGGCGGCTTTGCCTATTGCCTGACGCTTCTCGCCACCAGCCGCGCGACGCTTGGGCCGACCAGCAGCACGATCAGGAAGCGTGCCGACTGCAGCGCCATCACGAAGGAGATGTCGACGTTCTGCGCCGCGGCGGCGATGATGGCGATGCTGTCCATGCCGCCGGGGCTGGTCGCCAGATAGGCGGTCAGCGGATCGATGCCCAAGAGATGGCTGATCATGAAGGCAAGGCCACCGCAAAAGGCGATCAACGCCACGATCGAGGCGATGATCTGCGGCAAGGCGCGCGTCGCATGGCGCAGGATAGCCCTTGTGAAGTTCAGGCCGATCGACCAGCCGACCATGGCATAGCTGGCAGCCAGCAGCCAGGGCGGCAATTGCATCTCCACGCCCAAGCCGAGATGGACGACGGTGCCGAAGATGAAGGTGCCGAGGAAGAAGGGTGAGGGCAGCCGGCACAGCTTTCCCGCCAGTCCGCCGACGAGCGCGATGCCGATGGTGGCGGCGAAGGCTCGGGCATCGATCGGCGGAAACCAGATGATGGCGGGGATTTCGACGCCCGACGTGTCGACCCACATCTTGGCGACGAGTGCTGCCGTCATCGAAACGAAGATGACGCGCAGATACTGCATGAAGGCGACGAGGCGCTGGTCGGCGCCGAAGGCGCCGGCCATCAACACCATGGCGGTGGCCGCACCCGGCGAAGAGCCCCAGACGGCGGTGGTGCCCGGCAGGATGCGCCAGCGGCTGATCAGCCAGCCGAGCAGGCTGGAGGCCGTGACGGTGGCCACCACAACGCCGAGAAACAGCGGCCATTCCCGGGTGAAGACCGGAAAGATGTCGGCCGAGATCGAGCCGGCGACGAGGCAGCCGACGATCGCCTGGGCGGCGCCGAACAGAAGCCGCGGCACGCGCACCGTGGCGCCATTGGTGCCGGCGACGATGGCTGCCAGCATCGGCCCGATCAGCAGCGCCGCCGGGAGGGCGGCCAGTTCCAGCGCGCCGGCAAACAGCAGGGAAACGATCAGCAGGGCCAGCCATTGCCAGAGCTTGCGCATCCGCGCCATGCGTTCGATGGCGGGCTGGTCTGGAGGCTGCTCGGCCGAGGAATCCATGTTGCGGTCTTAGACGCGAAGCGGGGCGATGCGAACCCAGCTTTGTCGAAAAAAGGATGCTTGCCTCAGCCGGTCTTGGCGTCGGCCAGGCCGAAGCCGCCGACAGGGTGGGTCTCGACCTGGAATTCGAAGCCGGCGATGAACGGCCGCGCCTTGGCGATCGCCGCCTGGACCTCGGGAAGCTGCAGCGAGGCTTTGTGGCTTTCGGCGTCGGTCCACACTTCGGTGACCCAGATCGCATCGGCATCCGCGGGGTCGCGGGCGATGATGTAGCTCAGGCAGCCCGGCAGGGCGCCGGTACTGGCGCGCAGCACGTCCATGACCGCGTCGCGCTGGCCGCGCGCCGCCCGCATCTTGCCGATCAGTCCATACATTCCGTTGTCTCCCTTTGAGGTTTTCGACAAGAACATGCAGATCGCCAGTATGCCGATAGCCGCTCAAGGCATCAACTGGCCGCCATTCACCTCGATAACCTGGCCGGTGATGTAGCCGCTCAGAAGATCGGAAGAGAGGAACAGATAGGCGCCGACGCAATCCTGCGCCGTGCCGGCGCGTCCCTGCGGAATGGTGGCGACCATGCCTTTGATCTGCTCGTCGGTCGAATAGCGCTCGTGGAACGGGGTGAGAATGGTGCCGGGCGCCACCGCGTTGACGCGGATGCCGAAGCCGATCAGCTCCTTGGCCATGCCGCGCGTCACATTGGAGACGAAAGCCTTGGCCGAGCCGCGTAAAGCCCGGCGCCGCCGCCGGCACCATTGCGCGCGGCGATCGAGGAGGTGTTGACGATGAAGCCGCCCTGTTTCTTCAGCCACGGGATCGCCTTGCGCGAGGCGGTCAGCACCGAACGCGCATTGAGATCCATCACCGCGTCGTAATGCGCTTCGGTCTGCTCGGCATAGGGCACGCGGCCAAGCATGCCGCCGGCATTGTTGACCAGCCCGTCGAGGCGGCCGAAATACTGCGCGCTGTCCTCGACGACGCGTTCGACATCGGCGGCAATGGAGAAATCGCCCTGGACGAGAAACACCTCGCCGCCCTTGTCGGCGATCGTCATGCCGAGCTTCTCGGCGGCGGCTTGACTCGAATTGTAATGCAGCGCCACCTTGCATTTCTGCGCGGCATAGGCGAGCGCGAGGGCCGCTCCGATGCCGGTCGACGCGCCGGTGACCAGCACCGCCTTGCCGGCGAGATCGGGTATGCTGAGCGTGGCTGTGGCTGGCACTGTTCGTCCTCCGGGATTTCAGCCCGTCCTTCGTAGGCCCTAGTGTCCTGATTCCGAAG
>NZ_SMYZ01000166.1 GCF_004919685.1 Mesorhizobium norvegicum | reverse complement strand
GGCAGGACAGAGGGGGGTGTCTGGGCGCAGACCAGCATTCCGCTGATCTTTGCAGTTACTCTTCTCACCTTGTTTCCCCTCTCCACCTTCGCCGCCCCCACTGTCTGCCTGCCCGGCACCGAGAACTTCCCGCCCTTCTACGACGACGCCACGCTGTTCAAGGATGCTATCGCCGGCGTCGCCGATGTCCCACCATCCAACCAGCGGCTGACCGGCATCACGGTGCCGCATCATCTGCTGGCCGCCGATCTGGTGGCACTGGGTTTCCGGGCGGCGTCCGGCTTCCGCTACAAGCGCATCGTCATCCTGTCGCCGGACCATTTCCACAAGACGCACAGACTGTACGCCACCTCGCTGCGCGGCTTCGATACCGTGCTTGGCCCAGTGGCGGCCGACACCGACGCCGTGCGGCGGCTTGAGACGAACAGCGACATGGTCGAGGAGTCCTGTCTGTTCGACAAGGAACATGGCGTACGCGCCATGTTGCCTTTCCTGCATCACTATTTCCCCGAAGCGAAAATCGTGCCCGTGGCAATGTCGGTCAAGGCGCGCCGCAGCGACTGGGACAGGCTGGCCGAGGCTCTCAAACCGATTGTCGACCAGGACACGCTGATCGTCGAATCCACCGACTTCTCGCACTATCTCCCGCAGCATGATTCCAGGCGCTTCGACCAGCAGTCCCTGAACATGCTGGCCGCCGGTTCGCTCGACGGCATATCAGCACTTCGCCAGCCCGATCATGCAGATTCCGTCGGTGCGCTCTATATCCAGACCAGGCTGCAGCGGGAATTGTTCGGCGCCCAGCCGCTGGTCGTCGCCAATGAGAACTCGCAGGAACACACGTCGGACTATGTCGAGCGGACCACCAGCTATGTGGTGGCGCTGTTCGGCGCCTTCGGCCCCGGCTTCAACAATCCGGCGCGGCCAAAGGACAGGATCTACTACCTCGCCGGCGACGTGAATTTCGGCCGCGCCATGAAGAAGATCCTGGTTCGCGACGGTGTTGCCGACCGGATCGTCGACAGCGTCCTGGCCCTGACCGGATCACGGCCGCTGATCGTCAACCTCGAAGGCGTCATCCTGCCCAACGTGCCGGAAGCGATCGACGACATGACGCTGGCGATGCCGCAAGGCCTGGCTGTCGACATGCTGAAGCGGCTGCATGTCGCCGGCGTCGGGCTCGCCAACAACCACGCCTATGATCTCGGACCGTCAGGCTATGCGGAGACGCTGCGCGCGCTGGATGAAGCCGGCATCCCGCATTTCGGCCAGGGCGAGACGCTGGCGCTTGCCGATCTCGATCTTGTCGGCCTGACCGACATCGACACCAACGGCTCCAAGAACACCGACCTTATCACCCCTGCCCTGCTCGACCGGCTGTTGCACGAGGATGCCGGGCGGCCGGTGGTCGCCTTCGTCCACTGGGGCCGCGAGTACAAGACCGGACCGTCGGAGCGTGAAGACATGCTTGCCGACCAGATGCGGCTGCGCGGCGCTTCAGCCATCGTCGGCGGCCACCCACATGTGTCGAGCGAAGCAATTGTCCCGCTGGCCGGCGGCGATGTGGCGGAGGTCTATTCGCTCGGCAATTTCCTGTTCGACCAGAGCGCCGAACGGTCGTCAGGATCGATGCTGGAACTGCGCGTCTTCGCCCAGGGCACCATCTTCACAAGACTTATTCCGCTGCCCAACTATTTCGAGATGGGCCGGAAATAGCGTTGCCTCAAAATAGGGTTTGCGTGACCAGGGTGTGCAGAGATTCAGGTCAGGCCGAGTCGAAAACGGCGGCTTCCGAGAACCGGAGCG
>NZ_SMYZ01000165.1 GCF_004919685.1 Mesorhizobium norvegicum | reverse complement strand
CAGGCCAGAGGGGGGTGCCTCGCTCCTGAGGGAGGGCTAAGCCGCCCCCTTCCGCCACGGCAAACTCCAGCGCACCTTTTCCAGCGTCGCCCTCGCCTCTGCCGACTGCGGATCCGGCTCCGTCTCGCGGTAATGCGCCGAGCCCGGCGGCGGGTAGGCAAGCGTGTTGTTGAAGCCGAACTTGTCGATCTGGCTGAAATCGGGGAAGGGCAGATTGTCCGCCTCGCGCCAGTCGCTGACACGTTTTTCGGCGGCGATGCGCTTGTCGTCGTCGATCGGCAGGTCGGCGGCGCTGTATTCCATCTGCGCCGGGAAGGCGAACTGCGCGCCGGCCTCGTCCATGATGTTGATGATCGACAACAGGATGTCCTCGCGGATGGCGAGGAATTCGCCGGCGTCCGACGTCATGATGTAGGTCGAGATGTCGACATCGAGCGAATAGGGGCCGAAGCCGACGAAGCGCACCCGGCACGGGTCGTCGATGACGCGCGGATGCGCGATCAAAAGCTTGCGCAGTTCGGCCAGCGTGTAGCGCAATTGGTCGGGCGTCGTCTCGTAGCGCAGCTGCAGCGTGGTCGCGAAACGGGTGCGGTCGCGATGCGCGTAATTCTCGATCTGCATGCCGGCGAAGTCGGAATTCGGCACCGAGATGATGGTGCGGTCGAGCGAGCGGATGCGGGTCGAGCGCATGCCGATATGCTCGATCGTGCCCGATTGGTCGCCGAACTTGCAGAAGTCGCCGACGCTGACCGGGCGGTCGGCATAAAGCGTCAGCCCGGAGAGGAAATTCTGCAACGTCGGCTGCGCCGCCAGCGCCACCGCCAGGCCGCCAATGCCGAGACCGGCGATGACGCCTTCATAGGGGATGGCCAGCACTTCGGCGAGCAGCAGGAAGGCGACAACCAGCACGGCGACGCGGGCCACGCCGGTGGACAGCGAAATCAGCGTGTCGTGATAGCCCGGCACCTGCCACAGCCTGCGATAATGGCCGGCGATGCTGCCGATGAGATGCCAGACCACCGGCGCGAAGCCGATGACGATCAGGCTCCAGGCCGCCGCCTTGACCGGCGCCGCGATGACCTGCGGCAGGCCGAGCGGGCGCAGCGCAAACAGCAGCAACAGGCCAAGCACGATGGCGCGCACCGCCCAGGCGACGACGCGCAGGAAGCCGGAGCGCTCGGTGCCACGGCTGCGGGCAATGAGCTCGATGACCGCATTGGCGATGAAGCCGAAGGCGATGCCGGCGAGCGCCGCCAGCCCAAGCGCCAGCCATTGCCAGCGCTCGATCGGCCCGGCTCGGGTGAGCAGCGCGGGGCTGATCTCACGGGCGAGGCCGCGCGTGGCGAAGAACGGATCGCTGCTGGCGAAGGCAGCGAATTCCGGCGCCACCGGCACATCCTCGACATCGGCATAGAGCGCGCGGATGTTGGCCAGCGTCTCGGGCGTGAACTGCCAGATCTTGCCCGCCGCGCCCGGCTTGCCGGTGTCGACCGGGCCGACGACGACATTGCCGGACGGGTGCTCGAAATAGACATAGGGCGTGTTCGACTTGGGATCGTCGGGGATCTCCTGCCAGTAGACATAGCCGATGCGGTCGATGACCTTCTTCAGGTAGCGCTCGAGCAGGATCGCCTCGTCGGCGCGCACCGCCGGATTGTAGTCGCGCAGGTCGAGTGCGGCGTCGGCCGGATCGCCGACCTCGGTGATGCCGCCGAGCAGCATCTTGAACGTATCGCGCGGCGAGGCGAGCTTGCCGGGGTCGTCGACCATGTCGACGGCCTCGCCGCGTGCCGCCTGGAATTCGGCAAGCTTGGCCTGCAGCTGGCTGAGCGGCGGGCCGACGATGAACCAGGCGCCATCCTTGCGGCGAAAGCCGGCGTCGAAGGAAACGCTAGTGTCGTATTGCTGCAGCCTGGCCGTCACCGCGTCGCCGGCGATTGCTTCATGTGGCAGGCTCCACAGGCGGAAGGTCGTCTTGTCGATGACGGAAAACAGAAGCTTGGTGTAGTCGGGCATGTTGAGGCCGCCACGATCGGCGTCGCTGACATCGATGAGGCCGGCGGCGAGTGCGGCCAGGCCCATGCCGCCGCCGGTGGCGCGTGCCACATTGTCGGCGCCGCTCTCGTTCATCGTCTGCAGGAACGAGCGCATGGTGGTCATCGGGTCCGTCTGATCGACGTCGATGCCCTCGACGGCGCTGACGCGCACGCCCGTCCACCATTCGGCGGTGGCGGATTCGAAGCGACCCATGAAGCTCGCGCCGTCGGGCGACTGGACGAAGGAGAATTCGCCCTGGCGATTGCCCTCGAACCAGCGGCCGACAAGCTTTTCGCCCTCGGCCTGCGCCTCGATGCGGCCGGCGTAGAGGGGATAGACGCCTTTGACCTCGGTACCGTTCTGCTCGAACTTGATCTGGGCGCCGCCGCCGCGCCATTTGGTGTCCCACACACCGCTCCAGTTGGCCGTTTCCTGGGCGTGCGCCAGCGAGGGCAACAGGCCGGCAAGGGCAAGTGCTGTGACAAGAGCAAGCACGCGCAGCAACAGCAAGACCAGGCGCTCCCGGCTAGCCGGGGTGAGGTGGACATCGCGCATCGGATTGCCCTTCTTCTCGCCGGCAACCCTGACTGGCCGGCTGAAGAGGTTATTCCGCTGGAAGATGAAGATTGTCTTTCCGGCCGGCACTTGGCCGCAAGAACTTGGCTCTAACAGTCAAAAAGAAGACTGGATTAGAACAAGCTAATTTCCCCGTTTCTCGCGTTGGCAGGATCGCATGCCTTGCAGATTGGCGGAAACATCTATCGCTTCGTCATCCTATGGCGGGGCAAGGAGCGAAGCGACGCGGCGCAGACCATAGGATCCATGCCGTGACACATAAGCGTCGCCACAGTTCAGAATTCTGCACCGCTGCACTCCACGACCAAGGTCGCGGCATGGATCCCAGGGTCTCCGCGACGGAGCTTCGCTCCTGCTTCGCCCAGGGATGACGAAGTTGGGAAGGCCTCGGCCAATTTCCGGATGGTTGCGATGGTTCACTACGTCGAGGAACTAATCATAAGTCAGGTCCGTCGCCTTCCCGCCAAACACCCGGTAGGCATAGAAGGAATAGAAGATGATGACCGGCAGCACGACCACGGCGCCGGCCAGGATAATGGCCAGGCTCTCCGGCGCCGAGGCCGCTTGCCAGATGGTCAGGCGATCCGGCACCACGAACGGGTAGAACGACCAGGCGAGGCCGGCAAAGCCGAGCGCGAAGATGGCGGCCAGCGTCAGGAACGGCGTCAGCGAATGGCGGTCGTCGGGCTTCGGCAGGTGGAAGGTCTGCCGCCACAGCCAGCCGAACAGCAGGGCCGACAGGATCGGCAGCGGCGACAGATAGAGCATCGCGGGCCAGACGAACCATTTGTCGAAGATGCGCGGGCTGGCGAACGGCGTCGCCAGCGAGATGGCAGCCATGCCGAGCGCGGTCAGCACCAGCGTCGTGCGCAGCCAGCGCACCGCCTTCTTCTGCAACTCGCCTTCGGTCTTGTAGATCACCCAGGCGGCGCCCATCGCCGCGTAGGCGGCGGCCAGGCAGAACGCTACCAGCACGCCGAACGCCATGCCGCCGAAGCCGACATCGAGGCCCAGCACATAGACGCCCAGCATGTAGCCCTGTGCCAGCGAAGCGATGATCGAACCGAGGAAGAAAATGCGGTTCCAGCGGTGCTTGCGCTCGGTCGGCACCTTGGCGCGGAAATCGAAGGCGACGCCGCGCAGGATCAGCCCGACCAGCAGCACGAAGACCGGAATGTAGAGCGCGGTCAGGATGACGCCATGCGCCATCGGGAAGGCGACCAGCAGCAGGCCGACGGCCAGCACCAGCCAGGTTTCGTTGGCGTCCCAGAACGGACCGATCGCGGCAATCATCGTGTCCTGCTCGGCGTCTTCAGCAGCGGCGAACAGGATGCCGATGCCGAGATCGAAACCGTCGAGAATGACGTAGATCAGGATGGCGAGGCCCATCAGGCCGGCGAAGATCAGCGGAAGCGCGGTTGGCCAGTCGAAAGTCATCTTCTTACTCCCCCGCAGCCGGTTGCGACATGGCCGTCTTCATCGCGCCCGGCAGCGGCGATGAGTCGCCGTCCTTTGCCGCCTTCAGCGCCAGGTGCACCAGCACGCCGAGATAGGCGATCAGCAAAAGCACATAGAGAATGAGATAGATGGCCAGTGTCAGCGCGACATGGCTGCCGGCCACCGGGCCGACCGCGTCGGCGGTTTTCAGCACGCCGGTCACCAGCCAGGGCTGGCGGCCTATTTCGGTGGTGTACCAGCCGGCCAGCGTCGCCAGCCAGCCCGACAGCGCCATCGGCACCATCAGCAGAGCGAGCGGCTTCGGCAGGCTGTGCCGGCGCTTGAGGAAGAAAGCCGCCGACCATGAGACGAGCAGCATCAGGACGCCGGTGCCGACCATGATGCGGAAACCCCAGAACACCGGGAAGACCGGCGGATGGTTGCCGGGATAGTCGTTCAGCCCCGGCACCACGCCGCTGGTCGAGTGCCGCAGCACCAGGCTGGCGCCGTCGGGAATGGCGATCTCGAACCTGTTTTCCTTGGCCGCCTCGTCGGGCAGGGCGAAGAGAACCAGCGGCACGTTGGGGCCGGTGTTCCAGTTGGCCTCCATGGCGGCGATCTTCTGCGGCTGGTGCTCCAGCGTGTTGAGACCATGCTGGTCGCCGGCAAAGATCTGGATCGGGATCAGGATCGCCGCGGTGAAGACGCCGGTGCGCAGCGCCTTCCACATCGATTCCGAACGGTCGCCGTAGAGATAGCGTAGCGCCGATAGGCCGGCGATCAGGAAGGATACCGTGAGCCCAGAGGCAAGCAGCATATGAACCAGCCGGTAGGGCATCGACGGGTTGAAGACAACAGCCCACCAGTCGACGGCATGCGCCACGCCGTCGCGGATCTCGAAGCCGGCCGGCGTCTGCATCCAGGAATTGAGCGCGATGATCCAGAAGGCCGAGACGGTGGTGCCGCCTGCGACCAGCACCGTTGCCAGCGTGTGGATGCGGTTGGAGACGCGGCGGAAGCCGAACAGCATGATGCCGAGGAAGGCCGCTTCGAGGAAGAAGGCGGTGAGGATCTCGTAGGCCAGCAGCGGCCCGGCAATGTTGCCGACCTTTTCCATGTAGCCCGGCCAATTGGTGCCGAACTGGAAGCTCATGGTGACGCCGGTAACCACGCCCATGGCGAAGGACAGTGCGAACACCTTCACCCAGGTGAAGTAGGCGCGTATCCAGGCTGAATCGCCGGTCGCGTTGTAGCGCAGCTTGAAGAACAGCAGCACCCAGCCAAGCGCAATGGTGATCGTCGGAAACAATATATGGAACGAAATATTTGCGCCGAATTGCATGCGCGACAGGATGAGCGGGTCCATGGTGGGCTCCGGCTGCTTCTAATGCCTGCAAGAATAGGCCTGTCGCGCCGGTCGGTCAAAGCGGCGTCCCGCCGCGAGGCGGAACGCCGCAGCGCCCTGCCAATATGACGCATGCGCAGCATGGCTCAGCCTATGCGCCGGGGTCCGGCGTGTCGCCGAGCGCATCTCAGTCCCGGCAGCGGCCGGAGTGTCCGCCGGCAACGATTGTGGAGAACTGGCAGGAGCGGCATCGACTTGCGGTTGCATGCACCGACATTCGGCCTATATCAGGGGACCTCTTTCAAGCAGCCGTTTTCATCCATGCCCTCCATCCTGTCTATTTCCGGGGTCTCCAAGACCTACGCCACCGGTTTTACCGCGCTCAAGGAGGTCAATCTCGACATCCAGCGCGGCGAGATCTTTGCGCTGCTCGGGCCTAACGGCGCCGGCAAGACGACGCTGATCTCGATCGTCTGCGGCATCGTCAATCGCTCGTCGGGCACCGTCACCGTCGACGGCCACGACATCAATAAGGATTATCGCGCCGCGCGCAGCCTGATCGGCCTGGTGCCGCAGGAACTGACCATCGACGCCTTCGAGAGCGTCTGGGCGACGGTCAATTACAGCCGCGGCCTGTTCGGCAAGCCGGCTAATCCGGCGTTTGTCGAGAAGGTGCTGCGCGATCTCTCGCTGTGGGACAAGAAGGACGCCAAGGCGATTACCCTGTCGGGCGGCATGAAGCGCCGGCTGATGATCGCCAAGGCGTTGTCGCATGAGCCGCGCATCCTGTTCCTCGACGAGCCGACCGCCGGCGTCGATGTCGAACTGCGCCAGGACATGTGGGCGATGGTGCGCCGGCTGCGCGACGATGGCGTCACCATCATCCTCACCACGCATTACATCGAGGAGGCCGAGGCGATGGCCGACCGCGTCGGCGTCATCAACCGCGGCGAGATCATCCTGGTCGAGAACAAGGCCGAACTGATGCGCAAGCTCGGCCGCAAGCGGCTGGTGCTGGAACTGCGCAATCCGCTGACGGCCATTCCGGAAGCGTTCTCGCACTATGCACTGGAGCTGTCGCCGGATGGCGGGCAGCTGACCTACACCTATGACAACCAGGCCGAGCGGCCGGGCGTCGCCTCGCTCATCCGCGATCTCGAGGCCGGCGGCATCCAGTTCCGCGACATCGACACGCAAAACAGTTCGCTCGAGGAGATCTTCGTCAATCTGGTGAGGAGAGAGCCATGAACCCGCGCGCGGCCATGAACCTACATGCGGTATGGGCGATCTACCGGATGGAAATGGCGCGGGCTTTCCGCACCGTGCTGCAGAGCATCGTCTCGCCGGTCATCTCGACATCGCTGTATTTCGTCGTCTTCGGCTCGGCCATCGGCTCGCGCATCACCGAGATCGACGGCATCAGCTACGGGGCCTTCATCGTGCCCGGCCTGATCATGCTGTCGCTCTTGACGCAGTCGATCTCCAACGCCTCCTTTGCCATCTACTTCCCGAAATTCGTCGGCTCGATCTACGAGCTTTTGTCGGCGCCGGTCTCCTATCTGGAGATCGTCATCGCCTATGTCGGCGGCGCGGCGACCAAGTCGATCATCCTCGGCCTGATCATTCTGGCCACCGCGTCGCTGTTCGTGCCGCTCACCATCCTGCACCCGTTCTGGATGCTCGCCTTCCTGGTGCTGACGGCGGTGACCTTCAGCCTGTTCGGCTTCATCATCGGCATCTGGGCGAAGAGTTTTGAGCAGCTGCAGCTGGTGCCGCTCTTGATCATCACGCCGCTGACCTTCCTTGGCGGCAGCTTCTATTCGATCAACATGCTGCCCGAAGTCTGGCGCACGGTGACGCTGTTCAACCCGGTCGTCTATTTGATCAGCGGCTTCCGCTGGAGCTTTTACGGCAAGTCCGACGTTTCGGTCGGCGTCAGCCTCGGCATGACCGTCGTCTTCCTGCTGGTCTGCATAACCATCGTCGCCTGGATCTTCAGGACCGGCTACCGGCTAAGGAACTGAGCGGCGAAAGCACCCTGAGGCGCCGCCAGGTCTGTTGAGATTCAGGTCAGGCCGAGTCGAAAATGGTGGATTCCGAGAACCGGAGCGGAGCGTACTTCTTGTACGTGAGCACCGGAAGCGCAGGAAGCTGCCATTTGCAGGCCGGCATCACCTGAATATCGATACGACCTAGTGTCCTGATCGGCAA
>NZ_SMYZ01000164.1 GCF_004919685.1 Mesorhizobium norvegicum | reverse complement strand
TGAATCTGGAGGGTTCTGTGTAGTCGCGGGCGCGATTGGGCGGGCGCGCACGGGTCGCGACTACATTGAAGCCTGATTGAACTGAACCGCGGGATGGCGGGCGGGGCTATGGGGATTTAGGGCTCGACAGTGTGTCCGAGGCGCCGGAGCGGGCTCGCCGATCGCTCCGGGGCAGTCGCCCGTCGTCGCGATGCAGGACCATCTGCGACGCGAGAGACGGCGCCATTGGGTCGTTGACGCTGAGGTGCAGCGTTGCTGGCGACAGCCAGGCTGCGACTTTGACTAGCGGCGCGCAAAGGCCCCGGCGGCGACTGTAGCAGACGCCGGGATGGACGGTGCGAGCGTGTCGGTGCGCGGCGTGTCATGAGGTGTTTGGCCAGGAGGGAGCCTTGCGCGGGATCGGGCCGAGCGAGGCCATGGCGCCGCCGCAGCCCGGACAGATGTCCAGGGAGCGCCCTGTGAGACAGCGGTAACGCTGGCGATAGTCGGCGGTCGGGTCCGGCGTCGGCGGCGTGGGCGCCGCCAGAAGAAGACGGCACTGGGCGAGTTTGGCGACGCGGTGGCCGTTGGCGAGGAGGCCGTAATGGCGGATGCGATGGAATCCGTCTGGAAGGGCGTGCAGCAGGAAGCGCCGGATAAACTCGTCGGCGCTTAAGGTCATGAGCTTGTGCTTGGACTTGTCGTGGTGGCGATAGTCCTTCCATCGGAAGCTGACCTTTCCCTGGTCCAGGCTCACGAGGCGGCTGTTGGCGATGGCGACGCGATGGGTGTAGCGGCCCAGATAGGCGAGGAGCTGTTCGGGACCGCCGAACGGGGGCTTGGCGTAGACGACCCATTCGATCCGCTTCAGTCCAGCCAGTTGGGCGCAGAAAGTGGCAGGGTCGGCCAGGCTGGCGAGATCGCTGAAGAAGCGAAGCTGGCCGGCGTCGAAGGCGTCCTGCAGGCGCTCCAGGAATAGCCGCCTGAACAGGCGCGACAGAACCCGCACGGGCAGGAAAAATCCCGACCGGCAGGCCACCCAGCGCTGGCCGTCCAGCGACAGGCCGCCGCCGGGCACGACGCAGTGGACATGCGGATGATGGTGGAGATTTTGACCCCAAGTATGAAGCACGGCGACCACGCCGATCTCGGCGCCCAGATGCCTGGGATCGGCCGCCGCCACCCTCAAGGCTTCGGATGCGGCCTTGAACAGGATCGCATAGACCGCCGCCTTGTTCTGGAAGGCGATCTCAGCGATCTGGGCCGGGACGGTGAAGACCACGTGGAAGTATGGGACCGGCAGCAGCTCAGCCTGCCGCTCGGCCAGCCACTGGGCGCGGGCTAGGCCCTGGCACTTAGGGCAGTGGCGGTTGCGGCAGGAGTTATAGGCTTGCCGCACGAGGCCGCAGTCGGTGCAGTGTTCGGCGTGACCGCCCAGGGCCGCGGTCCGGCACGCTTCCACCGCGGCCATGACCCGGCGCTCGACACGCCCGAGATGGCCGGCATGGTCGCGGCGATAATCAGCCCCGTGACGGTGGAATACATCCGCCACTTCCAGATCCGGGCGCATGGCGCGGGGCTCAGCCGGGCGGCGTGATCTCCATGTGGAGCTGATCAAAGGGACTGGCGGTCCGGCCGATCACAGCCGTTGAGACCTGGGCGTAGAGTGTCGTCGTCGCCAGGCTGCGATGGCCCAGCAGCACCTGAATGATCCTTATGTCCGTGCCGGCTTCCAAAAGGTGGGTGGCGAAGCTGTGGCGAAGGGTGTGCACCGTCACCCGCTTCTCAACGCCCAGGAACTCGCAGGCTGCTCGACAGGCGATCCCCAAGGTCTGCGGGTGGATCGGGCCGCGGCCATCGCGCCGGGGAAATAGCCATCGCCCCGGCTTGGTCAACCGCCAATAGACGCGCAAAATCTCCAGCAGCTGCGGCGACAGCATTACATAGCGGTCCTTGCCGCCCTTGCCCTGCTCGATGCGAATGACCATCCGGCTGCTATCGATGTCGCTCACCTGCAGACGCGCCGCCTCCGCGGCGCGTAAGCCCACCGCATAGGTGGTCATCAGAGCGACCCGGTTCCTCGTCCCCTTCACGGCCTGCAGAAAGCCGACCACCTCATCGGCACTCAGCACGACCGGCAACTTGCGCGGCGTCCGGGCGTAAGCGATCCGCTCAGGCAGATCAGATCGACCCAGCGTCACGCCGTAGAAGAAACGCAAGGCGCAAACGGTCTGGTTCAACGCGCCCACGAGACCCTTCGGCCCACCAAGTGGGCCTGATAGGCGCGCACCTCTTCGTATCCCAGTTGATCGGGTGATCGTCCAAAAAATCGACTGAACTTCGCCACGTGATGCACGTAGGATCGCTGGGTCTCCGGTGACAAATTGCGGATCGTCAGATCTTCAATCATCCGCTGACGCAGAGGGCTTATCTGGGCCATCTGGGGTTCTCCTGTCTGGAAGGTTGGCTCGACACCAAATCTTCTCAGACAGGGGCCTCCTCAGGCCAGACCCGCGCATCAGCTACCGCGGCAGCGGTTTAGTTCAATCAGATTT
>NZ_SMYZ01000163.1 GCF_004919685.1 Mesorhizobium norvegicum | reverse complement strand
CAAGGGGGGAGATCGGCTGTTTCGAGGAGGGCGCGACAAAGCGATCGCGGCGAAATTTGCAAACCGGCGAAATTCACGGTTGCCGCAAGAGCCTACGTCCCGCTCGTCGCCAGCAGCGACAGCGTGCGCACATTGTCGTGGCCTTCGAAGTCGAGCAGGCGGGTCGGGTACTGGCCGGTGAAGCAGGCATCGCAGAATTGCGGCTGGTCGTTGTCGCGGCTGGCCTCGCCGACGGCGCGGTAGAGTCCGTCGATGGAGAGGAACCCAAGCGAATCGACGCGGATGAACTCGGCCATCTCCTCTACCGACATGCGCGATGCCAGAAGCTTCGATTTCTCCGGCGTGTCGACGCCGTAGAAGCAGGAGGCGCGTGTCGGCGGCGAGGCGATGCGCATATGCACTTCCTTGGCACCGGCGTCGCGCACCATCTGCACGATCTTCTGGCTGGTGGTGCCGCGCACGATACTGTCGTCGACCAGCACCACGCGCTTGCCCTCGATCATGCGGCGGTTGGCATTGTGCTTCAGCTTGACGCCCATGTGGCGGATCGAATCGCCGGGCTGGATGAAGGTGCGGCCGACATAGTGGTTGCGGATGATGCCGAGCTCGAAGGGAATGCCGGCCGCCTGGCTGAAGCCGATCGCCGCCGGCGTGCCCGAATCCGGCACCGGCACGACGATGTCGGCCTCGACCGGGCTTTCGACCGCCAGCTCGGCGCCGATGCGCTTGCGCACCTCATAGACGTTGCGGCCTTCGACCGAGGAATCCGGCCGCGCGAAATAGACATATTCGAAGATGCAGAAGCGGGTCTTCTGCGGCTCGAAGGGGAACAGGCTTTCAATGCCCTTGGACGTCACGACGACCATCTCGCCGGGCTTCAGGTCGCGCACGAAACGCGCGCCGATGATGTCGAGCGCGCAGGTTTCGGAGGCCAGGATCCAGGCGCCGTCGAGATCGCCCAGCACCAGCGGCCGGATGCCGAGCGGGTCGCGGCAGCCGATCATCTTCTTGGCCGTCATCGCCACCAGCGAGAACGCGCCCTCGACCTGCCGCACCGCATCGATGAAACGCGAGTTCAGATCGCGCTCCTTGCTGGTGGCGACAAGGTGCAAAAGCGTCTCGGTATCGGAGGTCGAGGAGAAGATCGCGCCCTGCTTCTGCAGAGCGCGCTGCACGGTCATGGCATTGGTCAGATTGCCGTTATGGGCGACGGCGAAGCCGCCATCGGCCAACTCGGCGAAGAAAGGCTGGATGTTGCGCATGCCGGCGCCGCCAGTGGTGGCATAGCGTGTATGGCCGATGGCGCGGTTGCCTTGCAGACTGTCGATGACGCGCTGCTTGGTGAAGGTGTCGCCGATCAGGCCGACATGGCGTTCAACATGGAACTGGCTGCCGTCGTAGGAAACGATGCCGGCCGCTTCCTGTCCGCGGTGCTGCAGCGCATGCAGGCCCAGTGTGACGATGGCCGCTGCATCCTGCCGGCCGAAAATGCCGAACACGCCGCATTCGTCGTGGAAATGGTCGTCGGCCTCGGCGGAAAGCACGTCGTCTGCGTCTGCCATCTTAAGCTCCGCTAAAATCGCCATATAGTGCGGGTTCGCGTCGAAAGCAACGCGCGCCGTGCAGCCGCTCACACCATCGTTAGGTCCTGACGCCGTTTTCGGCGTCAGTTTGCCGGTGCAGCCGGCGCCGGATTGGCCGGCGCGTTGTCCGCCGGCGGTGTTGCAGCATCATCGTCAGGCGCCGGCGTGTTGGCATCGTCGCCACCTGCTGGAGCGTCCGCCGCCGGTGCGTCCGGAGCTGCGGGCGTCTCTGCGGCCGGCTGATTCGGGTTGAGCTTCTTGAGGATGGCGTTTTCCGGATCCTCGGGCAGCAGGCTTTCGAGCTTGGCGCCGATCTGCTCGAGCAGCGGCCGCGACTTGGCATCCGTGACCCAGGCTGGAGCCTTGGCGCCAGCCAGCCAGTTGAAGAACAGCAGGGCGACGGCGACGACGAGTATACCGCGCGCGGCGCCGTAGAGGAAACCCAGCGTGCGATCGAGCGC
The DNA here is from genome assembly GCF_004919685.1 of Mesorhizobium norvegicum. Classification (GTDB taxonomy): domain Bacteria; phylum Pseudomonadota; class Alphaproteobacteria; order Rhizobiales; family Rhizobiaceae; genus Mesorhizobium; species Mesorhizobium norvegicum. The sequence goes on along the minus strand of NZ_SMYZ01000163.1, from coordinate 562 downwards.
GCCGATCCTGGAATCGATGATCCAGTCGGCGAGCTTCATGGTGATCACCGAGACGACGATCAGCGCGATGATGAAGACGACGCCGGCGGAGGCCGCCATGGCGATCTTTTCATTCTCGATGTAGGGCTTGAGGTAAGGCAGAACCGGCTTGTAGAAGAAGAACGCCGCCGCTGCCGCTGCTGCCCAGGAAACGACGGACAGGATTTCGCGCGAGAAGCCGCGAACCATGGCGAGCATCGCCGAGACCAGAGTGAAGCCGACGAGAATTCCGTCAAGCAGCGTAATCGGCATGTCTTTCGCCCCACTCCATGAGCCGCATTATAGCGCGGAGCATCGGGTTTCCCCAAAACCGGTTCCCGCTTTCGGGTCCGATGCTCTAATCTTCTTCGTCCACGCGGCTTCGGCGTGAGCCGGCTATGCGTGCCACGAGGTCGGCAAGCTCGGTCGGCTGGAAAGAACCGGCCCCGATCCCCCCGGCCAGTTCCCCGCTGCCCGAGGGCAGAACCGCGCTTCCAAAACCCAGCTTTTCGGCTTCCTTGAGGCGCTGTTGCGCATGCGCAAC
>NZ_SMYZ01000162.1 GCF_004919685.1 Mesorhizobium norvegicum | reverse complement strand
CTGGAACACCCCTCATCCGTCTCGTCGCTACGCGTCGATCCACCTTCTCCCACAGGGGGAGAAGGCAAAACCAGCCCCCTCAAGCCCGCCGCGACCCCTCCAGCGGCACCTCTCTGTCACTCAGCATCTGCGCTTCGCTGCGCACGCGTTGGCGCTCGTCGATGAACGCCGCCTGGATCGCAACGGTCGCGCCCGGCAGGCCGTCGGCGCGGCAGGCCGCGCAGACGATGCGGCCCGACAAGGCGGCCAGCGGCGTGTTGCCCGTCACCCCGAACCGCTTCAACTGATCGGGCCGCCACCATCTGTTGCGGCCGCAATCGGCGCACTCGACCGAGATCGAGACGACATGCGCGATCACTGCTTCCTTGCCCGGCAACGCCATCGCCCCTCCCTCGCCTTTTGTTCCTGATTTGTTCACATATTCCTGCGTTTTGCGCCGGGAGTCGAGTCGCAGTTTTCAAACACGCCCAAAAGTTTTTCTTCTGTCAATTTTTGAGTTATGCTTACATAATCTCGCAAATGTGAGTCGGGGCGCGAACGCGCCGCCGCGTCGAGCCGGGAGTGACGATGGAAGCCGCCGATTTCGCCCGCTCCTGCGGTTACACCGGCGACAGCCCTGCCTTGCTTGAAGCTTTCGAGGCGATCCGCCGCAACGGCATTGCCCACGCCCGCCAGGATCATTTCCGGCGCAAGGCTGTCATCGACGAGCTGAAGCAGTCGCAGACGCTGTTCCAGGCGGCGATCGCCCCGGCGCTGTCAGCGCAGGAAGCCATCGAGGACGCAGCCCACTTTATCGCCTGCTGGCGCAACATGCCGCGCTGGCGCCAGGAGCGGCGCCTGCCCGACCTCGTCAGGGCCAAGCAACAGCGCCTGGTGGCGCGCTACTTCCGCCGCCATGACCACAGGCTCTGGGCAAGGGAAGCTGCGTGAGGCGCCATGCATCTTGACCACCCGGCTGGCCTGACACCACGGCGGCCCTGATTCCGTCGGATTGATGCGCTGATTGGGGGCCTTGGAAACCGCCTCCCGCCGGAAGGACCCGACATGAAACGCCTTGTTCTCGCAGCCTTGTGGGTGATGGCGCTTGCCTTGTCCACCCATGCCGGCGGCGACACCACCACCGGGCTTGCCGACACCACGGTTCTGATCGTCCGCCACGGCGAAAAGACCGACAGCGGCACCGGCCTGTCGCCCGAGGGCGAAGCCCGCGCGCAAGCCTATGTCGCCTACTTCCAGCCTTTTATTCTGGACGGCGGGCCGTTCCGGCCCGATGTGCTGGTAGCCACTGCCGATTCCAGCAACAGCGCGCGCGAACGGCTGACGCTGACGCCGCTCGCCAAGTCACTGAAACTGCCCATCGACCAGCGCTTCGCCGACAAGGATGTCCAAGGCCTCGTTGCGGCTCTCGCCAGCGAAAGCCATGGCAGGTCGATCCTGATCGCCTGGCATCACGGCCAGATGGCGAAGCTCCTCAAGGCGTTCGGCGCCGATCCGACGGCGCTGCTGCCGAACGGCGAATGGCCCGATGACGTGTTCAACTGGGTGGTGGTGCTGCGCTTCGATCATGACGGGCAGTTGGTGCCGGGCTCGGCGCGGGTGATTGAGGAGAGGCTGCCGGGGTGAAATGACCTCCGCTGATGCGAGGCACCCCCCTCTGTCCT
>NZ_SMYZ01000161.1 GCF_004919685.1 Mesorhizobium norvegicum | reverse complement strand
CTGGCGCCGTGTTCGTGCGATGCTGGAGGCAATAGCGACGGCCCATGGCGCCAGTGTGCAGGTCGACATCCACAAGGGCGAACCCGGAGTCGTCAACGACGTCGAGATGACGGAGCTGATTGTCGCCAGTGCCAAGGCCTGCATCGGGGCCGACAATGTTCTCAACACGCCTGGATGGACGATCGCGGACGACTTTGGCTACTACAGCGAGAAGCGTCCGTCGGTCTAATTCCGGCTTGGAATCCGCAACGAAGCGGTCGGATCGGTGTTTCCGCTTCACCACGCCAGGTTTCGCGTGGATGAGGCCGCCTTGAAAGTCGGTGCGGCCACCCTGGTTTCGGCCGCCACCTTGTTTCTGTCGATAGGAGCGCCTTAGCCAGTCATCAGGATGGTCGTTGGCCACATGGAGCAGGAGCCCAAGATCGCTTACAGATACTGGGCGACCTTCTTGCCGACAGTCAGGAAGCGCAAGGGATCGATCGCTTCGCCATTGTGGCGGACTTCGTAATGCAGATGCGGGCCGGTCGAGCGGCCGCTGCTGCCGGTCTTACCGATGACGGCGCCGGCATCCAGTTTCTCGCCAACGCTCACGTCGATCTCGCTGAGATGCCCGTAGCGCGTTGCGAAACCGTTGCCGTGGTCGACTTCCACCATGCGGCCATAGCCGCCGTTCCAGCCTGCCTTGGTGACGATTCCGGGCGCCGTGACCTTGGCGGCCATGCCGATCGGCGCCCTGAAATCCATGCCGGAATGCAGTGCGGCGGTGCCGAGGATTGGGTCGGTGCGGACACCGAACGGGCTGGTGACGGAGTGACCCGGAGCCGGATTGGTCAGCGGCAGCTGGCGTGCTTCCTTCTTGAGGTGGTCGAGCGCGTCAAGCGCTTCGTCCAACTCCTTGACCTTGCTGTCGAACATCATCGAACTGTCGAGCGGGATCAGCGGTCCGCCGACATCGCTATCGCCCTTGCCGAAGTCGCTGTCGACGGGCAGTCCGGCCGCTTGAAGCGCCTGGGTGATCGCGTCGGCGCTCTTGTAGGCCTTGTCGGCAAGCGTGCTGATGCGGGTGAGCTGATCGCTTTCAATGGATTTCAGCGACTGGTTGATCGACACGAAGAGCTTGTCGGCACGATCCGCGGCTGAATCGTTGGGCAGCGGATCGGAGCGCGTCGACCACAGCGAGAACGGCCTGGTGTCGCCTGCGCCGAGGTCGGCGCTCAGGCTGGCGACCGCATAATTCTGCGCGGGCGGGTTGATGCTGCCGGTCACTTCGGCGCGTTTGTCCGGCTTCGCAACCGCTGCCGGATCTTCGGCTGGCGCTGTTCCGACGTCGCTCTCGGCGCGTTCAAGCAGCGGGCCAAGCCGACCGTGGCGCTGGCTCAGCTGGCTCTGGCGTTCAAGCAGCTCGCTGACCTTGGTTTCCATCAGCTGCTGGTCGAGCAATTGGCGGCTGGTGATGCGGTCGACCTGGGCGCGAAGCGCCGAAATGCGATCTTCGTAGGCCTGCTGCATGCGCGCCTGCCGCGCCGTGGTCGCACCGATCAAATCGTCGCGCAGCACGAGGTAGGAGGTGGCCACGAGGTAGCCGATGGCAATGGCGGCCAGCGCCGAGCCGATAAAGGCCGCGAGCCAGGGCCGGATGGTGAAGTGCCTGATCTCGTTGCCCCGGGCGATGATGACTGTATGGGGCTCCTTGCGCCTGCCGAAGACTGCTGACTGACCGGTTGCGTTCACGGGACCAAGCTTTCGTTTACGACACAACGACAGCTTGACTACACATTATTAAGGTTAACAAAGGCTTGTGGTGCCGGCTCGCCGGCGTCGATTGCCCGTCAGGCGGGCATAAGGTTGTAGGAAGTCAGCCGTGCCGGCAAAACCTCAAAGCGCGCGAACGGCCTCGAGCACGTCCTCGGCATGGCCCTTGACCCGGACCTTGCGCCAAATCCTGGCGATCCGCCCGTCGCGGCCGATCAGGAACGTCGCGCGCTCGACGCCCATGTATTTGCGGCCGTACATCGATTTCTCGACCCACAGATGGTAGGCTTCGATCACCTTGCGCTCCTCGTCGGCGGCGAGGTCGATGGTGAGATTGTATTTCGACTTGAACTTGTCGTGCTTTTTGGCGTTGTCAGGTGAGAGGCCGATCACGACGGCGCCGGCCTTCTCGAACTCCGGCTTCAGCTGCGAGAAGCTGATCGCCTCTTGCGTGCAGCTCGTCGTGTCGTCCTGCGGGTAGAAATAGAGCACAATGGGCTTGCCTAGGGATGCGGCAAGGCTGACTGATCCGCCGCCGTCCCGTGGTAGGTCGAATTGCGGCGCCAGATCGCCTACGTCGAGGTCAGCCATACCGATGCCCTTGTTTGTGGTTACGCGCCAAGCCACACCGATATAGTGTCGAACGGGGATTCGTCCACGATCGAGTTCGTACAACGGAAAATTGCGTGGATCAGGAGCAACCGCAGCACGAGAAGATCCGGTTCAGGCGTGATGAGATCACCGACCTGGGGGCGTTTCCGTCCGCCTGCCGCGTGCCGCCGCTTGGTCAGGCGTCGATCGGGCGCGGCTTTCGCATGCTGTCGCGATTATTCGCCGGCCTGGTCGCTCTTGTGCTGCTGGCGGCCGTGCTCGTTTATCTGGTTGGCGCCTCCGGCGTCGGTTCCGAACGGCTTCGGACGGAAGCGGAAACGGCTCTTGAGAAACTGGCCGGTGTCGATGTCAATGTCGCGGTCGGGCCAGCCCGGATCACCCTCGACAGTTCGAGTTTCGTCGCGCTCCAGGTCAGCGACGTCAGCCTGAAAACCGCCGACGGCAAGCCGATGGCCGATGCCGGCCGCGTGCGCTTCGGCGTGCGCCTGGTCCCGCTGCTGTGGGGCGATGTGCGGCTGACCAGCGCCAGGATCTCCGATGCCCGCATTGTCGTGGCGGCGATGCCGTCCGGCGGCGACTGGACCGCCGCGCTGCGCAATGAGGACGGCCTCATCGATCCGGAGAAACTGTCCACTGCGGTGTTCGGAAACGTCAACCGGGCACTCGATGCCGTGCGGGAAGATTCGCTGCGCCAGATCGATCTTCGCAATGTCGAATTCGTGCTGCCCGAAACCGCAGCGATCAAGCTCTTCAAGATCACCGACGCCACCGTCGTGCAGTCGGGACCAGGCGGCATGCAGTTTTCGTCCAAGGCGGATGTCGATGGCAGGTCGGTCACCGTTGCCGCTTCCGCCACCCGCGATATCGCGGCGCACCGCGTCACGGCGCTGGATGCCAGCATCGATCTGGCGGATGCCGGTGACACCACGGCCGCTGCCGGCAAGTTGGGCGCGGTCGCGCTGAAGCTGACAGGATCGGAAGGGTTCGGCGTGAATGCATCGCGGCTGACGGCCGCTTTGTCGTCGACGGGCTCCATTCTCGATCTCGGCACACGCGGGCTGCTGCCGGCAGACGTCGATGTCAATACGACACTGGTTGCCGGCAGCAACAAGGTTCAGGTCGACAAACTGCTGCTGAAGACCGGCCGCTCGACATTCGATTTCGCCGGTTCGATCGGGCCGAAGCCGGCAACCGGAGCGGCGGGTGAGGAACCCGCCTATCGCTATGACCTGACCAGCGACGGTTCGTCGCTTGCACCTTCGGAGTCGCCTGAGCCAGCGCTCACCTTCCTCGCCCGGATTGCCGGTGTCTACAACACGGTGAGCCACAGGCTGGTCGCCGAGCAGATCGCGCTTCGGTCCGCTGCCTCCGGCGAGGTGCTTGGCACCGCCGCCGTGGCGTTCGTCGACGGCAAGGCGCCGGGGATCAATCTGGCGTTCAACATCCACAACATGCAGGTCTCTCACGTCAAGCAGCTGTGGCCGTGGTTTTCCGCGCGCAACGCCCGGCTGTGGGTGCTGGCCAATCTGTTCGGCGGCCGCGTCGTCGACGCCAACCTCCAGTTCCAGGTCGTGCCTGGCCGCCTGGGCAACGGCGTGCCGCTTTCCGCCGATGAGGTGTTCGGCCGCTTCCAGATCGAGGGATCGCGCTTCGACACCGCCGGCCGCATCCCGCCGATACGCGACGCGGTTGGCGTCGTCGGCTTCCACGGCAACGATGTCGATATCTCCTTGTCCTCGGGCACCGTCTATATGCCTAGCGGTCGCATCGTCGCGGCCAGCAATGGCACGCTGACGGTCAAGGCGGCCAACCACCCGCCGGTCGTCGGCGCGCTCGACATCGACGTTGCTGGCGACGCATCCGCTGTTGCCGAACTCGCATCCTACGAGCCGATCAACGCCATGCGACATGTCGGCATTCTGCCGGAAGACCTGTCGGGCAGCGTCACCGGCCACGTCAAGGCGGATATTCCGCTGCAGTCCGGCGTCGACTCCTCGAAGCTCGATTGGCTGGTGTCGCTCAACTACACCGGTATGTCCTTGGCCAAGCCTTTCGAGGGGCAGACCGTGACGGATGCTGACGGTTCGATCACGGTCGACCCTGTAAAGGCGGTGATCTCCGCCAAGGCGTTGCTGAACGGCATTCCGGCCGAACTCGATCTGATCGAGCCGCTCAGGGATGAGGGGCCGGCGCGCAGCCGCAAGGTGGCCCTGGTGCTCGACGACAAGATCCGAGCCGCCGCCATGCCCGGTCTGAAGCCGCTGCTTGCCGGAACGGTAAAGGTCGCGATCGACAAAAGCGGCAGCGGGGACCAGAACGTTTCGGCCGATCTGACCAATGCCAGGCTGGACATTCCCTGGGCGGGTTGGAGCAAGGGGGCAGGGGTCCCCGCCAATGTCACCTTCGTCATGACCAAGTCCGGCGATACCACGACGCTGTCCGACTTCGATCTCAACGGAAAGACGTTCTCCATCGACGGCAGCATCGTGCTGGTCAATGGCGCTCTGTCGTCGGCGCGGTTCAGCAAGGTTACCTTGAACCGAGGCGACGACGTTGCGGTGTCGGTGAAGCGATCCGGCAAGGGCTATGCGGTCGACATATCAGGCAATGCGCTGGATGCCCGCTCACTCATCAAGCAGTTCACCTCGGATGTCGACACCGCCACCAAGACGACCGGTTCCGATGCCATTTCCGTCAGCGCCGATGTCGATCAGCTGACCGGCTTCCACGACGAGCAATTGTCCAATCTGAAGCTCGACTACAGCGCGGCCGGTTCGCGGGTGAACGGGCTGAAGGTCAGCGCCACGGCGAGTTCGGGCGCTGCGATCAGCATCAGCAACACCACCGGCGCCGGCCAGCGCGCGCTCAACATGCAGTCCGCGGACGCCGGCGCCATCCTCAGGTTCCTCAACATCTACGAGCATATGGAAGGCGGAGTGATCACCCTGGCGCTGGCGGGGCCGAGCGACGGATCGCTGAAGGGCAAGGTCGACACCAGCAACTTTTTCGTGGTCAACGAACCGAAACTCGCCTCCATCGTCTCGACCACCCCGGCCGGCGACAACCGCAGCCTCAATCAGGCGGTCAAGGGCAAGCTGGACACGTCGCGGGTGAAGTTCGAACGCGGTTACGCCGAGATCGACAAGGGTAGCGGTTACCTGAAAATCGCCAATGGCGTGCTGCGCGGCCCGCGCATCGGCACGACGTTCCAGGGCACGCTCTACGACCAGAACAACAACATGGACATGACCGGCACCTTCATGCCGGTGTATGGCCTCAATCGCATCTTCGGCGAATTGCCCATCGTTGGCGCGCTGCTCGGCAATGGCCGCGACCGTGGCCTGATCGGCGTCACCTACCGGCTCAAGGGCAATGCCAACAAGCCGCTGCTGGACGTCAATCCGCTGTCGGTGATCGCGCCTGGAATATTCAGGTCGATCTTCGAGTACCGGTAATCGAGTTCAAATCGGCCGCACCAGAATGTGTTTTTTCCTGCCGAGGGAGAGCTTTACGACGTTTTCCGGACTCAAATCCTCAGGAGTCACCAGCCGGCGCTCATCGCTGACCGGCTCGTCGTTCAGGCGCACCGCGCCGCCCTGCACATGCCGCCGCGCCTCGCCGTTCGATGCCGCCAGTCCGGCGGTGACGAGCAGCGACAGGACGCCGACGCCGGCTTCGAGCGCTGTTTTGTCAACCTCGACGGTCGGCAGCGACTCGGCGAGCGCGCCTTCCTCGAACGTCTTGCGCGCCGTATCGCTGGCTTGCTCGGCGGCTGCACGGCCGTGCAGCAGGGCGGTGATCTCCGTGGCGAGGATCTTCTTCGCTTCATTGATCTCGGATCCGCCGAGCCGCTCAAGCCGCGCGACCTCGTCCAGCGGCAGCGTCGTGTAGAGTTTCAGGAAGCGGGCAACGTCGGCATCCTCGGTGTTGCGCCAGTACTGCCAGAATTCATAGGGGCTCAGCATCTCCGCACAGAGCCAGACCGCGCCCGAGGCAGACTTGCCCATCTTGGCGCCGGACGAGGTGGTGAGCAGCGGCGTGGTCAGCGCATAAAGCTGCGCGTCCTCCATGCGGCGGCCAAGATCGATGCCGTTGATGATGTTGCCCCACTGGTCGGAGCCGCCCATCTGCAGGCGGCAGCCGAGACGCTTGTAAAGCTCGACGAAATCATAGGCCTGCAGGATCATGTAATTGAATTCGAGGAACGACAGCGACTGCTCGCGATCGAGCCGGAGCTTGACGGAATCGAAGGCCAGCATGCGGTTGACGGAAAAGTGACGGCCGACGTCGCGCAGGAAATTGACGTAGTTGATCTCCATCAGCCAGTCGGCGTTGTTGACCATGATGGCGTCGTTCGGACCGCTGCCGAATTTGAGGTAGGGCATGAAGTTGCGGCGGATGCCGGCGAGGTTGTCTTCGATGTCCTGCGGGGTCAAAAGCTTGCGGGCCTCGTCCTTGAATGACGGATCGCCGATCATCGAGGTGCCGCCGCCCATCAGCGCGATCGGCCGATGACCCGTCTGCTGCAGCCAGTGCAGCATCATGATCTGGATCAGCGAGCCGGCGTGCAGGCTTTTGGCGGTCGCGTCGAAGCCGATATAGGCCGTCACCGTCTCCTTGGCGAAGAGAGTGTCGAGGCCGGCATCATCCGAAGTCTGGTGGATGAAACCGCGCTCGCTCATCGTGCGCAGGAAATCGGATTTGAAGGCGGACATTGTTTCTTTCCCGAAAGCGCCCGGCCGCTGTGGCTCGGGTGTGCATGAACGCGGGCGTTTAGCACCCAAGCGCGATCAGCAAAAGTGGAATCCGGTTTTGCGTCTGGTAGCGCGCCAGACAAAGGTCCAGCGGTCAGCAAAAGTGGAATCCGGTTTTTGCGGCGTGCGTGGATGGCCAGGCCACTTCTTGCCTCATGCATTTGGCTGGCGTATTGAGGCGCCGCGCAGGGGCAGGGCCTGAAGCGCCGCGACGGGGCCATCCCGAAGATCAGATCCGGAAAGCTCCGCGATGAACAGGAACTATCTCATCCTCTTTCTGTTCAGCCTGCTGATGACTTTCGGTGGGCTGATGAGCCTTCCACCTATCGACCGCGACGAGTCGCGTTTTGTCCAGGCTACCAAGCAGATGGTCGAAACCTCCGACTATGTCGACATCCGTTTTCAGGATGCCTCGCGCTACAAGAAGCCGATCGGCATCTATTGGCTGCAATCGGCGGCCGTGGCGCTGAGCGGCGAGGGGGCGGCGGCGCCGATCTGGGTCTACCGCCTCGTCTCCATGCTTGGCATTGCCTTGGCCGTCGTTGGCATCGCCTGGACAGGCACGAAGCTCTTCGGGGCCAATGCAGGTCTCGCCGCCGGCCTGATGATGGCGGCGATCTTCGCGACCGCCTTCGAGGGCCGCGACGCCAAGACCGACGCCATGCTGCTGGCCTGCTGCGTGGCGGCGCAAGGCGCGCTCGCCCAGATCTATCTGGCAGCGCGGCGGAACGAACCGGTAGCCGCCCATCTGCCGTGGATATTCTGGGCGGCTCAAGGCCTGGGCATCCTTATCAAGGGGCCCGTCGCTCCACTGTTGTCGGTGCTGACGGTCGCCGCGCTATTCGCCTTCGAACGCGACTGGCGCTGGCTCTTGAAGCTGAAGCTCGTGCGCGGTGTTGCTCTGGTGCTCCTCATCGTGCTGCCGTGGGTCGTCCTCATCACCTGGAAGAGCGGCGGCGCCTTTCTGCAGGATGCCGTCGGCAAGGATATGGTGGCCAAGGTCGCCTCGGGCGAGGAATCGCACGGCTTGCCGCCCGGCTTCTACATGCTGACCTATTCGCTGTTCATGTGGCCCTTCGGCCTGATCGCGGTCGGCGCGGGGCTCCAGGCCCTCAACCGTCTGCGCGACGATCCGCGGCTGCGTTTCTGCCTCGCCTGGTACATTCCGTTCTGGCTGGTGTTCGAGCTGATCCCGACCAAGCTGCCGCATTATGTCCTGCCGGCCTATCCCGGCATGGCGCTGCTGATCGGCTGGCTGCTGACCCTGTCGCCGCAGGAGGCGAATGCGCCGCTCAGGCGCTGGCAGGATTGGTTGTGGTGGTCGACCGCATTCGGTCTTGCCGTGGTCAGCCTCGGCCTGGCGGCGGTCTGCGTTGGAGCGCCGATCTACCTCACCGGCACCTTCTCCTGGTGGAGCATTCCGGCGGCCGCGGCAGCACTGGGGGCGGGCTATTTCGCCTTTTCGCGGCAGCTGCAAGTACCGCTGCGCCGCATCGGCGCCATCGCGGTCTGTGCGGGCATCACCTATGGGCTGTTGTTCGGCGTCATCGCGCCGTCGCTGAAGCCGATCTGGCTGAGCCCGGCGATCGAGGCGGCGGTCAAAGCCAACAGGCCTTGCGACACCACGGTGCTCGCCTCGGCGGAATATCACGAGCCGAGCCTGGTGTTCCTGGTGGGCACCAAGACCGTCCTGACCGATGTCGATGGTGTAGCCAAACATCTGCTTGGCGATCCGACCTGCGCGCTGGCCCTGGCACAGATCGGGGACGAGCAGAAGCTGAATGGGCTGCTGGCGGCGCAAGGCAAGTCGGCGACCCGCGTTGCCGAAGTCGATGGCCTCAACTATTCGTCGGGAGACAAACTGTCGCTCGGCCTTTATCGTGTGGCCAAATGACGGCTCGTCGATGACAGGGTCGAATTTCAAATGCTGGTGAAATCACGCCCTTCCGTTTCCGCTATGCTCCTTGGAGTGGGGCGTCGATCGGTCGACAATTTTCGCGATACGATGCAGATCGCCAAAAGGCGCTTTGCCGCTCGCCCGGCCAGATACCCGAACATTTTGTGGTCGGTCTGGGTGCTGGTGTGGGTTTTGCTGACGGCAGCAGCATTTGTTCGCCTCGACACACCTGCCGGAATGCTTCGCGACCAATGGTCGCCGGGGTTCGTCCATCTGGCCGATTTTTTCACGCAGTTCGGCCTGGGTGGCTGGTATCTCATTCCAACGGCGCTTCTGCTCGTCGCCGCGAACCTGACGGACTGGCGAAGCCTTTCAAGGCGTTCGCTGATGCTCGCCTACAACTGGACCTGCCTGGCCTTTCTGGTGCTGGGCGCCGTCGGCCTGTCCGGCCTGACCGTCAATGTGCTGAAATATGCGATCGGTCGGGCTCGGCCGATGTATTTCAATGAATTCGGGGTGTTGTCGCTGCATCCCTTCGCTTTCGATGCGCGCTTTGCCGGCTTTCCCTCGGGCCATGCCACGACAATGGGTGCGGTGTTCGGGGTCGCCCTGTTGTTGTTTCCAAGGCGTTGGTACGTCGCCCTGGCGATCACCGCCTGCGTCGCCTCGACACGGGTCTTCGTCGGCGCGCACTATCCCAGCGACACCGTCGCCGGCTTCGGCCTTGGCTGCGCCTTCGCGCTTGCCTGCGGGCTGGTCTTTGCCCGGCTCGGCTTCATCTTTCGGCCGATGCCGTCGGGGTTGCCGGTCCGCAAGAAGACGTTTCGCTTGGCATGGTTTGGCCAAGCGAAGCAGGTCAGAACCTAAACCATCCGGGGTTTCTTCACCCCTCCATGCCTACGGGCGGCATCCTGGCGGAGTGCATTGGCTTCCAATGCATATGCACAGCGGAGTCGGCTTCGGCAGTAGGCTGGAGCCGAGTTGAAACGTCGCCTTTCCTTCGAATTTGCACGTTGTGTCGTCCCCGAGAACGTACTGGATGTCATCCACAGCAATCCACAACCTCCTTACGTGATCCTTCCATTGGAAAACCGTAAGCGTTTTATAGGGAACTGACAGATTGGTGTTTGTTCCGGTGCATTGAAGATTACAGCTTGACGTCTGGCAATCGTATTGGACGAGCCCCTGTATTTCGCTGAGTGCCGCAGCTGGACCCGCCAACAGTTCCATAAGAAGAGCTGCAATCAGAATCCTTCTCATGCGTGCCCCCGACTGTGCCTTGCAGGAGAATAGCATAATGCGATGTGCGGCGCATGTCCCGGAAACCTTGCTACAGGGACATTGCTAGACGCCGTCCAGACCGCCATAGGATCTGACCAGGCCGGCCATGTCGGGCGACGAGTGCTGCTCGCTTTCGAGCCCTTGCGCAACGCCGGCGCGATCGGCCACGGGCCGGTTCTGGCTGACCTTCCACTTGCCGTGGATTTCGCTGATCTCGATTTCCAGCCCGATAATGCCCTTGATCTGCGACTGAATGAACGGCGCCGGCGCATCGGTCACCGCCCAGGGTGCCTCGCGAGCGCCTTCCTGCGACACGGTCAGATCGGCGATCTGCTGCGCCAGCCAGTCCTGGTCGTCGATCACCTTGACGGTGCCGCGCACCTGCACGATGGCATAATTCCAGGTCGGCACCACCTTGCCGGTCTCGCGTTTGGTCTCGTACCAGGACGGCGTCACATAGGCATCGCTGCCCTGGAAGACGATCAGCACGGGTGAAGCCGGATTGTCGGCCAGCAGGCGCCATTGCGGGTTGGCCCGCGCCAGATGCGCCCGCAGCCTGCCGTTCGGCCCGACGTCGGCGTCGAGCAGGAACGGGATGGCGTTGGCGATCGGCCCCTCGGGCCCGTTGGAAATCAACAGGCCCAGCGGATGCGCCCGGATCAACCCGTGCAGGATCTCCGGCCGCGTTTCCCTGAAATGAGGAGGCTCGTACATCGCGGTCCGCTTCTTCCTTTGCCTATCTCAACCGCTTCGGGCGCGGATCCGACAATTCGCCGGCCAGCCGGCGGTCGAGATAATCAGCGCATTCCTCGAGCAGCAGGTCGGCGTCGTTGGAGAAGAAATGGTTGGCGCCAGGCAAGGTCTTCTGCGTGATGGTGATGCCCTTTTGCGTGTGCAGCTTGTCGACCAGCCCCTGCACATCCTTCGGCGGCGCCACCTTGTCGGCATCGCCATGGATGATCAGGCCCGACGACGGGCAGGGCGCCAGGAACGAGAAATCATAGGTGTTGGGCTGCGGCGCGATCGAGATGAAGCCTTCGATCTCCGGCCGGCGCATCAGGAGCTGCATGCCGATCCACGCACCGAAGGAATAGCCCGCGACCCAGCAGCTCTTGGAATCCGGATGCAGCGACTGCACCCAATCCAGCGCTGCCGCGGCGTCCGACAATTCGCCGGTGCCATGGTCGAACTCGCCCTGGCTGCGGCCGATGCCGCGGAAATTGAAGCGAAGCGTGGTGAAATCCCGCTTCTGGAACATATAGAAGAGGTCGTAGACGATCTTGTTGTTCATCGTGCCGCCGAACTGGGGGTGCGGGTGCAGGACGATGGCAATCGGCGCGCTCTTTTCCTTGGAAGGCTGGTAGCGACCCTCCAGGCGGCCGGCAGGACCGGTGAAAATGACCTCAGGCATGAAATACTCCACTTGGGTATACGAATGCGCGGCGCCCGGAACGTGTCTTCCTCTGGCCTTGACGCAGGGCGAGCGTCTTCTTAGAAGCTAGTTTAGAATTGTTCAAAACTGAGTGGCAAGACGTCGAGCCCGGCCACCCGCGCCGCAAGCCGCGTAAATAGGACGGCTCGCCTTGGAATTTCAAGGAAATAACGCGATACGTCGGCGGAATGGCTTCTAACGGGACCAACTGGACGAAAATGGCCGCAATACGCGCCTATCTCGACTACAATGCCAGTGCGCCGCTGCTTGCCGCGGCGCGCGAGGCTATGGTCGCGGCGCTTGATGTCGCCGCCAACCCGTCATCGGTCCACGCCGAGGGCCGCGCCGCTCGGCGCCTGATCGAGACCGCCAGGCGTGAAGTCGCGGCACTGGTCAACGCCAAATCAGAGCACGTCGTGTTCACCTCCGGCGCGACGGAAGCCGCCTCGACGCTGCTGACGCCGGACTGGCAGATGGGGCGCGGCACTGTGCGCATGAGCCGGCTTTACGTGTCCGAGGCAGACCACCCCTGCCTGTTGAATGGTGGGCGCTTTTCTGCCGGGCAGGTGACGCGGATCGGTGTCGACGCCAACGGCATCGCCGATCTCGGCGCCTTGGCGGCAGCGCTCGGCCACCATGACAAGGCCGATGGCCTGCCGCTGGTCGCCATCCATGCCGCCAACAACGAGACCGGCGTCATCCAGCCGATCGATCGTATCGCCGAGATCGTCAAGGCGGCGGGCGGCATCCTCGTCGTCGACGCGGTCCAGGCCGCAGGGCGCGTTTCGATCGACATGTCAGCGGGTTACGCCGATTATCTGGTTCTGTCCTCGCACAAGATCGGCGGCCCCAAGGGTGTCGGCGCCATCGTCGCCGCTTCCGATCTGATGATGCCGAAGCCGCTGATCAATGGCGGCGGCCAGGAAAAGGGCCATCGCGGCGGCACGGAAAATCTGGCCGCGATTGCCGGTTTTGGCGTGGCTGCACGCGAGGCTCTGACCGGATTGCCGGCCATGGATGCGGTGCACCAGCGCCGCGACGAGATCGAGGCCATTGTGAAAACGCTGGTGCCGGACGCGGAAATCTTTGGAACCGGTGCGTCAAGGCTTGCCAACACGACATTCTTCGCTATTGCGGGCGTCAAAGCCGAAACCGCGCAGATCGCCTTCGATCTGGCCGGTGTGGCGTTGTCGGCCGGCTCCGCCTGTTCGTCGGGCAAGGTCGGGCCGAGCCATGTGCTGAAAGCGATGGGATACGGTGACAGTCTCGGCGCCTTGCGCGTGTCGATCGGACCGGCGACCGGCGCGCAGGACATCGAGTTGTTTCGCGTTGCGCTGACCGGAATCGCCGCGCGTAGGGCGAGTAGAGAAAAAGCCGCGTAAGCGGTTGGGAGCATCGGACCGAAAAGTGCGTAGCGGTTTTCGGGAAAATCCGATGCTTCAGGAAAATGTATTTGGGCCTTTCGGCCTGGTAGAGCCGTGCGTTTCATGTTGGCCGGGTGAATTTCCGGTCGGGGCGCACTATATGGAACTTACGCTGCCGCGAGCGCTTCTTCGGCGTTCGTTTTTGGCGGTGCCATAGTTTGAAAACTGCCGGGCCTTGACCCCGGCGTGGATGGAGAACGCATATGCCTGCTGTGCAGGACACGATCGATCGGGTCCGAAAGATCGACGTCGACCAATACAAATACGGATTCCAGACCGAAATCGCTGTCGATAAGGCCCCCAAGGGGCTTAGCGAAGATATCATCCGTTTCATTTCGGCCAAGAAGGACGAACCGTCCTGGATGCTGGAATGGCGTCTGGAAGCCTATCGCCGCTGGCTGACGCTGGACGAGCCGACCTGGGCGCGCGTCCACTATCCGAAGATCGATTTCCAGGACATCTACTTCTACGCGGCGCCGAAGAGCACGCCCGGCCCGACATCGCTGAGCGACGTCGATCCCGAACTGCTGAAGGTCTACGAGAAGCTGGGTATTCCGCTGCGGGAGCAGGAAATCCTCGCCGGCGTGCAGAAGACCGACGCCTCCGAGCTCGAGGAAGTCAGCGACAATGTCTACAAGTCGGGCCGCGTCGCCGTCGATGCCGTGTTCGATTCCGTCTCCGTCGTCACCACCTTCAAGAAGGAGCTGGCGCAGGCCGGCGTCATCTTCTGCTCGATTTCGGAGGCCATCCGCGAGCATCCGGAGCTGGTGAAGAAATATCTCGGCTCGGTCGTGCCGACCTCCGACAATTACTACGCGACGCTGAATTCGGCCGTGTTCACCGACGGCTCCTTCGTCTTCGTGCCCAAGGGCGTGCGCTGCCCGATGGAGCTGTCGACCTATTTCCGCATGAACGAGAAGAACACCGGCCAGTTCGAGCGCACGCTGATCATCGCCGAGGAGGGAGCCTACGTCTCCTATCTCGAGGGCTGCACGGCGCCGCAGCGCGACGAGAACCAGTTGCATGCTGCCGTGGTCGAACTGGTGGCGCTCGACGATGCCGAGATCAAATATTCGACGGTGCAGAACTGGTACCCCGGCGACGCCGAGGGCAAGGGCGGCATCTACAATTTCGTCACCAAGCGTGGCGACTGCCGCGGCGACCGCTCGAAGATCTCGTGGACGCAGGTCGAGACCGGCTCGGCCATCACCTGGAAGTACCCGAGCTGTATCCTGCGCGGCGACGATTCCTCGGGCGAGTTCTATTCGATCGCCGTGTCGAACGGCTACCAGCAGGTCGATAGCGGCACCAAGATGATCCATCTCGGCAAGAACACGTCGAGCCGCATCATCTCCAAGGGCATCGCCGCCGGCTTCTCGCAGAACACCTATCGCGGCCAGGTTTCCGCGCACCGCAAGGCGACCAACGCCCGCAACTTCACCAACTGCGACTCCCTGCTGATCGGCGACCAGTGCGGCGCGCACACCGTGCCCTACATGGAAGCCAAGAACTCGACGGCGCAGTTCGAGCACGAAGCGACGACCTCGAAGATTTCCGAGGACCAGAAATTCTACGTCATGCAGCGCGGCATCCCGGAAGAGGAAGCGATCGCGCTGATCGTCAACGGCTTCGTCAAGGATGTCATCCAGCAATTGCCGATGGAATTCGCCGTCGAGGCACAGAAGCTGATTGGGATTAGCCTTGAGGGGAGCGTGGGGTGACAAAGGCGCCCAAACGCGAATCTGTAGGAAAACACGTCTATCTGCGGGATCGGATGAACGGTTGGTCTGCGGGTCTGGACCTGGCGTTGTGGTTGGGCGCGACGGGCGTTGCGTTGCTCGTTGCAGCTTATTCGCCGGATGGCTTTTGGCCCGGGCTTTGGGAAGCCTTGGAGCAGTTGTTAAATCGAGTTTAGCCGGGCAGACGGCTACGGACAGGACGAATAGAAATGCTTGAAATCAGAAACCTGCACGCCCGCATCGTCGATGACGGCACCGAAATCATCCGCGGCCTGAACCTGACGGTGAAAGCCGGCGAGGTCGCTGCGATCATGGGCCCGAACGGCTCGGGCAAGTCGACGCTGTCCTACATCCTCGCCGGCCGCGAGGACTATGAAGTCACCGAGGGCGACATCCTCTACAACGGCCGGTCGATCCTCGAAATGGATCCGGCCGAGCGCGCCACATCGGGCATTTTCCTCGCCTTCCAATACCCGATGGAGATACCGGGCGTTGCCACCATGGAATTCCTGAAGGTGGCGATGAACGAGCAGCGCAAGGCGCGTGGCGAGGAGCCGCTGAAGATCCCGGAATTCCTGAAGCGGGTGAAGGAAGCAGCCGCCTCGCTCAGCATGGACATGGCGATGCTAAAGCGGCCGCTCAATGTCGGCTTCTCCGGCGGCGAGAAGAAGCGCGCCGAGATCCTGCAGATGAAGCTGCTGGAGCCGAAGCTGTGCGTGCTCGACGAGACCGATTCCGGCCTCGACATCGACGCGCTGAAGATCGTCTCCGACGGCGTCAACGCGTTGCGTGCGCCTGACCGCGCCATCGTCGTCATCACCCACTACCAGCGCCTGCTCGAACACATCGTGCCTGATACGGTGCATGTGCTCTACAAGGGCCAGGTCATCAAGTCGGGCGACAAATCGCTGGCGCTCGACCTCGAAGCCAATGGCTATGCCGGTGTGATCGGCGAAGCCGCGTGAGATGCCAGAAGGCAAGGCGAAACTGATGAATATGCAGTTACAGCCCCAGAGAACCTCCGCCGAAACGGCGCTGATCGACGCCTTTGGCGAGCGGCTGTCGCTGCTGCCCGGCGATGGCGCGGTGATGCTGAAGCGCGATGACGCCATCGAGGCGATCAAGCACGGCCTGCCGACGCGGCGCATCGAATCCTGGCACTACACCGACCTGCGCCGCCTGCTGACTGCGGTGCCGGATTTCGATCCCGCTGCCGCCACCAAGGCCATTGCGCCGATCGTCGAAGGCTCCGCCATTCTGGCGATCCTCAACGGGGTGTCGAGCACGAAGATGCCGACTATCGAAGGCCTATCCGTGCAGCGCCTGTCGGAAAAGCTGACTGACGGCAGCATCGCGCCTGGGCTCGATCCCTATGGCAGCGACGACGCCATCGGCGCGTTGAACACGGCATTCGTTGCCGACGGTTATTTCATCGACATCGCCGACGGCGCTGAGCTTGAAAAGCCGATCGAGCTGCAGAACCTGCAGGCAGGCGGCCAGACCCACGTGCGCCTGGCCGTCCGCGTCGGCACTGGGGCCAAGGCAAGCGTCGTCGAGCGCCAGACCGGCGAGGGCGGTGGCTTGGTCAGCTCGGTCAGCCAGCTGGTGCTGGGCGAGGGCGCCGAGGTGACGTGGCTGATCGTCCAGGAACAGCCGGAAACGGCGACGCATCTGGCGCAGTTCAAGGCGCATCTCGGCAAGAATTCGAAGCTGACGGTGTTCTTCATGAATGCCGGCGGCAAGCTTGTCCGCCAGGAGATCGTGGTCAGGACGACAGGCGAAGGCGCTGACTTCACGCTGCGCGGCATCAATCTTTTGGCCGGCGACACCCATACCGATGTGACCATGGTGCTGGACCATGCCGTGCCGCACACGACCTCGACGGAAGTCATCCGCAACGTGGTGACGGGCAAGGCGCGCGGCGTCTTCCAGGGCCGCATCAACGTCCATCAATATGCGCAGAAGACCAACGCCAAGATGGCCTGCAACACGCTGCTGCTGTCGGATGACGGCGAGTTCTCGACCAAGCCGGAGCTGGAAATCTTCGCCGACGACGTGATTTGCGGCCATGGCGCGACGGTCACCGAAATCGACCACGACCATCTGTTCTACCTGATGGCGCGCGGCGTCGACGAGAAGACCGCGCGAGGGCTGCTCGTGAAAGCCTTCGTCGCCGAGGTGATCGAGGAACTGGACGACGAGATGATCGTCGAGGCGCTGGAAGCGCGGCTCGACGACTGGTTTGTGGCACACGGCTAGCGCCTTCCCTTCTCCCCTTGTGGGGCCCGAAGGGCGGGCGAGGCGAGTGACTCGCCCCGGGTGGGGGCCGAGCGAAGCTCGGTCGGATGAGGGGTGCTGGAAGAAATGAGGCTTTGAGCTTGTGATGGACCAGAAACTCGAAAACATCCCGTACGACGTCGAAGCGATCCGCCGCGATTTCCCGATCCTGTCGCGGGAAGTCTATGGCAAGAAGCTGGTCTATCTCGACAATGGCGCCTCGGCACAGAAGCCGCAGGTGGTGCTGGACACAATCCAGCACGCCTATTCCCAGGAATACGCGAACGTCCATCGCGGCCTGCATTTCCTCTCCAATGCCGCGACCGACGCGTATGAAAAGGCGCGGGAAACGGTGCGCCGTTTCCTCAACGCGCCAAGCACCGACAATATCGTCTTCACCTCGAACACGACCGCGGCCATCAATACGGTCGCCTATGGCTATGGCATGCCCAAGATCGGCGAGGGCGACGAGATCGTGCTGTCGATCATGGAGCACCACTCCAACATCGTGCCGTGGCATTTCATCCGCGAGCGGCAGGGCGCCAAGCTGGTCTGGGTGCCGGTCGACGATCTCGGCGTCTTCCACATCGAGGAATTCGAGAAGCGGCTGACCAGCAAGACAAAGCTCGTCGCCATCACCCAGATGTCGAACGCGCTGGGCACGGTGACGCCGATCAAGGAGATCGTGCGGATCGCGCATTCGCGTGGAATTCCCGTCCTCGTCGACGGCAGCCAGAGCGCCGTGCATATGCCGATCGACGTGCAGGATCTCGACTGCGACTTCTTCGTCTTCACCGGCCACAAGGTCTACGGCCCCTCGGGCATCGGCGTGCTCTACGGCAAGAAGGACATTCTCCAGGGCATGCGACCCTTCATGGGCGGTGGCGAGATGATCGAGGAGGTGACGGAAGACATCGTCACCTACAACGAGCCGCCGCACCGTTTTGAGGCCGGTACGCCGCCGATCGTGCAGGCGATCGGGCTGGGCGCGGCACTGGACTATATGGAATCGATAGGCCGCGAGCGTATCGCCGCCCACGAGGAAGACCTGAAGAATTACGCGCATGAGCGGCTGCGCGCCATCAATTCGCTGCGCATCTTCGGCGATGCGCCCGGCAAGGGCGCCATCATCTCGTTCGAGCTGCAAGGCATTCATGCGCATGACGTGTCGATGGTGATAGACAGGCAAGGTGTCGCGGTCCGCGCGGGCACCCATTGCGCCCAGCCGCTGTTGAAACGCTTCGGCGTAACCTCCACATGCAGGGCATCGTTCGGCATGTATAATACCAGGGCCGAAGTTGACGCTTTGGCCGAGGCGCTTGAAAAAGCGCGCAAATTCTTCGGATGACGATTTTTTTGGGTGACGACCATGGATGATGTGAGCATCGCAGCCGAGACCACTCCGGAAACCGCGCCCAATGCGCTGGTTTCGGGATCAGCCATTCCAGCCGACGAGCTGGCGCGGCTGACCGACGACATCGTCTCGGCGCTGAAGACCGTCTACGATCCGGAAATTCCGGCCGATATCTACGAGCTTGGCCTGATCTACAAGATCGACATCGAGGACGACCGCTCGGTCAAGATCGACATGACGCTGACCGCGCCAGGCTGCCCTGTCGCCGGCGAAATGCCCGGCTGGGTGGAAAATGCCGTCGGCGCCGTAGAAGGCGTTTCCGGTGTCGAGGTCAACATGACGTTCGACCCGCCCTGGTCGGCCGACCGCATGTCG
>NZ_SMYZ01000160.1 GCF_004919685.1 Mesorhizobium norvegicum | reverse complement strand
AGGAGGGAGATCGGCAGCTTTGACGCCGGCATTCTTCCTGCAACGCCGCCGATTGGCGAAGGCCACAGCGACATTCAATCTCCCCCCTTGCGGGGGAGATGTCCGGCAGGACAGAGGGGGGTGCTGTCCCGCCAGCGTCTCAATCCCAACGCCATCGACGCTTCGGACAATTTGAATTATTCTCCTGCGGCGACCCACTGACGGAGCTAAAACATTTCGTCAGGGATTTGCCTGTATCGTGTGGGGTCGGTGTAGGATTTGTGCAGCCTCGTTCGTCCTTCGGACGAAAAGCGCTGCAGCAAATGTCAGTGCATGGCCGCGTAGGAGTGTTTCATGGCGCCCAGGGCAAGTTGGAAAGGTTACCTCAAACTCAGTCTGGTCAGCTGTCCGGTGCGGTTGTACCCCGCCACCAGCGCGAGCGAGCGCATCAGCTTCAACCAGCTGCACAAGAAGACCCACAACCGCATCAACATGAAGCCGGTCGACCCGGAGCTGGGGCTCGTCGAGCGCACGGATCTGGTCAAGGGTTACGAATACGAGGACAAGCAGTACATCATCATCGATGATGCCGACCTCGACGCGGTGCGCATCGAATCCAACCACACGATGAACATCGAGGCCTTCGTCGACGAGGGCGAGGTCGACGTCATCTACCAGGACGCGCCATACTATCTGGCGCCCGACGGTGCGATGGCGGAAGAAACCTTCGCCGTGCTGCGCGAAGCGATGCGCAAATCCGGCAAGCTGGCGATCGCCCGCCTGGTGCTGTCGAGCCGCGAGCGGGTGGTGACGATCGGCGCGCGCGAGAACGGCATGTTCGTGTGCACCTTGAGGAACCCGAACGAAGTGCGTGGCACGGCTGAATATTTCGGCAACATCCCGGCCGGCAAGCCTGACACGGAAATGCTGCAGCTCGCCGAAGCGCTGATCAAGCAGAAGGAAACCACCTTCGATCCGAAGAACTATGAGGACCGCTACGAGGCAGCACTCATGACGATGATCCGCGAGAAGCTGAAGGGCCACAAGCCGATCATCGCGGCGGCACCCGAGCGCGGCAATGTCATCAATTTGATGGATGCGCTTAAGGCCAGCCTGTCGCAATCGAAGCCGCCGGCCAAGTCGAAGAGCAAGGCCGACGAAGTGGCGAAGCCGGCCGTGAAGAAGGTGGCAGCGGGTGGTGCTGCTGAAAATCCGCTGAAGGCCAATCTGCTGAAGGCGGTCGGCAAGAGCAAGAAATGACGGCACCGGCCGTACCGGGCGCCGTCTTCGGCACCATCGGCGCGCTGGCGGCGTTTCCGCTCAGGCTGGCGGCACGCGAGGTCGAGCGTCAGCACGGCCAGCTGCGGCGCGGCGTCACCAGGCGCACCACGCATGTCGTGTTCGGCCGGACGCTGTTGGCCAAGGCCGGGCTCACCAAGAACGGTGACGCCGAGATCGAGCGCCGTGTCGCCGCCGAGCGCGCGGCCGGGCACAAACTCCTCAGCGAGAACGGTTTCCTGCGCCTGCTCGGGCTGATGAAGGCGCCGGAGGCGTCGTCGCTGTCACGGCAATCGCTGATCGAGCAGTCGCGGCTGTCGGGCGCCGATCTCGACCTGCTGTCGCTGTTCGATGCGTTCGAGCATGACGCAGAACCCTATTCCTTCCGCGACCTGATCCTGGCGCGCAAATATGCCGGGCTTATCACCGGCGGTGCGACATGGGGGGCGATCGCGCGCTCCGTCCATCGCTCCGGTCCGGTGGCTTCGCTGACCGCCAAATCGCTCAATGTCGGCTCGCAGCATGGCCGACCCGACGCCATCTATCTCGAGGGTGGGCAGAGCGAACTCGACGGGCAATTGCTGTTCGATCTCGGAACAGCCGGGGCAGAGGGCGACGACACGCTGGAAGAGCTGTTCGCCGAGGCGGAAGCAGCGGAGGAGGGCGGCGACCATGAAGGGGCGGCCGCGCTCTACCAACGCTGCCTGGCCATCGACCCGAGCGATGCGATCGCCGCCTTCAACCGCGCCAATTGCCTGCGCGCCGGCGGCCACGCGGCGGACGCCGCGCATGATTATATCAGCGCGATAAAACTCGACCCGGCCTTCGTCGAGGCCTGGTTCAACCTGGCCGGGCTGATGAGCGAGCAAGGCCGCGAGGCCTCGGCGCGAAGGCACCTGCAGAAGGCGATCGCGCTCGACAAGACCTATGCCGATCCGGTGTTCAACCTCGCCCGGTTGGAGTTCGACGCCGGCAACCTGCTGGAGGCGCGGCGGCTGTGGGCGCGCTATCTGGAGCTCGACGCGGATTCGGAATGGGCGCGCGTTGCCGCCAAGGGGGTGCAGTTCGTGGATTTGCAGCTGACGCGGACGGCGGGGTGAGGGCAATGGTCGCGCTTGAACACCCCCCTCTGNNCGGCAGGACAGAGGGGGGTGGGACGGAACTCGACCTCTCCGGGAAGGTCGCCCCATGACCACCTTCCTTTTCGACGGTCCCGACACCGCCCCTGTCACCATCCTGCTCGCCCATGGCGCCGGCGCGCCTATGGACTCGGCTTCGATGACCGCCACCGCCAAGGCGCTGGCTGCGGCTGGCTTCCAGGTCGCGCGTTTCGAATTCCACTATATGGCCGCGCGTCGCTACGGCCACCGCAAGCCGCCGCCGCGGGCCGAGACGGTGAACCCGGAATATATCAAGGCGATCGCCGACCTCAGGGCGAAGGGCGTGACTGGCCCGCTCATCATCGGCGGCAAGTCGATGGGCGGGCGCGTCGCCTCGATGGTCGCGGACGAGATGTTTGCCAAGGGTGAAATCTCAGGCCTGTTGTGCCTCGGCTATCCCTTCCACCCGCCGGCCAAGCCGACGCAGCTTCGGACCAAGCATCTGGCTGACCTCAAGACGCCAACTCTGATCTTCCAGGGCACGCGTGACGAGTTCGGCACGCAGGATGAAGTCGCCACCTACGGTCTTTCCGATAATATCGAGGTGCGGTGGCTGGAGGACGGCGACCATGATCTCAAGCCGCGCAAGAGCATCTCGGGCCTCTCTACCGCCGATCACCTGAAGACACTGGCCGAGGCGGTGAAGGTTTGGGCGGGCCGGATGNNGCCCCTCATCCGCCTGCCGGCACCTTCTCCCCGTATAGTGACGGGGCGAAGGGAGATGGCCGCGCCCTCGGCGCTCTTCTTGCAACATTGGCGATTGGCGAAAGGGGCGATGATAGCGTCCTTCGCCCCGTTTACGGGGAGAAGATGGCGGCAGCCAGATGAGGGGCGGCGCTGGCATCGACAATTGGCCAGCACTCAAGACATTCGCCAGCCCCTTGCGACCCCCTTCAGCTTCCTGCTTTCATGCATGCAATGAAGATCGCCTCCTTCAACATCAACAACATCAACAGCCGGCTGGAAAACCTGCTGGCATGGCTGGCTGTCGCAAAACCCGATGTCGTCTGCCTGCAGGAGCTGAAGGCGCGCGACATGCAGTTTCCGCGCTCGGCGCTTGCGGCGGCCGGCTATGGCGCGGTGTGGAAGGGCGAGGCGACCTGGAACGGCGTTGCCATCCTGGCGCGGGGGTCGGAACCGGTGCTGACCCGCGATGCCTTGCCCGGCGACGATACCGACAGGCAGAGCCGCTACATCGAGGCGGCGGTGAATGGCATCATCATCGCTTGTCTCTATGCGCCGAACGGCAACCCGCAGCCGGGACCGAAATTCGCCTACAAGCTCGCCTGGCACGAGCGGCTGGAGGCGCATGCCGAACAGCTGCTCGACACCGGCCTGCCGGTGGTGCTGGCCGGCGATTACAACATCGTGCCCGAGCCGCGCGACATCTATGTCACCCGCTCCTATGACGACAACGCGCTGGTGCAGCCAGAAAGCCGGGCTTCCTTCGCCGCGTTGCTCGAACAGGGTTGGACGGACGGCCTGCGCAAGAAACACCCGAAGGAGACGCTCTACACATTCTGGGATTATCGCCGTAACCGCTGGCCGCGCGACGCCGGTTTGAGGCTCGACCACATCTTGCTGTCGAAGAAACTGGCGCGGCGCCTGACCGGCGCCGGCATCGACCGCGAGGTGCGCGGTGAGGATGGCGCCAGCGACCATGCGCCGGTGTGGGTGGAATTGAAGTAGGGCGACTTTCAAGCCTGCGGCGGCGGTCTCCCTTTGCCGTCGCCAGCATCTGCTGTGCAGCAGCGTCGACGCAGGCTAGTCTGTTTGCAAAGTTCTCCAACGCAGCCCGGATTGCCCATGATCACCAACAAGACCTGTGGATCGAGGCCTCATGTTTGACCTCGGCCCTGTCGGGATACTGCTTGCAGCCATCGTGGTGCTTGCGGCTGCCGCTGCCGTGTTCCGGCTGCTGTGGCAGAGGCGCTGCCGCCGCAAGGGGCGGCGGCAGGCCAATCCGGCGGACGATTACGCCGTTCGCAGCGATTGGAGCGGCAGCGGCGGCACTTTGAACTATTCGTCCTTCGTTTATTTCGACGTCGATCGCGACGGCAAATACGGCGTCGGCGACCGGCCGATGGCCGGCATCATGGTGCGGCTGTATGACGAGGCCGGCAAGTTCACCGCTTCAGCGCGCACCAACAATGCCGGCTTTGCCAATTTCCCGATGTCGGTGAAACGCAGAAAGGCCGTGATCCGCACGCCGGGCAACTGGCGCTTTGCGGTTTCGGTGCCACCCGGCTGGCAGGCGAAAAGCGAAAACGACATCCAGTCCCGACACCTCCTGTCGATGCCGGGTTCGCCGGCCGGGCTGGTGTCGCACGAGATGCTGCAGCCGGTGGGCCTGGTGCCACCCCGCCGCCTTAGTGGGCGCGTTGGCGGCGACGGGTCAGCGACGCTGTCGGTGTTGGGGAACGGGCACCTGCTGGAGACGCGACCGCTGGCGCCAGGCGCTGCCTTCAGCGTTGATCTGGCCGATGACGCCGACACGGTTCTCGTCAGTGGCGGCGGCCTTGAGCGGCGGCTGGCGCTGTCGCCCTATCCGGCCGATCTCGGCCTGCTGTCGCCGCAAACCGCTTGCATCGCCACCGACGCCGCCCTGGAAACGATCGATTTCGACGATGTGACGTCGCGCACCTTCAGGAAAATTCCGTCCGGCCATGCCGGATTGGCGTGGCGCAACTTGAATGCGATGGCGCGCGACTACACCAAGGACAGCCAGGGCTATGTCAACGGCAACGTCTCCGGCGACCATTTGGTCTACACCAGCAGCGGGCTGCCGGCCGAATTCAGCCGCGAACAGCCGTTCGGCTTTCACTCGGTCATGCTGAGCGCTGCCTGGCTGAAGTCGGAAGGGGAGGTGGCGCTGATCGAAAGCTGGCTTGGCGAGCAGCTGATCTCAAGCGATCAGGTCACGCTCTCGGCGCTGACGCCGCTGCATTACGCCCCGATGCTCAAGGCAGTAACGCGTGTTCGCCTGTCGACGAAACACTATTGGCAGATGGTGCTGGACGATCTGGTCCTGACGCGCTGAAATCAGGATATCGAGGCGCCGTTTGCCGCCGTGATCGCCGAAAGACGCTCTTTTTTCAAAAGAATCGGCTTCACATAGATTTTCTTCATTTTCTGACTCTCCTAAAATCCCGGTTCGATGATGGCAGACTGCGGCCATCTGTCAACCACGCGGGCTGGAAGCAATAAATCCGCAATAAATCCAACGATGAGCGACAAAGTGCTCGCTCACCAATTCTTTGTTGTGCGCGATTCCCAAGGGAAAGCGCTATGCGCTTTTCCCGGGAAAACCGGTGCCACTTTCCTGGAATTGCTCCAGCGTCAGCGCGATCCGGCCAGAATGCGCCGGGATTATATTGTGGGGCTGCTCGGGCCGTTTGCCGTGACGGCTGAAAGCTTGCCCTTCCTGACGAAGGTCGGCTTCGCGTAGGTCTTCTTCATCGTGGTCTCTCCTGAATCCCTTTGCAATGATGGCAGATACGCGACATGTGTCAACCAAGCCGGGCAAAGGCATGCGAGCGTCGGCAAGGTGCGTGAACTGTCGGGGTGGCGGGCTCTTGGCGATAGGAGCGCGCCCCTGGTAGTCTCGACCATTGCACCATGCGCGGGCGACCGTCGCATCGCCAGG
The DNA here is from genome assembly GCF_004919685.1 of Mesorhizobium norvegicum. Taxonomy (GTDB): domain Bacteria; phylum Pseudomonadota; class Alphaproteobacteria; order Rhizobiales; family Rhizobiaceae; genus Mesorhizobium; species Mesorhizobium norvegicum. The sequence goes on along the minus strand of NZ_SMYZ01000160.1, from coordinate 907 downwards.
GCCGCCAACAAACGCCCGGGGAAAGAAAATCCGATGGACAGGTTGGCTGACAGGCTGTTTGCGCTTCCCCTGCTGGCGGCGGCCATGGCTTGCCTGGTTCGGACATATCTGCTCCTGGGCGGCAGGGATTTCACCTGGAGCGGCATGGTGCGGATGCTGCATGGTCCGGCCACGCCGTGGGCGGTGGTGTTCCTGGCTGTGGGCGCGCTTTGCCTGCTTGGCGCTTTGTTGTTTTGGGCCGGGCTGCTGCCCGGCCGGCCGCGCCATCCCACTGGGGCGCCGCTTTTTGGCCGCGACGCCGAGACCGAGCCCAAGGGCCGGCCGAACTTGCGGCGCGCCTTCCTTGTTTTGCCGGTGATTGCCGTGCTGGTGTTGCTGGCCGATCAATTCCCGTGGCGGGCGCCGGACGGCGAGGTGGCTTCGCCAAGCCAACCCAAGGCCAACGAACCAAGGATCCCTGGACCGAAGACCAACGAACCCAAGGGCAATGATATCGCCAGCACGCCGCCGGCCCCGGAGCCAGTTGCCCCGCCGGCACCGCCTCCAGCTGCTTCGCCGCCAGAGGCCGCCAATCCGCCTGCGGCACCCGCGCCACCGACCTTGCCTGCCCTGGTGCCGCCACCCGTCGCTCCGACGCCGCCGGAGGTCGCGGTCATTCCGCCGCCCACCGTGGCACCATTGCCGCCGGCTCCGCCATCGCTGCCAACGCAGCCCGAGGGCCACCGCGACGCTGTCGTCTGGCTGGCGGTGGCGCCCGACGGGCACTCGATCATGAGCGCCAGCACCGACCACACGATCAAGCTCTGGGATATCGCCGGCAAGCAGCTGATCCGCAATCTCGGCGTGCACAAGGATATGGCCCGCACGGCGCTGTTCATGCCCGATGGCGTCAGCGCGCTGACGGCTG
>NZ_SMYZ01000159.1 GCF_004919685.1 Mesorhizobium norvegicum | reverse complement strand
CGACTCGCTGACCTGGGGCTACAACGCCGAAGGCGATCGACATCCATTGGAAGACCGCTGGCCGAGCGTGCTGCAGGCTGGCCTCGGTGGCGGCGTTCAGGTCATCGCCGATGGTCTCAATGGCCGCACCACCGCTTTCGACGATCACCTAGCCGGAGCCGATCGCAATGGCGCCAGGCTGCTGCCGACGGTGCTGACGACGCATGCGCCGATCGACCTGATCGTCTTCATGCTCGGCGCCAACGACATGAAGCCGTGGATCCACGGCAATCCGGTCGCGGCCAAGCAAGGCATCCAGCGGCTGATCGACATCGTG
>NZ_SMYZ01000015.1 GCF_004919685.1 Mesorhizobium norvegicum | reverse complement strand
CGAGGCCATGCCGGCATGGCAGGCCGGGGACTTGCCGGCATGGCGCCCGCCACCTTGTATGATTGGCGCAGCTGGATCGTGCGGCCGCTTCTCAGGTTGCGGCGCGCGGCGCTGCGCGACGTCCTGCGCCGTCAAAATGTCGACTGGGCCGAAGACCCGACCAATGCCGACGAGGCTTTCGAGCGGCCGCGCATGCGGGCAGCCCTTGCCGACGGCAACGGTGCGCGGCGCATCGACGATGCACTGGCGCTGGCCGCGCATGAGGGCCGTGCGCGCAGTCAACTCGGCCTCGCTGCCGCAAGCTTGATCGGCGATTTCGCGACCCAGCCGGCCTGCGGGCTCATTCGTCTTGATCCAGGCTTGCTTTCCGCCGGCGACGAGCGGGCGGCCGTCTATGCGTTGCGCATCCTGCTGGCCACGACCGGCGGGATTGCCTTCCTGCCGGATCAGGCCCGCAGCGAGGCGGTGTTCGGCCGGCTAAAGGCCGGATTTCTTTGCGCCACATTGTCGCGGACGGTTGTCGATTTCCGGCGCGCCGGCATCTTCCTGCGCCGCGAGGCGCGCAACTTGCCCGCCGCCGCTGCCGCCACCGGCAGCGCCCTCTGGGATGGCCGCCGCCACATCACATTGAACGACAGCAGCGGCGCATTGTTGATTGCCCCGTTCGGCAAAGCCGCGGCGAAGCGGCTGGCGATGGGTGAAGGAAAAACCCCACCGAGCCTGATGCGCGCCGCGCTCGCCACCGAGCCGGCATTGTGGCAGGCCGGGGAATGCCTTGGTTTGCCTGGACATGGAGGGGTGTCCGCGATGGTTGAGGTGCGGCCGGTCGTTGCGCCTTTTGCCCGCTTCCTGCCGTCCTTTGATCTGGCGCCGGCACAGGCCGTCGCTGGGCTGATTGGCGCGGCCCCGGTTCCACCCTTGCCTTTCAGCGGCCACAGTGCCGGTTGATGGTTGCGCGAAAGCTTAACCCAGACGTGCTGTTATGCTTGGCAAGGGGAGACGCTCTCCCTATGTTAGACCCAAGTTTCCTCTCATGACGCGTGTCCGCCCAGCGGACGCCAACGGGACAATTGATGAATCCGAACTATCGCAACCTCGCGCTTTGGGCGATCATAGCGGTCCTGCTCATCGCCCTGTTCAATCTGTTCCAGACGCCGCAGACGCGAGGGGCCTCCAGCGATGTGCCTTATTCGCAGTTCCTGCAGGATGTCGCGGCGGGTCGGGTCAAGACAGTGACCATCGCAGGCGCTCGCATCAGCGGCACCTACACCGACAATGCCAGCGGCTTCCAGACCTATTCGCCCGGCGATCCTTCGCTGGTCTCGCGGCTGCAGGACAAGAACGTCACCATCAACGCGCGGCCTGAAACAGACGGTTCCAATTCGCTGTTCGGCTATCTGATCTCATGGCTGCCGATGATCCTCATCCTCGGCGTCTGGATATTCTTCATGCGCCAGATGCAGTCCGGGTCCGGGCGCGCCATGGGCTTCGGCAAGTCGAAGGCCAAGCTGCTCACCGAAGCGCATGGCCGCGTCACCTTCCAGGACGTTGCCGGCGTCGACGAAGCCAAGGAAGATCTGGAGGAGATCGTCGAGTTCCTGCGCGATCCGCAGAAGTTCCAGCGGCTCGGCGGCAAGATCCCGCGCGGCGTGCTGCTTGTCGGTCCTCCGGGAACCGGCAAGACGCTGCTCGCCCGCTCGGTTGCCGGCGAAGCCAATGTGCCGTTCTTCACCATTTCCGGTTCGGACTTCGTCGAGATGTTCGTCGGCGTCGGTGCAAGCCGCGTCCGCGACATGTTCGACCAGGCCAAGAAGAACGCGCCCTGCATCATCTTCATCGACGAAATCGATGCTGTCGGCCGTCATCGCGGCGCCGGCCTCGGCGGCGGCAATGACGAACGCGAGCAGACGCTGAACCAGTTGCTGGTCGAGATGGACGGCTTCGAATCCAACGAAAGCATCATCCTGATCGCTGCCACGAACCGGCCCGACGTGCTTGATCCGGCGCTGCTCAGGCCAGGCCGCTTCGACCGCCAGGTTGTGGTGCCGAACCCCGACATCGTCGGCCGCGAGAAGATCCTCAAGGTGCATGTGCGCAACGTGCCACTGGCCCCCAATGTCGACCTCAAGGTGATCGCGCGCGGTACGCCGGGCTTCTCCGGCGCCGACCTGATGAACCTCGTCAACGAATCCGCGCTGATGGCGGCACGCCGCAACAAGCGTCTCGTCACCATGGCCGAATTCGAGGACGCCAAGGACAAGATCATGATGGGCGCCGAGCGTCGTTCGTCGGCCATGACGCAGGCCGAGAAGGAGCTCACCGCCTACCACGAGGCCGGCCACGCCATCCTCGCGCTCAACGTGCCGTCGGCAGATCCGCTGCACAAGGCCACCATCATCCCGCGCGGCCGCGCACTCGGCATGGTCATGCAGCTGCCGGAAGGCGACCGCTATTCGATGAGCTACAAATACATGATCTCGCGGCTCGCCATCATGATGGGCGGCCGTGTCGCCGAGGAATTCAAGTTCGGCAAGGAGAACATCACCTCCGGCGCCTCCTCGGACATCGAGCAGGCGACCAAGCTGGCCCGCGCCATGGTTACGCGCTGGGGTTTTTCCGACAAGCTCGGCCATGTCGCCTACGGCGACAACCAGGAGGAAGTGTTCCTCGGCCATTCGGTGGCGCGCACGCAGAACGTCTCGGAAGAGACGGCGCAGATCATCGATGCCGAAGTGCGCCGCCTGATCGACGAGGCCTATTCGTCGGCGAAGTCCATCCTGACCAAGAAGAAGAAGGAATGGATCGCGCTGGCGCAAGGCCTGCTGGAATACGAGACGCTGTCCGGCGAGGAGATCAAGCAATTGATCGCCGGTCACAAGCCAGCGCGCGACCTTGGCGACGACACGCCGCCGAGCCGCGGCTCGGCCGTGCCGAAGTCCGGCGGCCGGCGCAAGAAGGGGCCGGAGCCCGAAGGCGGCATGGAACCGCAGCCGTCGAGCTGAGTTCGACCAAGCAGGTTGATTTTAGAAACGCCGCGGCATGTCCGCGGCGTTTTTGTTTGCGGTTGGGGAGGAGTCGTCCGCGACCTTGCATCTGCGACGTTGACGATTGGCGAAAGCCCGCGTGACTGCCAATCTCCCCCCTTGCGGGGGAGATTGGCAGCGTCGGCCACCGCGCTTCCCAGCGCGGATGTGGTCATTCCTAAATAAACGCCGCTCAACAAAAAGGCCCGCGAACCTTGCGGTTCGCGGGCCTTTTCTTGCTCAGATGTCGTTGTCGTTCAGCTCTTCAGCTTGGCGTTGCACAGGCTATAGAAGCCGCCGCCCTTCTGGATCCACTTCAGGCCGCCAAGCGCATTGGCGTCCTTGAGGGCATAGTACTGGTCGAGGCAAGTATGCATGCGGCCTTTTCCGGGAGTCTCGCTGGCATATTTCGCCGAGATCGCGGACGGGAAAGTGACGCCCTTGGGCGCAGCCGTCGTCGGCTTCGCCGGCTCCTTGGTGTAGCTCGCCTCGTCGGCAGCTGGCACGGTGTCGTCATCCGATGCGCCGGCACCGCATTCGGACTTGCGGAAGTCGTTCCACTTCATGCCTTTCAGCGTGTTGGCCGTCTTGGCAGCCTGATACTTGGTGCTGCATTCGGCCATGCTCAGACCCTTGCCGTCGGCGGGAGCCGCGGCAGCCTTGGTGGTTGCCGGCTTGGCGGCGGCAGCGGCGGATGCACCGGCGGCGCATTCGGACTTGCGGAAGTCGTTCCACTTCATGCCGTTCAGCGTACCGGCAGCCTTCGCCGCCTGGTATTTGGTGCTGCATTCCTTCGCCGTCAGGCCCTTGGCCGTGCTGTCGTCCGCCGCAGCGGCTGCCTTGGTCGCCTTGGCCGGTTTCGTCTCGGCAGCCTTCTTGGTGTCGGTCGCTTTCTTGGTATCGGCTGGCTTGGCGTCGGTCGTGGCCGCAGCGTCAGTGCCGCACTGGGCCTTGCGGAACTGGTTCCAGGTCGCCCCGGCGAGTGTCCCCGCATCCTTGGCGGCATTGTACTTCGTGCTGCACTCGGCCATCGTCAGTGCGTTGGCTGGCGCGGCCAGGAACAAGGTCGCGACGGCGAGGCCGGTCAAAGTGGCAAGTCGGTGGATGAGCATAGCGTTTCTCCGTTGCAGCAGCCCATGATACGTCCCTGCGAATCAATAACGCTCAACGGTCGGTTGCGCCAGATGCTAAGTGGCGTATATATCGCCGAAAGCTGGCTTCTCCCGATAAGGTGATGAAATCGTTGCCCGTTGACGGCTTCAGAGCAAGATTTTCCAGGTGCATCTGCGCTGAAGGGCTCGCATAACTGGTATATTGCAGCGTGGCAGTCTCGGCGTGTTAGGTTGCAGCCATGTTGTGTGCGGCGCACAACAATGATTTTCTAAGGATTGGTAACATATAATCACACAATGTGATCATAGCGCCCTGGCCAATTGTGGCATGACGTGCCAGGGAAGAAACGTCGAGGAAACTGGCTAGCATGGCAGGGAATTATTTCGGCACGGACGGCATTCGCGGGCGCGCCAACAAGTTTCCGATGACCGCGGAAATCGCGATGCGGGTCGGCATGGCAGCCGGCCTCTCCTTTCAGCGCGGCAGCCATCGCCACCGCGTCGTGCTCGGCAAGGACACCAGGCTTTCCGGCTATATGATCGAGAATGCCATGGTCGCCGGTCTCTGTGCCGCCGGCATGGACGTGTTCCTGCTCGGCCCGATCCCGACACCTGCGGTGGCCATGCTGGTGCGTTCGCTGCGCGCCGATATCGGCGTCATGATCTCGGCTTCGCACAATCCCTACTACGACAACGGCATCAAGCTGTTCGGACCCGACGGCTACAAGCTCTCCGACGAGATCGAGGAGCGCATCGAGAGCATGCTCGACAAGGATATCGAACTGGCGCTCGCCGATTCCGACGGGCTTGGCCGCGCCAAGCGCGTCGATGGCGTGCATGATCGCTACATCGAATTCGCCAAGCGCACCTTGCCGCGCTCGATGTCACTCTCCGGCTTGAGGATCGTCGTCGATTGCGCCAATGGCGCGGCATACAAGGTAGCGCCCGAGGCGCTCTGGGAACTGGGCGCCGAAGTCGTCGCCATCAATGTCGAGCCCAACGGCTTCAACATCAACAAGGAATGCGGCTCGACCCATCCCGCGGGCCTGCAGAAGAAGGTGCACGAAGTGCGCGCCGACATCGGCATCGCGCTCGATGGCGATGCCGATCGCGTCGTCATCGTCGATGAAAACGGCGCGATCGTCGATGGTGACCAGATCATGGCACTGATCGCCGAATCCTGGCACCAGAGCGGGCGGCTGGCCGGCGGCGGCGTCGTTTCGACGGTCATGTCCAATCTCGGCCTCGAGCGCTTCCTCGGCGACATGAAGCTGCAATTGCACCGCACCAAGGTCGGCGACCGTTATGTCGTCGAGCATATGCGCGCGCATGGGCTGAATGTCGGCGGCGAACAATCGGGCCATATCGTGCTGTCGGATTTCTCGACCACTGGCGATGGCCTCGTTTCGGCGCTGCAGGTGCTGGCCTGTATCAAGCGGCAGGGGCGGCCGGTCAGCGAACTGTCGAAGAAATTCGAACCGGTGCCGCAGCTTCTCAAGAACGTCCATATTTCCGGCGGCAAGCCGCTCGAGGAAGCGCCGGTCAAGGCAGCCATCGAAGATGCCCGTCACCGCCTCGGCAAGGCCGGGCGGCTGGTTATCCGGCCATCCGGCACAGAGCCGCTGATCCGCGTGATGGCCGAGGGCGACGACCCGCAACTGGTCGAGTCCGTCGTCAATGGCATCGTGGAAGTCATCTCGGAAACGCGCAGCGCCGCCTGATCCCCAGAGCGCCCGGCAGGGCGTTGCCCCCAGCGCGCCTGGAAGGGCGTCGCCGCGCACAGCTTCACCAGCTCAAAGCCCGCCTTCCCGGCGGGCTTTTTCGTTGGTCCGGCGGTCGATTCCGGCCTCCGGAAATCGGGCATCGATTCCTAGAAGTTTCGAGATTCGTGGTTAAGCAACAGGGTTAAACGCGTTTTAACCTTTGCAATTCATTATCCACGACTGAAAGCCAATCGCATTTCGGGCGGGTTCGCCGTTCCGAGCTTCTCAGGGGTGACAAGCATGTTCAATACAGCAAGAAAGGCCCTGCTCGCCTTACTGTTCGCGAGCCTGGCAGGACCGTTGTTCGCAGCCGACCTGCCGGAGCCGGTGGTCGAAGAGGCTCCGCCTCAGGCCGTATACGAGCAGCCGGCCGAAGTCGGCGGCTGGTATATCCGTGGCGACATCGACTATCACAAGTCGACCGTGCGCGGCATCGACTATATGACCTACACCGTCGATCCCTGTAACTGTACGGTCACGCCCGGCACCAGAAGCTTCGATTTCGGCAAGCTCAAGGGCGGCTTCTCGCTCGGCGCCGGCGTCGGCTACAAGATCAACGACCACTTCCGTACCGATCTGACCGCCGACTACTGGTTCAAGTCGAACTTCAACGGCGGCACCTCGGATATCAACGGAACATCGACCGAAGTGTCGAAAATGAGCGCCTTGCTGCTGCTGGCCAATGCCTATGTCGATCTCGGCACCTATCACGGCATCACGCCCTATGTCGGTGCCGGCATCGGCGGTGCGCGCGTCAAGTGGGATACTGTCTACGACCCGAACACCACCGAGACCAATCCGGGAGCGTCCAACTGGCGTTTCGCCTACGCTCTGATGGCCGGCGCTTCCTACTGCCTGACCGACAAGATCATCCTCGATGCTGGCTACCGCTTCAGCCACATCCAGGGCGGCCGCATGTTCGAATGGGACGTGAGCAGCTCCGGCCCTGGCTTCGACCGTGGCATCAACACGCACGAAGTGCGCGGTGGCCTGCGCTATCAGTTCGGGGGCAACAACGGGTGCGCCGCGCCGGTCGTGGCCTACCAGCCCGAACCCGAGCCGATCTACACCAAGTAACACCTGAACTGCTTGAAAGTTCGCGAACCGCCCGGCATCGACCGGGCGGTTTTCGTTTGTGCGTTTCGGCTGAAATTCTTGAAAATCAATCTGCTAACGCTCCGTTAGCCTTAACCGGCACTTAACCACTATGGTTAACAATGCTCCTTGAAACGATGGCTGCCGTTGCGATTGCTTGCGGCGCCAAATTCGGGAGTCGGGGACCATGAAACTCACATCGCGTATGGCGCTTGTCGCACTCGCCCTCGCACCGCTGACGCCCGTGCACGCAGCCGACTACGATCCGCCGGTCTATGCCGACCAGGCGCCCGACTATGTGCCGGTCGAGGTCGGCTCCGGCTGGTATCTGCGCGGGGATGTTTCCTATCTGCCGCAGAAGAGCTTCGACAATGAGGATTTCGCCTCCGCGTCGGCGAGCTTCAGCAACAAGGAAGATCCGATCTTTGCCAGCATCGGCTTCGGCTACCATTTCAACGACTATCTGCGCGCCGACCTTAATCTCGGCTATTTGCCTGGCAACAAGATCGGCATCGGCTATGACGATTCAGCGACTGCGGCAGAGCCGACCGTGGCATCGGCGTCCCTGAAGAACTACGCCTACTCGGGCATGCTCAACGGCTATGTCGATCTTGGCACCTATGTCGGGATCACGCCTTATCTCGGCGCCGGTATCGGTGTCGTCCGCAGCAAGCGCAGCCTCTCGGCGAGCTATCTCACGGAGAATGGCGATGACACGGACGATTTCGTGGTGAGTGATAGCAAGGCCCAGTACTCCCTGGCCTATACGCTGAATGCCGGCCTTGCTTACCAGCTGTCGAAGAATGTTTCCGTCGATCTGGGCTATCAGTATTTTTCCGCCCCCGACGCCGAATACGTGACGGCCGAGAGCCTGAATTCCTACCCGATCCACAAAGGGATCAGCAATCATCAGGTCAAGCTCGGGCTGCGCTACGATCTCTGGTAGGCGCCACGAGCACGAGGATCAGGACGGCGGATCTTCGGGTCCGTCGTTTGCATTTGAAGTCACGAAATCCTGATCACGAATCGCCGGTATCCCGCCAGCGACAAAAACTTTCCTCTTGACGCCCGAAGCCTGAACGCATATCGCCGTCCGTGGGCCACCCCTCCCCAACGAGGGGCCACTATCTGGAAGGATAGACCACGATGACGACGCATACGAAGCCCGGACTCCGTCCGGCAAACCCCAATTTTTCCTCAGGTCCCTGCGCAAAACGCCCCGGCTGGTCGGTCGAGGCGCTCAAAGCCGCTGCGCTCGGTCGTTCCCACCGCGCCAAGATCGGCAAGACCAAGCTCGAACAGGCGATCGAACTGACGCGGGACATTCTCCAGGTCCCGGCGGGTTACCGCATCGGCATCGTGCCGGCATCGGACACCGGCGCTGTCGAGATGGCGCTGTGGTCGCTGCTCGGCGAGCGCGGCGTCGACATGGTCGCCTGGGAGAGCTTCGGCTCCGGCTGGGTCACCGACGTGGTCAAGCAATTGAAGCTCGCCGATGTGCGCAAGATCGAAGCCGGCTATGGCGAACTGCCGGACCTGACAAAGATCGATTTCGACCGCGATGTGGTCTTCACCTGGAACGGCACCACGTCCGGCGTGCGGGTGCCGAACGGCAATTTCATTCCCGCGGACCGCAAGGGCCTGACCATCTGTGACGCGACTTCGGCCGCCTTCGCACAGAGGCTCGATTTCGAAAAACTCGATGTCGTCACCTTCTCCTGGCAGAAGGTGCTGGGCGGCGAGGGCGCACACGGTATGCTCATCCTGTCGCCTCGTGCCGTCGAGCGGCTGGAGACCTACAAGCCTTCGTGGCCGCTGCCGAAAATCTTCCGCCTGACCTCGGGCGGCAAGCTGATCGAGGGCATCTTCAAGGGTGAGACCATCAACACGCCCTCGATGCTGTGCGTCGAGGACTATCTCGATGCGCTCAACTGGGCGAAGTCGATCGGTGGCCTCGATGCGCTGATCGCCAGGGCGGATGCCAATGCGGCCGTCCTCGATCGCTTTGTCGGCAAGTCCTCATGGCTCGGTCATCTCGCCACCCTGCCGGCGACGCGGTCGAACACCTCGGTCTGCCTATCCTTCACCGACCCGGATGTGTCCGCGCTCGACGCCGACGGGCAGGCGGCTTTCGCCAAGGGACTGGTGTCAGTGCTCGACAAGGAAGGTGTCGCCTATGATATCGGCGCCTATCGCGATGCACCGCCCGGTCTGCGCATCTGGTGTGGCGCGACGGTCGAGACATCAGATCTCGAAGCGCTGCTGCCTTGGCTCGACTGGGCCTTCGCCGCACAGAAGGCGTCGCTCAAAGCGGCGGCCTGACATCGTCCGGTAGCGGCCTTCGGGCCGCTCATTCCCATCAGGATTAATCCATTTCAAGGAGGCCGCCATGGCGCCCCGCGTTCTCGTCTCAGACAAGCTTTCCACCACCGCCGTGCAGATATTCAAGGATCGCGGCATCGAGGTCGACTATCTGCCCGATCTCGGCAAGGACAAGGAAAAGCTCGCCGAAGTGATCGGCCAGTATGATGGCCTCGCCATCCGCTCGGCAACCAAGGTCACCGAAAAGCTGATCAACGCCGCCACGAGGCTCAAGGTCGTCGGCCGCGCCGGCATCGGCGTCGACAATGTCGACATCCCGGCGGCGAGCCGCAAGGGCATCATCGTGATGAACACGCCCTTCGGCAATTCGATCACCACCGCCGAGCATGCGGTTGCCATGATCTTCGCGCTGGCCCGCCAGATCCCGGAAGCCAATGCCTCGACGCATGCCGGCAAGTGGGAAAAGAACCGCTTCATGGGCATCGAGATCACCGGCAAGACGCTGGGCGTCATCGGCTGCGGCAATATTGGCTCGATCGTCGCCACGCGCGGCGTCGGGCTGAAGATGCACGTCATCGCCTTCGATCCGTTCCTGTCGGACAGCCGCGCCGAGGAGCTCGGCGTTGAGAAGGTCGAGCTCGACGAGCTTTTCGCCCGCGCCGACTTCATCACCTTGCATACCCCGCTGACCGACAAGACGCGCAACATCATCAACGCGGCCACGATCGCCAAGATGAAAAACGGCGTGCGCATCATCAATTGCGCGCGCGGCGGCCTGATCGTCGAGGCCGACCTGGTCGCGGCGCTGAAGAGCGGCAAGGTGGCGGGCGCCGGTATCGACGTGTTCGAGGTCGAACCGGCCGAGAACAACGAACTGTTCGGCATGGAGAATGTCGTGGCGACGCCGCATCTCGGCGCCTCGACCACCGAGGCGCAGGAGAACGTCGCGCTGCATGTGGCCGAGCAGATGTCCGACTATCTGATCAAGGGCGCCGTCTCCAACGCCATCAACATGCCCTCGATCACCGCCGAGGAAGCGCCCCGGCTGAAGCCTTTCGTCAAGCTCGCCGAAGTGCTCGGCGCCTTCGTCGGCCAGGTCACCGAGGATCCGATCAAAGAGGTCGAGATCCTGTTCGACGGCTCGACCGCGACCATGAACACGCGCGCCCTGATCAGCGCGGCTCTCGCTGGGCTGATCCGGCCGCAGGTCTCCGACGTCAACATGGTGTCGGCGCCGATCATGGTAAAGGAGCGCGGCATCATTGTTGCCGAGGTCAAGCGCGACAAGTCGGGCGTGTTCGACGGCTACATCAAGCTGACGGTGACGACCGAGCACAGGACGCGCTCGATCGCCGGCACCTGCTTCTCCGACGGCAAGCCGCGTTTCATCCAGATCAAGGGCATCAATCTCGATGCCGAGGTCGGCCAGCACATGCTCTACACAACCAACGCCGACGCGCCGGGCATCATCGGCCTGCTAGGCACCGTGTGCGGCGAGAACGGCGTCAACATCGCCAACTTCCAGCTCGGCCGCAACCGGCCCGGCGGCGATGCCATCGCGCTGCTTTATCTCGACGCGCCGTTCCCTGAGTCGGTTCTGGAAAAGATCAAGGCGCACAAGTCGATCGATTCGGCCAAGCGGCTGCAGTTCGACGTCAACGCGATGTGATCCCGGACTGCCGTGAAAGATCCAAAGGCGCGGCCCGGTCCGCGCCTTTTCGTTCAGCGTGTCCTGGTGGATCGCTGGATCGCCGTCTTGCGCCCGCTGTATTCGGCAAGCCCGATGCCGCCCAGCACGAGCACCAAGGCCAGTGCCTGATAGAGCTGGAACGTCTCGCCGACGATCAGCACCGACAGCAGCGTACCGAAGATCGGCACCAGATTGATGAACAGGCCGGCGCGGTTGGCGCCGATCAATTCGTTGCCCCTGATGTAGAAGATCTGCGAGATGACCGAGGCGCCGATCGCGGTATAGACGATGACGGCCCAGCCACGCGCGTCGGGCACGATGACCTTGCCGACGGCGACCTCCCACAGGAAGAACGGCAGCGAAGTGACGAGCGCGGCAACCGACAGGGCCAGCATCAGGCTCTGCCAATGTATCACCGGCTTCAGCCGCAGCCCGACCGAATAGCCGCTGTAGAGAAACACGGCGACCAGCATGATGGCGTCGCCGAAATTGAGCTCCAGCGTCAATAGCCGGCGCGGGTCGCCGTGGCAGGCGGTGAGGATCACGCCGGCGATGGTCAGCACGACGCCGACGATCTGCGCCCAGTTCACGCGCAGGCGGAAGAAGACGAAATTGGCGACGATGATCAAGATCGGCATCGCCGCCTGTTCGATCGAGACGTTGATCGCTGTCGTGTAGTTGAGCGCCGTGTAGAAGATGGTGTTGAACAAGGCGAAGCCGCTGGCGCCCAGCGCTGCCAGCACGAGCCAGTGCTTGCGCACCACCGGCCAGTCCTTGCGTATTGTCTTCCAGCCTATCGGCAGCATGATCGCCACGGCCAGCACCCAGCGCAGGAAGACGAGCGTCATTGGCGAGATGTGATCGACCGCCAGCTTGCCGGCCACCGAGTTGCCACCCCACAGCAAGGTGGTGAGCAGCAGGAATATGTAGGCGCTTCGATGCATCGCGGGATTCCGGGCACTGTTGCATGTCGCCCAAAAGTGGGCAGCGGTTTTGGGACAACGACATGCATGAAACAAAAGGCGCGTCGCGACGCGCTTTAAGGACAAGCCGCGGTGTTTGTCGGCCTATTGCCCTCGTGCGCCCAAGTAAATGATGTCAAAGCCGAAAATTGTTGTGCCTCAAGGCATTTTCGGCGGCAAAGAAAGGTCGCGCTCGCGAGGTCTTGACGTTATAGAGGCCTGTCGTTTTGAACAGTCTTCCAGCCGCCACGCGGCATCTCAAGGGAAAACAAACATGGCCAATGTGGTGGTCGTCGGCTCGCAATGGGGCGACGAAGGCAAGGGCAAGATCGTCGACTGGCTGTCGGAGCGGGCCGATGTCGTGGTGCGTTTCCAGGGCGGCCACAATGCCGGCCACACGCTGGTCGTCGATGGCAAGGTCTACAAATTGTCGTTGCTTCCGTCGGGCGTCGTGCGCCAGGGCAAGCTGTCCATCATCGGCAACGGCGTCGTTTTCGACCCGCACGCTTTCGTCGCCGAAGTGGCGAAGCTCAAGGCGCAAGGTGTCGAAGTAACGCCGGATCGCCTGAAAATAGCCGAAAACACAGCGCTTATCCTGTCCCTGCATCGGGAACTGGACGGATTCCGCGAGGACGCCGCCTCCAATTCCGGAACGAAGATTGGCACGACCCGTCGTGGCATCGGCCCCGCCTACGAGGACAAGGTGGGCCGGCGCGCGGTCAGGGTGATGGATTTGGCGGATTTGGAAACGCTGCCCTTGAAGGTCGACAGGCTGCTGACGCACCACAATGCGCTGCGTCGGGGGCTTGGCCATGCGGAAGTCACGCATGATGCGATCATGCAGGAATTGACTTCGGTTGCGCACGAGATCCTGCCCTACATGGACCGGGTCTGGAAAATCCTCGACGACAAGCGCCGGGCTGGCGAGCGCATCCTGTTCGAGGGCGCGCAAGGCACGCTGCTCGATATCGACCACGGCACCTACCCGTTCGTCACCTCGTCGAATACGGTCGCCGGCCAGGCGGCTGCCGGCTCCGGCGTTGGCCCGGGCGCCATCGGCTATGTGTTGGGCATCACCAAGGCCTATACGACGCGCGTCGGCGAAGGTCCGTTCCCGACCGAGCAGAAGAACGAGATCGGCGAATTCCTCGGCACGCGCGGCCATGAATTCGGCGTCGTCACCGGGCGCAAGCGCCGCTGCGGCTGGTTCGATGCGGTGCTGGTGCGCCAGGCTGTTGCCGTCAACGGCATCAAGGGCATCGCGCTGACCAAGCTCGACGTGCTCGACGGGCTGGACGAGATCAAGGTCTGCACCGGCTACCGGCTCGACGGCGAGATGATCGACTATCTGCCGGCCAGCCAGGGTGCGCAGGCACGCGTGGAGCCGGTCTACGAGACGCTCGAGGGCTGGAAAGGCACCACCGCCGGCGCGCGCAGCTGGAACGATCTGCCGGCCCAGGCCGTCAAGTATGTCCGCTACATCGAGGAGCTCATCGGTGCCCCGGTTGCGCTCCTTTCCACCAGCCCGGAACGCGACGACACGATACTTGTGACCGATCCGTTTCAAGACTAGTTTCTGAAGCCTTTCCGGGCATCGCGGCTGATTTGCGGGGGCCGGCGCGGAAACAAAATACAGGTCGACTGAAGCATGGCAGATTTCGGTTTTGTTCTGAAGAAAGCGATAGACGGTCTCGGCGATCAGTCGCCAGAGATGCGGGCGAAGGTCTATGACAAGGCTCGCATTACGATCGCAGCGAAGATTGCCCAGCGCGATCCGCCGTTTTCGCCGGAGGATGCCGCCAAGCAGAAGCGTGGCCTGGAAGACGCCATTGCGAATGTCGAGCGGGACTATGCCAAGAGCGTGCCGGAGACCGACCCGCTCGCGGAACTGGAACACATCTTTTCCTCGATCGATCGCAACAAGAACCAGCCGAGCCACACATGGCAGCCGGCGAAAGCGGAATCGGCCTGGCCGGCACCGCCCGCCGCCAAGCCTGAACCCTATCGACCGGCACCTCCACCTGCCGCCAACGTCGAGCCAAGCTGGCAAAGGCCGACGCCGGCGCCTGCCCAGCCGGCTCGCGCCGACGCGCCTCTTGCAGGTATGGACGCTGCAGGTATGGACGCCGACGAGGCGGACGACGGGGCCGATGTCTTTTCCAGCAACGAAGAGCCGGTGTCCGACACCTTCCAGCGGCTGCGTCCCGCCGAGCGCAAGCGCAGCTATGGCGGACTGATCGCCGCTGTCGTCGCGCTGTTGGTCGTTGCCGGCGGCGGCTACGGCATCTGGCTGAACAAGGACGCTTTCGGCAAGATGCTCGGGCTTGGAGGCAACCAGGTCGCGAAGACCGAACCGGTGAAGCCCGCACCCGTCAAGCCGGCAACCGATACGGCGGCAACGCCGCCGGCGCCCGCAGCCGGCGGCACGGAAGCCGAAAGCACGAAATTCACCCAGCGGCTGACGCCGCAGGGCAGTGAAGTCGATCCCGGCCCGGCCGGCGGACAAAGCGGCATCGGCGAAGGCGAATCGGTTGCCGCGCTGACCACGCCGCCCTCGGCGACCAACGCGCCGGCGATTTCTGCACCGGCCGCCGGCACCCCGGCTGCGGCCGCACCTGCCACCACGCCGGCACCGGGCGCCGCGCCCGCGACGCCGCCTGCTGCCGGAGCTGCGCCGGCGGATGCTGCTGCCACCCCGCCAGCTCCGGCAGGCGCCACGCCAGCGGCACCCGCAGCCGCGCCCGCGGAAACCGCTCTGCCGGTTGGCCAGAAGGCGATCTTCTATGAAGAACGCACCAGCACCGCCCAGGGATCGGCGGAGCCCGGCAATATCGTCTGGTCGCTGGTGCAGGAATCGCCGGGTGGCGACTTGCCGCCGGAGCCGGCTATCCGCGCCGAGGCAACCATTCCCGGCAAGGACATCCAGTTGCGCATGACCATCCGCCGCAACACCGACCAGACCTTGCCGGCCAGCCATATCATCGAGATGATCTTCCTCACACCCGACGGTTTCGAGGGCGGCGGTGTCGACAACATCCTGCGCGTCGCCATGAAGAGTTCGGAACAGGATGCCGGCAGCCCACTGATCGGCATTCCGGCCAAGATCGCCGACGGTTTCTTCCTCGTCGCGCTCAACGACACCAAGGCGGACGAAGACGCCAACATGACCTTGCTTCGCGGTCAGGACTGGATCGACGTGCCGGTCGTCTACAAGACCGGACGGCGGGCATTGCTGACCATGGAAAAGGGCATTCCCGGCGAGAAGGTGTTCGACGAAGCGATCAAGGCCTGGCAGGCGAAGACGGCGGGCTGAGAACGGCGCCGGGCTGGCGCCTTCGTTCAGAAGCCTTGGAACAGCATGTCGAGTGCGGCGACGATGTCGTCGTGGTGCTTAATCAGGTTCAGTCGACTTTCGCCTAATTCGCCGGCCGGAACGGTGGCAATCAGGTGTGTGGCCATGACCAGCTTCCGGCCGTTGATCTCGAAGATCGGATGAAGCTTTCGCATCGGCGGCGGCACCGTTGCGACCGGCAGAAGCGGGACGACTACCCGCGTCTTGAAATTGTCGAGCAGGTCGGATTGAACGTCGAGCAAATAGTTGCCTTCGATGCGACCGGCGAAGACATCGTAGCGGGGCATCAGAACTGCCGGTACTCTTCCAGCGGGATGCCGTGCTTCTCGATATAGTCGTTCCACGCATCCATGGTGGCGCGGTTCTCAAGTTTCCACAGGCGCGCTTTTTCGGCCGCCACCGCTTCCGCGATGCCAGCCTCCGCGGCGCGCGAGACATTCACGTCAAGGCCCTTGGCCTCCCTCATGAGGTTCGAATCGATCGACAGATTTGCTGGCTGACGGATCGCATTCAAGGCAATCTTGCGCATGGTAGCCTCCGTAATATGCGCATAATGTATGCGCATTTCCGTGTCACTGCAATAATCAGGCGATGCTGCTTGCGGTGAGACTACCCCTCCATCTCCTCGCGCAACATCTCCAGCTCCAGCCACTCTTCCTCCAGCGCCGCCAGTGTCGCGCGCTCCTTGTCGAGGGCGGCGATGGTCTTCTGGAACGAGGCCGGGTCGCGCTCGTAATAGGCCGGATCGGCGATGTTGTTCTCAAGCCTCGAGATCGACGCCATCACGGCTTCGATTTTCTTGGGCAGGGATTCCAGCGCGAATTTCTGCTTGAACGACAGTTTCTTTGCTGGCCCCTTTGGCGAGCCGGCTTCACCTTTGGTCGTGGCCACCGCTTCGCCGTTGTCGGCCCTCGCGCGCGCCTTGCGGTCGTCCAGCCGGGTGCCGCCGCGCTGCGCGAGCATGTCGGAGTAGCCGCCGGCATATTCGATCCAGCGGCCGTCACCGTCGGGCGCGATCAGGCTGGTCACGGTGCGGTCGAGGAAATCGCGGTCGTGGCTGACCAGGATGACGGTGCCGGCAAAACCGGCGACCAGTTCCTGCAGCAGCTCCAGCGTCTCCATGTCGAGATCGTTGGTCGGCTCATCCAGCACCAGAAGGTTTGCCGGCCGCGCCAGCACACGCGCCAGCAACAGCCGTGCCCGCTCGCCGCCGGACAGCTCGCGCACGGGGGTGCGTGCCTGCTCCGGCTTGAACAGGAAATCCTTCATGTAGGAGACGACGTGGCGCTGCTCGCCATTGATGACGAGGTTTTCGCCGCGCCCGTCGGTGAGATATTGCGCCAGCGTCTCTTGCGGGTCGACCGCCTCGCGCTTCTGGTCGAGCGTGGCGGTCTCCAGATTGGTGCCGAGCCGTATCGAACCGGCGTCAGGCTTCATCTCGCCGGTCAGCATCTTCAAGAGCGTCGTCTTGCCGGCGCCGTTCGGCCCAACCAGGCCGACGCGGTCGCCGCGCTGGATGCGGGTCGAGAACCCCTTGACCACGGTCAGATCGCCAAAGCTCTTCTCGATGTTCTTGGCCTCGATCACCAGCTTGCCGGATTCGGCGGCGTCGCTCGCCACCATGGTGGCCGACCCTTCGGCGCCGCGGTGGCCGCGGAAACGCTGACGCATGGTCTGCAATTCGCCGAGCCGGCGCATGTTGCGCTTGCGCCGCGCCGTCACGCCATAGCGCAGCCAATGTTCTTCGCGCACGATCTGGCGGCCGAGCTTGTGCTGCTCGCGCTCTTCTTCCTCCAGCACCAGGTCGCGCCATTCCTCGAAATGGCCAAAGCCCTTGTCCAGCCTGCGCGTCTGGCCGCGATCGAGCCAGATCGTGGCGCGCGACACGCGCTCGAGAAAGCGGCGGTCGTGAGAGATGACGATCAGTGCCGAGGAGGTGCGGATGAGCTCTTCTTCCAGCCATTCGATCACCGAGAGATCGAGATGGTTGGTCGGCTCATCAAGCAGCAGGATATCGGGCTCTGGCGCCATGACACGGGCAAGAGCCGCACGCCTCGCCTCGCCGCCCGACAGATCGTTCGGACGCTCTTCGCCCGACAGGCCGAGATGCTCCATCAGATAGCTGGCGCGGTAGGGGTCGTCGGCGGGGCCAAGTCCGGCCTCGACATAGGCGCGAACACTGGCAAAACCTTCCATGTCGGGCATCTGCGGCAGATAGCGTACGGTCGCCGAAGGCTGGCGGAACACCTCGCCATCCTGCGGCTCGATCAGGCCGGCGGCGATCTTCAGCAGCGTCGACTTGCCCGACCCGTTGCGGCCGACCAGTGCGATCTTGTCGCCGGCGGAAGCCGTCAAGGCGGCACCGTCGAGCAGCGGCGTGCCACCGAAGGTCAGCTTTATCCCGTCGAGGTTGAGAAGGGGCGGGGCCATGTCAGCTTTCAGGTAGGGGATAGGGATGAGCGAGCAGCATCGCGCGGCCATGGCCCAGCGCGATTTCGAGGTGGCCCTTGACCTCGTTGGAGATGGTCAGCGACGAACCGAACGCCACCTTGACGTGATCGAGCGGCCATTTGGCGCCGGTGACGGTCAGGCCGGCAAGCTCGGAAAAGCCGAGCACCGAAAACAGTGTGCCGTCGGCATAATCGAAGCCAGCCGTTCCGTGCAGCAGGGGAATGCCTTCCTGGGCGCCGCTGGTCAAAAGCACATCAGTTTCGGCCTCGGCCAGCCGCAGGGCAAGCGCCAGATGCAGGAAAGCATGGTCGGCGCGCTTGCCGCCGAAGGCGCCGGCGAGCACCAGTCTGGTCGCGCCGCGCTCCAGTGCGGCGGC
Source organism: Mesorhizobium norvegicum (assembly GCF_004919685.1). Classification (GTDB taxonomy): domain Bacteria; phylum Pseudomonadota; class Alphaproteobacteria; order Rhizobiales; family Rhizobiaceae; genus Mesorhizobium; species Mesorhizobium norvegicum. The sequence goes on along the minus strand of NZ_SMYZ01000015.1, from coordinate 62,584 downwards.
GATGGCCAGTTCGCCATCGGTCTGGTCCTTTTCCGCCGGGAAGGTCCGGCGCGGCACGGCAGCGAGATCGTCAGGCAGGTTGGCCGGCACCGAATCGAAATCACCCACCCACAGCTCCGGCACGAGATCCAGCAGCCGCGCATGGCCGATGCCGGCGTCGGCGGCGATGACGCGGGAGCCTTCGACCTGGCGGTCGAGCCGTGGCGTGCGGATGAGATCGCCGCCAAGCAGGATGGTGAATGTGCTCATATCGTGTGGCCCTTACCAGCCCGGCACGGGAAACGGAAGGCGGCAAACTCCCACTTGCGCGGCTGATCGGCCCGGCCTATGTGTCGAAACGCTCTAACGGGGTGCCGGACGCGATCTTCGCGGACCGGCTGAGAGGCAGTCTCGCCAACCCGCTGAACCTGATCCGGTTTGTACCGGCGGAGGGATTAGACGTTTCGGACAGTCCGACGCCTCAATTCCTTTCAATTCGAACGAAGGAGGCGCCGATGCGCACGCTTTTATATTCTCTTGTCTCAGCAATGACCGTGGTTCTGTCCGGACCGGCCTTGGCCAAGGACAAGCTCACCGTCTACACCTATGAGAGTTTCACCGCCGATTGGGGTCCGGGTCCCGTGGTGAAGAAGGAATTCGAGGCCGAATGCGGCTGCGATGTCGAGTTCGTTTCGGTCGCCGATGGCGTCGCGCTGCTCAACCGCGTCAAGCTGGAAGGCGCATCGACCAAGGCCGACATCGTGCTTGGCCTCGACACCAATCTCACCGCCGATGCCAAGGCGTCAGGCCTGTTCGCACCGCATGGCGCGGTGACCGACGTCAATGTGCCGGGCGGCTGGAGCGACGACACTTTTGTCCCCTTTGATTACGGCTATTTCGCCGTCGTTTACGACACCGAGAAGCTGAAGACGCCGCCGAAAAGCCTGAAGAACTTGGTCGAAGGCAGTGCCGACGACAAGATCGTCATCCAGGATCCGCGCACCTCGACGCCGGGCCTCGGCCTGCTTCTGTGGGTCAAGTCGGTCTATGGCGACAAGGCGCCGGAGGCTTGGGCCAAGCTCAAGGCGAAGGTGCTGACCGTGACGCCGGGCTGGAGCGAGGCCTATGGCCTGTTCACCAAGGGCGAGGCGCCGATGGTGCTGTCCTACACGACGTCGCCTGCCTACCACATGGTTGCCGAAAACACCGAGCGCTACCAGGCGGCCTCCTTCGAGGAGGGCGAATATCTGCAGATCGAGGTGGCGGGCATCACCACGACGGGAGCCAAGAATCCGCTGGCGGCAAAGTTCATGGCTTTCATGACCGGACCGAAATTCCAGGATGCCATCCCCGAGACCAACTGGATGTTCCCGGCAGGCAAGACCGACAAGCCGCTCAACCCGGCTTTCGACAAACTGGTCAAGCCGACCAAGACCTTGCTGTTCAGCCCCGAGGAGGTCGCCGCCAACCGCAAGGCCTGGGTCGATGAATGGCTGGCGGTGATGAGCAAGTAGGCAGCGATGGCGCCGGCGCATTCCACGGATTCCCGCGTCAGCGCCGGCATTGTCGCGCTCGCTGCAATCGCGCTGCTGATCGGCGGCGCGTTTGCCGGCCTGCTTTTCGAGGGTGTCCATGATTTCTCGGGCGCCTGGGCAGCCTTCGACCCCTATCTGCTTCGCGTCATTCGCTTCACGCTCTGGCAGGCGGCGCTGTCGACGCTGCTTTCCGTCGCGCCGGCGTTGTTCGTGGCGCGCGCTCTGTCGCGGCATCCACGCTTCTTCGGCCGCGCCTTTATCCTGCAGCTCTTCGCCGTACCGTTGGCGCTGCCGGCCATCGTCGCGGCCCTCGGTATCCTGGCGCTTTATGGCCGTGCCGGCTATTTCGCCGGCGTGCTCGCCGTGATCGGCGGTGGAAGCTGGCCGGGCATCTATGGCCTGTCCGGCATTCTCGTCGCCCATGTCTTCTTCAATCTGCCGTTGGCGACGCGGCTGTTCCTCGAGGCGCTGCAGACCATACCGTCCGATCAATGGCGGCTGGCGAGCCAGCTCGGCATGGCGGCGCGGCCGGCGTTCCGGCTGATCGAATGGCCGACGCTGCGTGCGGCTTTGCCGGGTGTCGCCGGGCTGGTCTTCATGCTCTGCATCACATCCTTCACGATCGTGCTGATACTGGGCGGCGGGCCGGCCGCGACGACGCTGGAGGTCGGCATCTACCAGGCGCTGCGCTTCGATTTCGATCCCGCGCGCGCGGTCACACTGACGCTGCTGCAGATCGCCTTGACCTTTATCGTGGTGCTGGCACTGACGCGGCTAGGCGCCAATGTGGTCGGCGACACCAACCTGCCGGTCGCGCAACGCCGCTATCTCTCGGTCAACAGGAGCGAGACCTGGCTGAACGCCATGCTCATCGCCTTGGCGTTGCTGTTCGTTGTCGCGCCGATGGCGGCGACAGTTATGGCCGGGTTGGGTGCCGATCTCGGCCGGCTGGCCGGTGAGGCCACTGTGCGGCAGGCGACGCTGACCAGCGTGGTACTGGCCTTCCTGTCGGCGCTGCTTTCGGTGACGCTGTCGCTGGCGCTGACCATGGCGCGGCGGGCCCTGGCGCTGAACCGCCGGGCTGGCCGCAAGACAATGCTCGAACACGCCACCGATACCGGCGCCGGCTTTGTCCTTGTCGTGCCGCCGATCGTCGTTGGCGCCGGCTGGTTCCTGTTGCTACGCCATGTCGGCGATGTCTTCGCCATTGCGCCGGTCATGGTCGTCACCGTCAATGCGGTGATGGCGATGCCGTTCGCCCTGCGCGCCGTCCGTCCCGCCTATGATGCGGCGAGCGAGCGTCACGAACGGCTCTGTGCACAGCTCGGCATTGCGGGCTGGAACCGATTGATGCTGGTCGACTGGCCGTCGCTGCGGCGGCCGCTCGCCACCGCCTTTGCTTTCGCCATGGCGTTGTCGCTCGGCGATCTCGGCGTCATTGCCTTGTTCGGCAGTGATTCCGTGCAGACATTGCCCTACCTTCTCCTGGCGCGGATGGGCAGCTACCGCACCGAGGATGCCGCCGGCCTGGCACTGCTGCTCGGCCTCGTCTGCCTCGCCTTGATCGTGGCGGCGCACTGGCTGGGAAGAGAGAAGGTCCGGGATGCGTGACGGGGCGGCCAGCAGGCTTGAAAAGGGCGCTCCGGTGCGGCTGGACAAGGTGTCGTTCAGCTATGGCGAGGCGCCGCTTGTCTTCGACGTCGAGTTTGCCACGGCGAAGATCACCGCCATCATGGGGCCGAGCGGTTCGGGCAAGTCGACGCTGCTCAATCTGGTCGCCGGCTTCGAGACCCCGCAGTCGGGCCGCGTGCTGATCGGCGGGGTCGATGTCAGCGCCGAGCCGCCCTCGGTGCGGCCTGTGTCGATGGTGTTCCAGGAGAACAATCTCTTCGCTCATCTTTCCGTCGAGCAGAATGTCGGGCTCGGCCGATCCCCATCCTTGCGGCTGACCGAGGCGGACCACGCCGCGATCGCCGAGGCGCTTGCGCGCACCGGTCTTGCCGGCAAGGAACGACGCCTGCCGCGCGAGCTCTCCGGCGGGGAACGCCAGCGCGTCGCCCTGGCCCGGGTGCTGGTGCGCAACCGGCCGGTGCTGCTGCTCGACGAACCCTTCGCCTCGCTCGGGCCCGCTTTGCGCGACGACATGCTGGATCTGGTCGCCGCCGTTCATGCCGAGCGGGGCATGACGGTGCTGTTCGTCACCCATCAGCCGGAAGACGCCCGTCGCATCGGCGAGCATATTGTGTTTCTCGACAATGGGTTGGTCGCCGCAACCGGCAAGGCGGATGATTTCTTCACCGGGGCTGGTCCGGAAGCGTTCCGGCGCTATATCGGCGCGAGTGCCGGGCATGCCGTATCACGAGATGTTGCCCGGAAGCGGACATAATTTACGGCCAAACCGGTTCCAGGCGATGTGGCGCTTGCTTGCCATGACTGGAGGAGTGTGGCTAGGTCCGCCCTACTGGTCCGGCACAGGACGTGATTTGCCTGCAGTATCCGCCGCCCGCCCCTAGGGACGGGCAACGGATACTGCAGCAGTTTGAGATATGGCGCATGACACATTCCGAAGATCGCCCCCGATTTTCGTGATCATGCGCCGGGACCCGAAAGGAAGCCGTTCTGGCGATCGGCGCTAACACACTAGGAATGAAGCCGCTGGCGCGCTTTCTTGCGCTGGCCGGCTTTGCCGTGGCGCTGGCAAGCTGCCAGATGTTCACGCCGCCGGCGGTTCAGGAATCCGGCTTCCAGCCATCCGACAAGCCGATCACCGTCGACAATGTCGGTGCCAACAACAAACTCGCCGAACTGGCCAAGGCGCAGCATCCGCGCATCCTGGCGACCTATGGCGGCGAGTATTCCGATCCCAAGCTCGAGCGCATGGTCGCCAAGGTGGTCGGCAATCTGACGGTGGTCTCGGCCAACCCGACGCAGACCTATCGCATCACCATCCTAAATTCGCCCAACGTCAACGCCTTCGCGCTGCCGGGCGGCTATCTCTACATCACGCGCGGCCTGCTGGCGCTGGCCAATGATTCGGCCGAGCTAGCCGCGGTCATCGCGCATGAGATGGGCCACGTCACCGCCAATCACGGCCTGCAGCGCCAGCAACTCGAGGCCGAGGAAGGCCTGGCGACCAAGGTGGTTTCCGACGTGCTCGGCGACAGCCCGACCGCCAAGGCGGCGCTGATCCGAGGCAAGCTGAGGCTGGCGCAATTCTCGCGCAACCAGGAGCTGGAAGCCGACGCCATCGGCATCAAGTCGATCGGCGAAGCCGGTTACGATCCTTTCGCCGCCGGCCGCTTCCTGCAGTCGATGTCGGCCTATACCGATTTCCGTTCGATCAGCGGCGCCACCGACGCCAGCCTCGACTTCCTGGCCACGCACCCCAATACGCCGCAGCGCATCGATCTGGCGCAGCGCCATGCCCGCCAGTTCGGCGCGCCAGGTTTCGGCACGCGCGACCGCGATTCCTTCCTCGCCGGCATAGACGGCCTGCTCTATGGCGACACGCCCGAGGAAGGCTATGTGCGCGGCGAAACCTTCCTGCATCCGGGCCTCGGCGTGTCCTTCTCGGTGCCGCAGGGCTTCATCATCGACAATTCGGCCGCCGCGGTGACCGCAACCGGCCCCGGTGACATGGCGATCCGCTTCGACGGCGTCTCGATCGACAAGAACCGCGCGCTTACCGACTATATCCGCAGCGGCTGGGTGGCTGGTCTCGACGACAGCACCGTCAAGCAGGAAACCATCAACGGCAATGAGGCGGCGACGGCGCATGCCGGCGCCGAAGGCTGGCAGTTCGACATCGCCGTGATCCGTGCCGGCGGCCAGGTCTACCGGCTGCTGACCGCTGCCCCTTCGGCCAGCACCTCGCTGGACACCGTGGCGCGTTCGGTCAGTGGATCGTTCCGTATCCTGAGCGCTGCCGAAAAGGCGGCGCTGAAGCCGCTGCATATCCGCGTCGTCACCGTTCAGCCGGGGCAGACGATGGGTTCGCTTTCGGCTCAGATGGTCGGCGTCGACCGCAAGCTCGACCTGTTCCGCGTGCTCAACGCGCTGTCGCCGGGTGCCGCGGTTTCGGCCGGCGACAAGGTCAAGATCGTCACCGACAAGTAAGTCGCTTGCGCCCGGCGCTCGACGCGGTCGTCGCTGCATCAGCAGATGGGGAGGCGTCAGGAGATCAGGCGGCAGTCGCCATGAACTCCGGGTTCTGCTTCACCAACGCGACCTTGAGCTTTTCCATGGCGCGGGCCTCGATCTGGCGGACACGCTCCTTGGAAATGCCGAGGGTCTCGCCGAGCGCTTCGAGTGTTGCGCCCTCGTCGTTCAGCCGGCGTTCCTCGATGATCCTCAGCTCGCGTGCGTTGAGCGCGCGAAGCGCTTCCCTCAGCCAGAGCGAGCGGCGCGCGACATCAATCTTGTCGCCGACGATCTCGTCGGGCAGCGGATCATCCGAGACCAGGAAATCCATGCGCTCGGTCGAACCCGCATCGTCGGCAATCGGCATGTTGAGGGAGGAGTCGGGCGCCGACAGCCGCGAATCCATCATCGCCACATCGGCTTCGGAGACGCCGAGCGCCTCCGACACTTCGCGATAGAGCGTTGCGTTGGACAGCGGCTCCGCGCCATTCGCCAGCCGCGCGCGCAGGCGTCGCAGGTTGAAGAACAGCGCCTTCTGCGCCGAGCTGGTGCCGCCGCGCACGATAGACCAGTTGCGCAGGATGTAGTCCTGCATCGAGGCGCGGATCCACCACGTCGCGTAGGTCGAGAACCGCACCTCCCGCTCCGGCTCGAAGCGGGCAGCGGCTTCAAGCAGGCCGACATGACCCTCCTGGATCAGATCGCCGAGCGGCAGGCCGTAATGGCGGAATTTGGAGGCCATGGAAATGACCAGCCGCATATGGGCGACGGTGATGCTGTGCAGTGCGTTCTGGTCGTTGTCCTCTTTCCAGAGCAATGCCAGCCGATGTTCCTCGTCACGTTCGAGGTAGGGAGCCCTCATTGCCGCGCGGACCATGATCCGTCCTGCCGTGTCTTCCATCATGAGGCGCTCCCTGGCTCAGGCGATGCGGATGACGTTGCAAACTTGGCCGGCGCCCAGGTTGAAATGGCGGCGTCGTGCCCTAGAACAGCCAGAACGTGCCATGCACGGGAATGGTTCCCTGGCCGGTGCCGCGCCTGACACGCTGTCCAGACGGCCTGCGGGATGATCTGGAATGGCGCCGACTCACGTCGAAAAACAGAATTTTGAGTATCTGATTTCAAAAGCGGATTGTTTTTGAAATTTCATTCCTTATTTTCTTGCCTTGCATCTGCCAGTTTCCAGCGCTCACAACATGCCGGATATCCGGCCAAGGACGGGATCACAGAAAAATGAAATGGCTCAAGTCGCTCATCATCGCCGGAACGCTGCAGGCTCTGGCTGTCACCGCAGGCCATGCCGGCGCCAACCTCGACCAGATCAAGCAGGCCGGGGTCATCAAGGTCGGCACGGAAGGCACCTATGCGCCATTCACCTATCATGACACGTCCGGCGCGCTGGTCGGCTTCGACGTCGAAATCGCCAAGGCGATCGCCGACAAGCTCGGCGTCAAGGCCGAGTTCCTCGAAGGCAAGTGGGACGGGCTGATCGCCGGCCTCGACGCCAATCGCTATGACGCCGTCATCAACGAAGTCGGCATCACCGACGCCCGCAAGGCCAAGTACGATTTCTCCGATCCCTACATCGCCTCCAAGGCGGTGCTGATCGTGCGCGGCGACAACACCGACATCAAGAGTTTCGCCGATCTCAAGGGCAAGAAGTCGGCGCAGTCGCTGACCTCGAATTTCGGCAAGCTGGCCGAGACGAACGGCGCCGAGCTGGTCGGCACCGATGGCTTCGACCAGTCGATCCAGCTGCTTTTGACCGGCCGCGCCGACGCGACCATCAATGACAGCCTGTCATTCCTCGACTTCAAGAAGCACAAGCCCGACGCCAATGTGAAGATCGCCGCGCAAGAGGAAAACGCCGACTATTCCGGCGTCATCGTGCGCAAGGGCGATCCGGAACTGGTCGCAGCGATCAACAAGGCGCTGGCCGACATCAAGGCCGACGGCACCTACAAGAAGATCTCCGACACCTATTTCGGCCAGGACGTTTCGAAGTAATTTTGTCAGGTGGGGCCGGTCTCCGGCCCATCAGAGATATCAAGCGGCGAGCCGTCTTTGACGGCCCGCCGCTTTCGTCGTGATATGGCTGACGCGTTCGCGCCTTGACGAAGCCGCTTCGACCAATTTGGAGGGTCTTACGTGCCGCACTGGCTGCAACTGATGCTGGAGTCGCTGCCTTCGCTGTTGTGGGCGGCGCTGATCTTCACCGTGCCGTTGACGCTGTTGTCCTTCGCTCTTGGCTTGACGGTCGGCCTGGGTGCGGCACTTGCCCGGCTGTTCGGCCCCAAGCCGCTGGTCGCGCTTGTGCGCTTCTATGTCTGGATCTTTCGCGGCACGCCGCTCCTGGTGCAGCTGTTCCTGATCTTCTACGGCCTGCCGTCGGTCGGCATCCTGCTCGATGCCTTCACGGCGGCTCTGATCGGCTTCACGCTCAACATCGGCGCCTACACGTCGGAAATCATCCGCGCGGCCATAGGCTCGGTGCCGAAGGGCCAGTGGGAGGCCGCCTATTCGATCGGCATGACCTGGAGCCAGGCGATGCGGCGCACCATCCTGCCGCAAGCCGGCCGGGTCGCGGTGCCGCCGCTGTCCAACACCTTCATCTCGTTGGTCAAGGACACCTCGCTGGCCGCTGCCATCACCGTGCCGGAGATGTTCCAAGCGGCGCAGCGCATCGTCGCCACCACCTATGAGCCGCTGATCCTCTATGTCGAGGCAGCGATCCTCTATCTGGCGTTGAGTTCGGTGCTGTCGGCCTTGCAGACGCGGCTGGAAACTCGGCTCAACCGCTATGGCGGCTTCCTGGAGGCACGCTCATGATCGGCCTTACCAAAATCGAGAAGCGCTTTGGCGACAATCTCGTGCTGAAGGGCGTGACGGTCACCATTGCCGAAGGCAGCGTCACGGCGCTGGTCGGCCCTTCGGGCGGGGGAAAAAGCACCCTGCTGCGCTGCATCAACCTGTTGGAGATCCCGACCTCAGGCACGGTGCGCATCGGTGACGAGACGCTCGAATTCCATCCCGGCGGCAGGGTTCCGGCCAGGGATATCCAGCGCCTGCGGCTGCAGACCGGCATGGTGTTCCAGAACTTCCAGCTGTTTCCGCATCGCACCGCGATCGAGAATGTCATGGAAGGGCTGGTGACGGTGCTGAAATGGCCGCCTGAGAGGGCCCGCGAGCGGGCGCTGGCTTTGCTGGAGAAGGTGGGCATGGCGCACAAGGCCGATGCCTGGCCGGCGACGCTGTCCGGCGGCCAACAGCAGCGCGTGGCGATCGCCCGCGCCTTGGCGCCGTCGCCGAAAGTGCTGCTCTGCGACGAACCGACTTCGGCGCTCGACCCAGAACTGGCGCAAGAGGTGGTCGATGTGCTGGGCAAGCTCGCCAACGAAGGCACGACCATGGTGATGGCGACACATGATCTGCGCCTCGCCTCCAAGATCGCGCAGGAAGTGGTCTTCCTCGATGCCGGCGTCATCGTCGAGAAGGGGCCGGCTGCGGTGCTGTTCAACAATCCGGAGCAGCAGCGGACGAAGCGGTTCATCGCGACGCTGAAGCAGGAGGCGATGAAGGAAGGTGGCGGCGAGGTGTAAGTGCTGCCTTCGGTTCTGCGTCACTTCCCAGAAGCAAAAAACCCGGCCAGAAAGCAAAAAACCCGGCGCAAGGCCGGGTTTTTCATGAATTCAAAGGCGAAAAGCTCAGGCAGCTTCTTCCTGCTCGGCTTCCTCATTGTCGGCCTTGGCGCCACGCTTAGGGCCCTTGTTGAGGTTGACCTCGATCAGGCGCACGGCTTCGGTTTCCGACATGCGGTTGACGGCCGCGATCTCGCGGGCCATGCGGTCGAGGGCCGCCTCATAGAGCTGACGCTCGGAATAGGACTGCTCCGGCTGGTTGTCGGCGCGGTAGAGGTCGCGCACAACTTCCGAGATCGAGATCAGGTCGCCCGAATTGATTTTCGCATCATATTCCTGGGCGCGGCGCGACCACATGGTGCGCTTGACGCGGGCGCGGCCCTGCACGACCTTCAGCGCGCGCTCGACATAATCTTCTTCCGACAGCTTACGCATGCCGATGGAGGTCGCCTTGGCGACCGGCACCTTCAGGCGCATCTTGTCCTTCGAGAAGTCGATCACGAACAGTTCCAGCTTGTGTCCAGCAACTTCCTGCTCGTCGATCGAGACGATCTGGCCGACGCCATGCGCCGGGTAGACGATGTACTCGCCGGTCTTGAAACCGTGACGCGCAGCGGTGGACTTCTTCTGCGGGGTGATCGTTGCCATTACGCCCTGAACTCCTTGTTGTGGTACCGGCGTCCTGCCGGCCCGAACTCGCTCGATCGGGGAAACCGATCGTTAGCCGCACAACAGATGAACCCATCGGAAAAGCCGGACCGGCAAACGCAATATTGCGACCGCCTGGCCCAGATCGCTCTGGTCCGGAATGGGATTTTCACCTTTCAGTGATTTGGGGCGTCTGCGCCATAAATCGACGTTGTGTCACCGGCATGTTTCGCTGATGTAACACAAAAAGTCGGAAGAATCAAGGTTTTGCTGCATACGCGAAGGCCACAGGTCGGCGCCGGCTGTCAAGCCGGTTAATGTGACGTGCCTCTTACCTTGCGTAATACCGGCCTTTGCGGCCGTGTTGTCAATCGCCTTCGCCAGGCTCTGCCGAGAAGTATTTCTCGAACTTGCCGGCCTCACCGTCGAAGGATTTGGCGTCTGCCGGAGGCTCCTTCTTGGCGGTGATGTTGGGCCATTTGTCGGCGTATTCGGTGTTGATCTGCAGCCATTTGTCGAGGCCGGGCTCGGTGTCGGGCTTGATCGCGTCGGCCGGGCATTCCGGCTCGCAAACGCCGCAGTCGATGCACTCGTCGGGATGGATGACGAGCATGTTCTCGCCTTCGTAGAAACAGTCGACCGGACAGACCTCGATGCAGTCCATGTATTTGCATTTGATGCAATTGTCGGTCACGACATAGGTCATCGGTCGGCTCCGGGACGTCCCATTTTTGTTGGGCTTTTTCCGTCAGGTAACGCCTTTATCGGCCGCTTGCAAGGGTAGCCATTGCGGGAGGTGCCGGTGTTTCCGGAATGGAATTCCAGACGGCAGGCCCGGCGGAAGTCAGTCATGTCCCGCGCAGTGTCTTGTTTGCCGGGTTCAGTTTTTGCCCCAGGCGTGTCGTTGCCCCAAATCGCTACGCATTTTGGGACGACATGCGTCAGTCTTCGCCAAGCAAACGGTCGGTTTGGCGGCGTTCCTTCTTGGTCGGGCGGCCGCTGCCGGCCTCGCGCAGCCCCGGAATTGCATCGGGAGGGGCCTCGCCCTTCGGTGCGGGCGGCGGCGACATATCCTCGTAGAGCGTGCGGGCCTCCTCGGCCGGGCCGCGTCGTGTACCGGCGCCGAGCACCTTCCAGATGAAGATGCGCCGCTCGAGCGTGATGGTCAGCACGTCGCCAGGCTTGACCTGATCGGAGGCCTGCGCTGCTTTGTCGCGATTGATGCGAACCCGCCCGGCGACGACCAACTTTGCCGCCAGCGAGCGTGATTTCACGGCGCGCGAGAAGAACAGCCATTTGTCGATACGCTGGCGGCCTTCAGCAACCATCGAAGCGCTAGAGCATGATGCCGAAAAGTGCGAAGCGGTTTTCGGACGACATCATGCTCTATCTCTTAGTTTAGAGGCGGATTCAGATCTCAGGTCGATTCGACCTGAAATCATCCGGCTCTGGCCTACTTCTTCAGCTGGTCGCGCAATGCGGCGAGCTTGGCAAAGGGCGAGTCCGGATCGAAGCGCACCGGGCGCTCCTCGCGCGGCTTTGGCTGGAAGGCGGGCTTGCCGCCTTGCGGACCACCCTTGCCATCCGGCCTGCCACCCTTCCAGTCGGGACGGCCTTCGCGGCGGTCGGGACGCTCGCCTTGCGGCCGGCCGTCACGCCGCTGTTCGCCTTCAGCCTGCGGCTTGGGTTTGAACTTCGAGCGGTCGAAGCGCGGCTTGCCGGCTCCATCGCGCCGTCCTTCATGGGCCGGGCGTTCTCCGGGTGCAGCTGCGGCCGGTGCGCCGGCGGCATCCGCAGGCGCATCGCTTCGGCCGCGCGCTTGTCCGTTGCGCGGGCGATTGTTCCTGCGGTTGTCGTCGCGGTTGCGCGGGCGCTGTTCGAAACGACCCTGACGCCACAACAGGATGGGTTTTGGCGCTTCGGCTTCCGGCATAGGTTCGCCGATGGCTACTTCAGCCGCCGCTGCAGGCTCTTCCGGCGCGGCATCTGCCGCTTGCTCGGCTGGTGCGGCTTCTTCTGCCGCTGCGGCTTCAATCTCGGCAGCTTCAGCCTCTGCCTGCGGTTCAACCGGCGCAGGTTCAGCGGCTTCGGCCACAGCCTCGGCTACAGGCGCTTCGTCTTGCACGGTTTCGACCGGAGCGTCCGCCTGTTCTTCCACGGCAGGCGCAGCAGGTTCCGCCGCGGCGTCAGCGATGATTTCGGCGGGAATTTCGGCCGCCGTTTCCGAAACGGCCACTGTGTCCGATGCCGGCTCCGACCCTTCGACTGCGGCCTCTGCTGCGGCATCCGTTGCCGCGGCTTCGGCCGCTTTGGCCTGCTCGGCTCGTGCAGCCTCTTCCGCCGCAAGCTTCGCCACCGCCGCTTCGCGCGCGGCATTGTCCTGTGCTTCGAGCCGCGCCTTGACCTCGACGGCCGGCTTCGGCTCGGCGCGGTAGCCGAGACCTTTGAGGATCTCTTCCATGTCGTCCGCGGTGGCGCCGAGGATCGACATCATCGGCGGCGTCACCATGAAGGACTGGCCGTCATAGGCGCCGTCCGGACGCTGGCCGAGGCCGGGCTTCCAGTTGGTCGCCGGGCGGATCAGGTCGGCCAGCCGTTCCAGAATGTCGATGCGCACGGCGCGGCGGCCGAGATTGCGGTAGCCGGCAAGCTTGTAGAAGGTCTTGTCGAAGGCCGGGTCGATGACCACCGAGGTGCGGCCCGAGGCGAGCGCATGGACCACGTCGCCAAAGCCTGGCTTGTCCTTGCCATCATTCTTCAGCGCCCACAGCAGCGTCACCAGTCCGGCAGGCGCCGGCTTGATCAGCGCCGGCACGAAGACATGGTAGGCGCCGAAGCGCACGCCAAGCCGGCGAAGAGCGGCGCGGCCTTCCTGGTCGAGCGACTTCATCTCCTCAGCGATGTCGCGTCGGTTGATGAGACCGAAATTCTCGACCAGCTGGAAAGCGATGCCGCGGCCGATGCCGGAGATCTGATCGGCGTTCTTCAGGTCGACCAGCGGCTTCAGCAGCGACTCGATCTGGAAATTGACGAACCGCTCGGCACGCGCGGCGACCTTGTCGCGCGCCGGGCCGGTCAGTTGTTCGTCGGCCAGCAGCACCAGGCGCGGCTTCAGCGCGTCTTCGCCCGAGACCAGCGTGCCGATCGGCGCGCCGATCCAGCGCAGCGTGCCGTCCGAGCCAAGCGCGATGTCGCCATTGGCTGAGGCGCCGAAGCGTTCGGCGCGCGCCTCGAACTCGGCGGCCAGCGCCTTCTGGGCGGCAGTGCGCACCGCCTTGGCGTCTTCACCGCCGGCGGTCTGGTCGGCGGTGAAGCGGAACCCTTGCAACTCGCCGACATGGTGGCCTTCGACAAGGACGGTTCCGGTAGGACTAATTTCGGCTTCAGGCATGGTATTTTCTCTAAGGCGCCGCATGAGGACGGAAGTCCTGCGGTCTACGAAGCGTTTCGTCAACCGCTCATGCAGCGCATCCGACAATCTGTCTTCGATTTCGCGCGTCTTTTCCTGCCAGTGTGCCTGATCGGCCAGCCAGCCGGGCCGGTTCGACACGAATGTCCAGGTGCGGATCTGGGCGATGCGATGCGACAGCGTGTCGATATCGCCCTCTGTGGTGTCGGCGCGGCGCACCTGTTCGGCCATGTAATTCTCGTCGACATGGCCGTGGCGTGCGAGGTCCGTGTAGATCGAGGCAATGAGGTCGGCATGCTGGGCCGGCGCGATCTTACGGTAGTCGGGCAGCGCGCAGGCTTCCCACAGCAGCGCCACGCGCTTGGCGTTGGTGGCAAGCGCGCGGATGTCCTCGTCGCGCGACAGATGCTCGAGCGCCTGCGCGTCGACGGCAGGCAATGCCCGCGTCAGTCCCTCGACCGGGGCGTTGGTCTCGATCGAGCGCTTCAGCGCATCGAGGCTGGCGAAGTCGAAATGCGCGGTGCGCCACTGCAGCACCTTCACAGGATCGAAATCATGGCCTTCGATCTTCTTGATCAGCTCCTCGTCCAGCGGGTCGACCTGGCCGGTGACGCCGAAGGTACCGTCGCGCAGATGCCGGCCGGCGCGACCGGCGATCTGGCCAAGCTCGGCCGCGGTCAGGTTGCGATACTGGAAGCCATCGAACTTGCGGTTCTGGGCGAAGGCGACGTGGTCGAGATCGAGGTTGAGGCCCATGCCGATGGCGTCGGTGGCGATGAGATAGTCGACATCGCCGGACTGGAACAGCGCCACCTGGGCGTTGCGGGTGCGCGGCGAGAGCGCGCCGAGCACGACGGCGGCACCGCCTTGCTGGCGGCGGATCAGCTCGGCGATGGCGTAGACCTCGTCGGCCGAGAAGGCGACGATCGCCGTGCGCCGCGGCAGGCGTGTCAGCTTCTTGGAGCCGGCATAGGCAAGATGCGACAGCCTCGGCCGCGTCACCACCGAGACACCCCTCAGCAGGCGCTGCAGGATGCCGTGCATGGTGGCCGCACCGAGCAGCAGCGTTTCCTGGCGGCCGCGCAAATGCAGGATGCGGTCGGTGAAGATGTGGCCGCGCTCGAGGTCGCCGGCAAGCTGCACCTCGTCGATGGCGACGAAGGCGGCGTCGGTCTCGCGCGGCATGGCCTCGACGGTGCAGACCGAATATTTGGCGCCGGCAGGCTGGATCTTTTCCTCGCCGGTGATCAGCGCGACCTTGTGGGCGCCGACCTTTTCGCAAACGCGGGCGTAGACCTCACGCGCCAGCAGCCTGAGCGGCAGGCCGATGATGCCGCTCTCGTGCGCCACCATGCGTTCGATAGCGAGATGGGTCTTGCCGGTGTTGGTCGGCCCCAGCACGGCGGTCACGTCGCGGCCCGACAGGATTAGCGGCTCGGAGTGTTTGGGCTGGATGTTCATTGACCTAGAATAAGGCTTCCGGGACCTGGAAATAAGGCTTTCTGGCCTCTGGTTGTCGGGAGCGTGCCTCAAGTGGCGCGTATGACAGGCGACACATAGGGATTTCGGGCGCGAAGCGAAAGCGGAATGTTCCGCCGGCGGCGAGAAGGTGTTTTGTCAAGCTCTCAACCGGCTGCGAATTAACGGATAGAACGAGTCTGGAACGAATCGGCGACGAATCAGTGACTCCTGCAGATTCAGCTTTTGTTCACGGCTACATGTGGATTTTGCGACCGGGAGTCGCACCACATGCTGAATCGCTGAACTGGCCCGTTTCATGCTAAGAGGGTGTTGCCGTTAACCTTTGCCGATAAACGATCACAATGGCTTGGCGTGCCTCACCCAAAGTTCTGAAATTGTTGATCTTTCTTAATCTGCGTTAAGGAATTGGCAGGCGATTCCGGCTGTCGTCGTTAACGTTCCGCTCAAAGCCGGAACGAATCGGCGACGAATCAGCGATGCCGGAATCTTCCTGTTTTGTTCACCCCAATATCTTGTGTTGTGAACAGCTTATCCACCGAGAATCCACAGGCTCGGAGACAGGTTTCGCACAGGGCGGCTGGCCGCTGTTAACCTCTGCGTGCCGGATTGGGTCAGCAGCCATTGCGGGCACATCGAAGGGACCGTGCCGGCAACGAAAAACGGGCCGGTGTGCCGGCCCGTCGATCTCTCCACTTACATTACGGCGTCGTCAGGCGAAGTATTGGCCGCCATTGGCTGTGATGGTCGAGCCGGTGATGAAGCCGGCATCTTCGGACGCGAGGAAGACGACGCAGCGCGCGATTTCTTCGGGCTCGCCGAGGCGGCCGACAGGGATCTGCGGAATGATGCGCTCGTTGAGCACCTTCTCGTCGATCGCCTTGACCATCTCGGTGGCGATGTAGCCGGGGCAGATGACGTTGACGGTGATGCCCGCGCGAGCCCCCTCCTGAGCGAGAGCTTTGCTGAAACCGATGTCGCCGGCCTTGGCGGCGGA
The DNA here is from genome assembly GCF_004919685.1 of Mesorhizobium norvegicum. Taxonomy (GTDB): domain Bacteria; phylum Pseudomonadota; class Alphaproteobacteria; order Rhizobiales; family Rhizobiaceae; genus Mesorhizobium; species Mesorhizobium norvegicum. The sequence goes on along the minus strand of NZ_SMYZ01000015.1, from coordinate 46,759 downwards.
ATAGTTGACCTGGCCGGCCTGGCCCTTCTGACCGTTGATCGAGGAGATGGTGATGACCCGGCCGAACTTGCGGTCGCGCATGCCGCTCCACAGCGGATGCGTCATGTTGAAGACGCCGGACAGGTTGGTGTCGATGACCTCTTTCCACTGTTCGCGCGTGATCTTGTGGAACATGGCGTCACGGGTGATGCCGGCATTGTTGACCAGCACCGAGACGGGGCCGAGATCGGCCTCGACCTGCTTGATGCCGGCGGCGCAGGAATCATAGTCGGCGACCGACCATTTGTAGACCGGAATGCCGGTCTCGGCCTTGAATTTTGCCGCCGCTTCGTCATTGCCGGCATAATTCGCGGCAACCGAATAGCCGACGGTCTTCAATGCGATCGAGATCGCCGCGCCGATGCCGCGCGATCCGCCCGTGACGATTGCTACCTTGGTCATATGTTCCTCCCGTTGGTCGGGCGAGCGAATAGGGAGTGGCGAATAGCGAGTAGGGATTTGATATCCCGTCGCGCTGACGCCATTCTCCCCTATTCGCTACTCCCTATTGGCTATTCACTTTTCTATCAGAGTGCTTCCACGCACATGGCGACGCCCATGCCGCCGCCGATGCAGAGCGTAGCGAGGCCCTTCTTGGCGCCGCGCCGGCGCATCTCGAACACCAGCGTGTTGAAGACACGGGCGCCCGAAGCGCCGATCGGGTGGCCGATGGCGATGGCGCCGCCGTTGACGTTGACGATCGAGGGATCCCAGCCCATGTCCTTGTTGACGGCGCAGGCTTGCGCTGCAAAGGCTTCGTTGGCCTCGACCAGGTCGAGATCGCCGATCGACCAGCCAGCCTTTTCCAAGGCCTTGCGCGAGGCGGGAATAGGTCCGGTGCCCATGATCTGCGGATCGACGCCGGCGGTCGCCCAGGACACGATGCGCGCCAGCGGGGTGATGCCGCGCCTCACCGCTTCCGCTTCGCTCATCAGCAGCGCGCCGGCGGCGCCGTCATTGATGCCGGAGGCATTGGCGGCGGTGACCGTGCCGTCCTTGTCGAAAGCCGGCTTCAGTTTGGTCATGGCGTCGATCGTGGCGCCGTGGCGGATGTACTCGTCCTGGTCGACAATGGTGTCGCCCTTCTTGCCCTTGATGGTGACGGCGACGATCTCGTCCTTGAACTTGCCGGCCTTCTGCGCAGCCTCGGCCTTGTTCTGCGAGGCCAGCGCAAACTGGTCCTGGTCGTCGCGGGTGATCTGGAACTGACGCGCGACGTTTTCTGCGGTGTTGCCCATGTGATAGCCGTTGAAGGCATCCCACAGTCCGTCCTTGATCATGGTGTCGATCAGCTTGAAGTCGCCCATCTTGACGCCGGCGCGCAGGTGCTGGGCATGCGTCGAAAGCGACATCGATTCCTGGCCGCCGGCGATGATCACCTTGGCATCGCCGGTGGCGATCTGCTGCATGCCGAGCGCAATGGCGCGCAGACCCGAGCCGCAAACCTGATTGAGGCCCCAGGCGGTGGTTTCCTTGGGCAGGCCGGCATTGATCGATGCCTGGCGGGCCGGGTTCTGCCCTTGCGCGGCCGTCAGCACCTGACCGAGGATGACCTCGTCGACCTCGCCTGGCTCGACACCGGCACGCGACAGCAATTCCCTGATGACGACGGCACCGAGCTCATGCGCCGGGGTCGCGGCGAAGGCGCCGTTGAAGGAACCGACCGGCGTGCGCGCCGCACTGGCAATGACGATGGAAGCGGACATTTTCTTCTCCAGACTTCAAGGGTGTTGTTCTGTCGTTGAGGACTTTTCTTGCCCTTTCCCAACCCCAAGTCAAACCGGAAATGGGCATGGCGCCCATGCGCGGCAAGCAGGTCGCGCCTTGCCGTGGCGGCCGTTCGTCCATTGCTGCGCAGCATATTTTGCCCGCTATGCAGCATTTAGTGATCCCGCACTGCACAAACTGCTTGGAATTATGCGGCTTTTGCGCATATCCTCAAAAAAGGCACAATCGTTATCGGCGGCTTACTCAGAGGCGCGCCGGTGTCCCCGGGAGGATGTAGATGGCCGCTAAAGACGATCCGATCATCATCAAGAAATACGCCAATCGCCGCCTCTACAACACCGGCACCAGCACCTATGTGACGCTCGAGGACCTCGCCGAGATGGTCAAGAAGGGCGAGGAGTTCACCGTTCAGGACGCCAAGACCGGCGACGACATTACGCATCCGGTGCTGACCCAGATCATCTTCGAACTGGAGAACAAGGACGGGCAGAACATGCTGCCGATCCCGTTCCTGCGCCAGCTGATCGCCTATTACGGCGACCAGATGCAGATGATCGTGCCGAGCTTCCTGGAACAGTCGATGCTCGCCTTTTCCAAGGAGCAGGAACGCTTTCGCGAGCAGATGAAGGGGGCGATCAGCAAGTCGCCGCTCGACATGATGAAGATCACCACGCCGATCAAGGCGCTGGAGGAACAGACACGCCGCAACATGGAAATGTTCCAGAACGCGATGCGGCTGTTCACGCCGTTCCCGCCCGCTGGCTCCGCGCCGGCCGCTGCGCCAACGCCCGAGCCGGCCAGGAAGGAAACGCCAGAAAAACCCGACGACCTTCAGGAGCTGAAGGATCAGATCGCGGCCATGCAGCGCAAGCTCGACACGATGTCGTGAGCCGTTAGGATCGCAAGATCCGATAGCAACGGCGCATCGGCGACCTAAGGCAGCACGCCCTCATAGCGGCCGCGCGGCCTGATGACACTTCCGCTTGTTATCTGTTCTACCGTGTGCGCGGCCCAGCCGACGCTGCGTGCGAGCGCAAACAGGCGGAACGGTGCATCGCGCGGCAAGCCAAGGCTGCGCGTCAGCGCGGCCAGCCCAAAGTCGATGTTGGGGAGCGCTCCGGTCGCGGCAAGGGCAGCGTCGCGCAGCGACGATAGTGTGCCGTCAACCTCGATCACCGACAGCAGCGCCGTCCCCCGGGGGTCGCCGTCGGGATAGAGTTGATGACCGAACCCCGGCAGCGGCCGGTCATGGCTGAGCCAGCGCCGGATCGTCGCATCGGCGCCATGTCGCGCCGCATCCTCGGCCAGTTGCATCACCGCCTCGCCGGCGCCGCCATGACGTGGTCCCGATAGTGTCGCGAGCCCAGCGAGCAGGCAAGCGGCCAGCGGCGCGCCGGTCGAGGCTGCGACGCGCGCGGCGAAGGTCGACGCATTCAGCTCATGATCGGCAAGCAGGACAAGCGCGCGGCGGATCGCTTCGGCGCCGCCGGCATCCACCGACCAGTCCTGCGCCAGCCGTTGATGGACCGGACCTGATCCCGCCGGAGCGCCCAGCGCGCCGGCCAGCACGCCGACCGCGTGCGCGGCATCGGCATGCAGCGAGGCGGCGCTGCGCCCAAGCGATGGGCGTCCCTGGCCGGCAAGCACGGCAAGTCGTGCAAAGGCCGCGGCTCGGCCAGCCTGATGCGGCGCATCCGGCGACGGTGCTTCGAAAGCCACCGGTTCTGGCAGAGCCCACAGGACGGCAGCGGCTTCTTCCAACGTGGCATATGCAGAAAGCGCTGCGGCGTCCTGCCCGCGATAGACGAGCCGACCGTGCGAGACGGTCGAAATCGCCGTTGCGATCGAGGGCTCGCCCCAGGCAATGGCACTTTCAGCGATGACTGACGGGCTGCGGCCGCGTGCCCGGCGGATCGCCAGGGCGGCAATATCGTCGGCACGATACTGGCTGCGGCGCGGATCGGCGCGGTCGGGCCGCATGCCGATGCGCCCACGGCTGACATAGGCGTACAGCGTCTGTGCCCGCACCTTAAGGCGCTCGAGCGCTTCTTCCCTGGACAACCACTCGGACATATCGAGCTCTGATATTGATTCTATTGATCAAGATTGATGGATGTGTTGCCCAGCCTTATCTCCGATCCGGAAATGCTTCAAGGAGACAGGCTATGGCGAATGGGCTCGATGACGTGGTGGCGGCGGAAACGGTGCTGTCCGATGTGGATGGTCTTGGCGGCCGTCTGACGATCCGAGGTCATTCGCTGCCGGAACTGGCCGGCCGCTGGCGTTATGCGCAGGTTGTTCGGTTGCTGCTGGATGGCTTCTTCGACGACCTTCCCGATGATGCGGAATTGACGCGGGCTCTGGGCCAGGCACGTGCGGACGTGTTCGAACGGCTTTTGCCCTCGTTGCCCCTGCTGGCATCGCTCGATGTCTACAGCGCTATGCGCGCCGGCATGGCGCTGCTGCCGGACGGCGATACGCTGACGGACGCCTTGCTGCTGATCGCGGCGCCCGCGGTGCTGACACCGGCCCTGCTGCGCCTGCAGCGCGGCGAGGAGCCGATCGCGTCGGACAGCCGCGCCGACCATGCCGCCGATATGCTGAGGATGCTCAACGGTGCGGCCGCTTCGCCGGCGCTGGCAAAAGCGCTCGACACCTATCTGGTGACCGTCTGCGATCATGGCCTCAACGCATCGACCTTCGCCACACGCGTGGTCGCCTCGACACTGGCTGGCCTGACTTCGTCCGTGCTGGCCGGGCTTGGCGCGCTCAAGGGGCCGCTGCATGGCGGCGCGCCTGGCCCTGTCATCGAGATGCTGGATGCGATCCAGGCGCATGGCGATGCCGCCGGTTGGCTGCGCGACGAGGTCGCGCATGGCGAGCGCATCATGGGGTTCGGACATCGCATCTACCGCGTGCGCGATCCGCGCGCCGATGTACTGAAGGCGGTCGTGCGGCAACTCGGCGGCGAGGGCGAAACCGGCCGCCGGCTCGCCTTCGCGGAGACAGTGGAGCAAGCAGCACTCGACGTGCTGCGGGTCGCCAAGCCGTCGCGCTCGCTGCAGACCAATGTCGAGTTCTACACCGCGCTGTTGCTGGAGGCAGCGGGCTTTCCACCGTCAGCCTTCAGCAATGTCTTTGCCGCGGGGCGTGTCGCCGGCTGGATTGCCCATGCACGCGAGCAGCAGACGACCGGACGGCTGATCCGTCCGCAGTCGCGCTATGTTGGGCCTGTACCGGACCTGGTTGCCTGAGTTCTTTCGCCTGGGAAGGGCGGGGCGATCCAGCCTACGTCCTCCTGGTGAGCGGCCGTGTGGCCGCTCATGACGAAAATTTCATCTCGCCGCAAATTCTGGCCGCTGTTATTGCGTCGCATTGAGCCTATATGCTGCACTGCAACATAAGTCCGCTCTTGCCGCAACCAGAGGATTCTGCCCTTGGCCGCCAGAAAAACCGCAATTATCACCGGCTCCACATCGGGCATTGGCCTGGCCATCGCCCAGGCGTTGGCGGCCGAAGGCCATAACGTCGTCGTCAACTCCTTCTCCGACACGGCCGCCGACCACGCCATCGCCGATGCAATCGCCAGACAGCACAAGGTGAAGACTGTCTACATCAAGGCCGATATGTCGAAACCGGCCGAATGCCGGGCGCTTGTCGCCAAGGCGGCTGAGATATTCGGGTCGGTCGATATCCTCGTCAACAATGCCGGCATCCAGCATGTCGCGCCGGTGGAGGAATTCCCAACCGAGAAGTGGGATGCCATCATCGCCATCAACCTCTCGTCGGCGTTCCACACCATCGCAGCCGCAATTCCACTGATGAAAAAGGCCGGCGGTGGCCGGATCGTCAACATTGCCTCGGCGCATGGCCTGGTCGCGTCACCGTTCAAGTCGGCCTATGTCGCGGCCAAGCACGGCATCATGGGGCTGACCAAGACCGTCGCGCTCGAACTGGCGCGTGAGAAAATCACCTGCAACGCCATCTGCCCGGGCTATGTGTTGACGCCGCTGGTCGAGGCGCAGATCCCCGACCAGATGAAAGCCCACAACATGGACCGCGAGACCGTCATCCGCGAGGTCATGCTGGACAAGCAGCCGACCAAGGAATTCGTCACGGTTGAGCAGATCGCGGCAGCGGCGGTGTTCCTGTGTTCGGACGCGGCAGCGCAGGTCAACGGCACGCATCTCTCCGTCGACGGCGGCTGGACCGCCGCGTGAGGCGCAAAATTTTCTCATCTACCCAAACAGACAGATCAAGGACGACGCCATGACCAAAAACGGCAAGGCGGAGGAGACGAAGAAGATCAACGTAGCACTTCAGGGGGGCGGCTCGCACGGGGCCTTTTCCTGGGGTGTGCTCGACCGCCTGCTGGAGGACGGACGGCTGGAGATATCAGCAGTGTCCGGCACCAGCGCCGGCGCCATGAACGCGGTGGCGCTGGCCGACGGCTTTGTCCGCGGTGGCGTCGAGGGAGCCCGGCAAAAACTCGACGATTTCTGGCGTGCGGTGGCGGCCAAGGGCCGGTTCAGCCCGGTGCAGCGCATGCCTTGGGATGTCGCCTGGGGCAACTGGTCGATCGAGAACACGCCCGGCTACGTCTTCTTCGACACCATGTCGCGGGTGTTCTCGCCCTACGTCGCCAACCCGCTCGGCCTCAATCCGCTGCGCGACGTGGTGCAGCAGGAGATCGATTTCGAGAATGTCCGCGCCTGCAAGTCGATGGAACTGTTCATCTCGGCGACCAATGTCGAGACCGGACAGTTGCGCGTCTTTTCCGACGGCGAGATCGACCTCGACACGGTGATGGCCTCGGCCTGCTTGCCGCAACTGTTCCGTGCCGTCGAGATCAAGGGCGTGCCCTATTGGGATGGCGGCTATGGCGGCAATCCGGCGCTCTATCCTTTCTTCAAGACGGCCGCGACCGAGGACGTGCTTCTGGTGCAGATCAATCCGGTGGTGCGGGAGGGAACGCCGAGGAGCGCCAACGAGATCCAGAACCGCATTGACGAGATCACCTTCAACGCCGGGCTGCTGCGTGAATTCCGCTCGATCGCCTTCGTCAAGGAACTGATCGCCGCCGGCCGTCTGCCGCATGGCGAATACCGCGACATCCGCATGCACCGCATCGATGCCGACGAAGCGTTCAAGGACCTGTCGGCGTCATCGAAGGTCAATGCCGAATGGGCGTTCCTGACCTATCTGCGCGATCTCGGCCGCACCGCAGCCAGCGACTGGCTGGAAGAGAATTACGACGCCGTCGGCAAGCGTCCGACACTCGATCTCTCCGGCGAACTCGATGACGGCTTCAAGCCGGTGCGCGGTCCGGCACCCGGCCGCCGGGTCAAGGAATTTCTTGCTGCGCGGAAGAATCCCGAGGCGGAGCGCCGCCGGGCCTGAACGACCAATCGATGTGCATCAATTGGTCCGCGATCATGCTTTCAAGGTCAGGTTGATCACCCTGATCAGGGCGGCGGCTGCCTGCCGCTGCCCCTCCGGATCGCTGATCCGCGCCTTCATGCCTTCCAGCCCGTCGAGCAGCATGTCGGCAAGCAGTTGCGTCGACAGGCCCCTGGCCGCCAGATCGACGCCGTTCCTGGTTGCTTCGCCTTCGATTGCAGCGGCAATATGCTTGCCAAGCCCGCCGCGCCAGCATCCCACCAGATCGCCAAGGCTCGACTTCATGTCCAGCAATTCGGCGCCGTGCGGCGAGGCAATGACGGCGCTCATCATCGAGATGAATGCCTCATCGATGGCTCGCATCATACGCTCGGTGAAGGTGCCGTCGCCGGCCAGAGCCATTTGTGCCGCCTCGACCGAGCGCGACAGGATCATCATGGCGATGGCGCGGAAAATGTCGGTCTTGTTCTTGAACAGGAGATAGAGCGCCGGCCGCGACATGTCGGCGGCGCGGGCGATGTCATCCATGGTGGTGCGGGAGAAGCCATAGGCCAAAAACACCTTCATCGCCCCATCCAGGATGCGGACGCGTTTGGGGTCGGCGGCGGCGATGTCTTCGATCTGATTCATGGAGCAATTCTATCCTGCAAAATCTTAATTGACAAAATGACGTAATTTGTCAATCTGTTTGAGGATGAAATGACCAGGTGGCCATTTCACCTCGGGCAACAAAGGGTATCCCCATGCGCCTCACCGTCGACGGGCAGTCATTCGATATCGATGCCGATCCGGACATGCCGCTGCTGTGGGCGCTGCGCGATCTCATCGGCAAGACCGGACCGAAGTTCGGCTGCGGCATCGCCGCCTGCGGCGCCTGCACCGTTCATGTCGACGGTCAGCCGGTGCGTTCCTGCTCGCTTCCGGTCGGCCAGGTCAGCGGCGCCGTCACCACCATTGAAGGTATCGGCACTGCGGGCAGACTGCATCCGGTGCAGCAGGCATGGCTGGAGGAACAGGTCGCGCAATGCGGCTACTGCCAGGCCGGCCAGATCATGAGCGCGGTGGCGCTGCTCGACGAAGTCGCCGACCCGAGCGATGCCGACATTGACAACGCCATGGGCGGCAATCTCTGCCGCTGCGGCACCTATCCTAGGATTCGCTCGGCCATCAAGAAGGCTGCTGCGCTCAAGACGGCGGGGCTCTGACCATGGCCAGTGTCGGAAAGATCGCCCGCCGCACGTTTCTGATTGGCGCGGCCGCCGTCGCGGGCGGCGTTGCCGTCGGCTACTACTATTATCGCAAGCCTTTTCCGAACCCGCTCGAGGTCGAGCTCGGCAAGGGCGAGGCGACGTTCAACCCCTATGTGAAGATCGGCGCCGACAACACCATCACCATCGTCGCGCCGCGCGCCGAGATGGGGCAAGGCATTTCGACGACGCTCGCCGTCATGGTCGCTGAAGAACTCGATGTCGACCTTGATCGGGTCAAGGTCGAGCACGGCCCCGCCTCCTACGCCTATTACAACGCAGCGATCCTTGAAGAGGGTGGTCCGTTCGCCTTCTTCGACGAGAGCATGACCGCGCAAGCGGTGCGCTCGGGCCTTGGCGTGGTCGGCAAGTTCCTTGCCCTGCAGGGCACCGGTGGTTCGGCTTCGACACGTGATGGTTTTGACAAGATGCGGCAAGCGGGTGCTGCCGCCCGGCAGATGCTGATCGCGGCTGCGGCGCAAAAACTGGGTGTCGCCGCCGCCGATCTGGAAACGGCTGACGGTTCGATCCTGCACAAGGCGTCTGGCAAGTCGCTGACCTATGGCGCGGTCGCCGCGGCCGCTGCCGCGATGGCGCCGCCGGCCGAAGTCAGGCTCAAGGACCGGGCCGACTGGAACCTGCTGGGAAAGCCGCAAAAGCGCATCGACATGCTGGCCAAGGTCACCGGGGCGCCGATCTTCGGCATCGATGTCCGGCTGCCGGACATGCTCTACGGCACGGTCAAGATGAGCCCGCGCTTCTGGTCGACGCCGGTCAAGGCAGACCTCTCCAAGGCCGAGAAAATGCCTGGCGTGATCAAGATCGTGCCGCTCGAAACGAATTACGGCCATGGCTTCGGCATCATCGCCGACAATACATGGGCGGCGTTCAAGGCAGCCGAGGCGATCGACGCCCAGTGGTCCGACCCCGAATACCCGCTCAGCAGTGCCGCCATATCCGATGTGCTGAAGCAGACGCTTGGCACCAAGGGCTCGGTGATGCGCGACAATGGCGATGTCGATACCGCCTTTGCCGACGCGCCGCGCGAAAGGATCGTCGAGGCCGACTATGCGGTGCCCTATCTGGCGCATGCGACGATGGAGCCGATGAACGCGACGGCACAGTTTAGGGACGGCGCGCTAGACATCTGGTGCGGCAACCAGGCGCCGACCCTGGTGCGGCAGCTTTGTGCCAATGCGGTCGGCATCGAGCAGGACAAGATCACCGTGCACACCACCTTCATGGGCGGCGGTTTCGGCCGGCGCGTCGAGATGGATTACGCGCTGTGCGCCGCGCTGATGGCGAAGGAGACAGGCGGGCGTCCGATCAAGGTGACCTGGACGCGTGAAGAAGACATGCGCCACGACGCCTATCGACCAGCCGCTATCGGCAAGTTCCAGGCGCGGCTCGGTGATGATGGCATGCCGGTCGCCGTCGACATGAAGATGGCCTCGCCATCGGTGATTGCCGGCACGCTGCGCCGGCTGTTCCCCTCGATATCGCCGCTCGGTCCCGACAAGACCATTGTCGATGGCGCCTATGACCAGCCCTACACCATCCCGAACTACCGGGTCAGTGGTGTCACGGCGCCGGTCTCCATCCCCGTCGGCTCCTGGCGCTCGGTCGGCAGTTCGGTCAACGGCTTCTTCCATGAAGGCTTCATGGACGAGATCGCCGTTGCCGGAAAAATCGATCCGGTCGGGATGCGCAAGAGACTGATGGCCGCCTATCCCTCGGCGGTGAAGGTGGTGGAGAAAGTCGCCGCGATGGCGAAATGGGGTGAGGCGCTGCCCGCCGGCAAGGCCAAGGGCATGGCCTTCACGCTGTCCTTCGGCAGCTGGGTCGGCGAGATCGTCCAGGTGGCGGACACGCCGGTCGGTATCCGTATCGAGAAGGTGTGGATCGCCGCCGATGTCGGCACCGCGCTCGATCCCGGCATCATCGAGGCGCAGCTGATTTCGGCCGCCATCTACGGCCTGTCGGCGGCGATGGGCCAAGAAATCACCTTCGCCGACGGCATGGTCGAACAGTCGAACTTCCACGATTTCGACGCCATGCGGATCTTCCAGTGCCCGGTCTTCGAAGTCGCCATCCTGGAGAACTTCCACAAGATGGGCGGCGTCGGCGAGGTCGGCACACCGCCGGCGGCACCGGCCCTTGCCAACGCCATATTCGCGCTCACCGGCAAGCGCATCCGCTCGCTGCCGCTGTCGAAAACGGTGGCCTTCGCATGAAGAAGCTCCTCATCATGCTGACGCCTGCTGCCATGCTCGTCCTGGCAGTGCCGTTCGCGATCGCGCAAGAGAACCAGACGCCGGCGCCGGCGACGGTCGACGCGGCGAAAGGCCTGTCCGAATGGGACAAGATCTATGCGGTGTTCTCGCATCCGCGCTGTGCCGACTGTCATGTCGCGGACGACCGGCCGCGCTGGTCCGGCGCGCATTATGGCGGCACCCGCGTTCATGCCTTCAATGTCCAGCGCGGCGCTGACGGATCGGGCTTCGGCAATCCGGGCCTGCGCTGCACGACCTGCCATTTCTCCAGCAATTCCAATGCATTGCACGGGCCACCCGGAGCCGGTAGCTGGCATTTGGCGCCAACCGAGATGGCCTGGTTCGGCAAATCCTCGGCCGAGATCTGCGCTCAGATCAAGGATCCCCTGCGCAATGGCAACCGTAGCTTGAAGGATATCGCGCTGCATGTTCGCGACGACAAATTGGTCGCCTGGGGCTGGGCGCCGGGGTCGGATCGTGAGCCGGCTCCGGGCACTGCCGAAGCAACCTATCGAGCGATCGAAAACTGGGCGGCGGCGGGCGCATCTTGTCCGGTGGCGCAATGATCCCGCAACTTTCGCACTATATTGCGGTGCAACTTTGATGTAGAAGCGCGCTTCGCCGATCACGGCAAATTGAACACGGCCCGGCGCGCACCCATATCGGCGACGCGCCCGCGTTATGAGGACGCTGGCCGAACCCGCAGTGGAAAAAACGACGATGCCGAGAATCAGGTTTCACAAGCTTGCAGCCATTGTTGTGCTCATTGGTTTCGCGGCGTGGATGGCGACAGGCGAGTTTTCGTCGGTCGGCAGCGTAGCCGCCAACAAAGCCAAGGCAGCCGAAGTCGAGCAGGCCAAGGCGCCGGACGCGGCCAAACCCAAGACGGCGGAAGCCGAGCCGAAGGCACCGCTGCGCACCGTCGCGGTGGTGACGCCGCCGCGCAAGACCTATGCTCGTGCCATCCGCATTTCCGGACTGACCGAAGCCGACAAGCGGGCGGTGCTGGCAACGCGCGTCGCCGGCGTCATCGACAAGCTGCCGGTCAAGCAAGGCGATCACGTCAAGACCGGCGATCTGGTGCTGATGCTTGCGGCGGAAGAAAAGATCTCGATGGTCGACAACGCCAGGCAGCTCGTGGTGCAGCGCCAGGCCGAGCTGGACGCGTCGCTGCGGCTGATGAAGACCGGCAATTTGCCGAAGCTGCAGCTCGACACCGCCCGCTCCAATCTGACCCTGGCGCAATCGCAACTGGATACCGCGCAGGCCGAGCTTGACCGCAACGAAGTCAAGGCGCCGTTTGACGGTGTCATCGACCGGGTGCCGGTGGAACTCGGTAGTTCCGTCATGCAGGGCGGCGAGGTGGCGACCATCCTCAAGCTCGATCCGGTGATTGCGCGCGGCGAGATCAGCGAGCGCGACCTCGGCTATCTCAAGATCGGTGACAAGGCCAGCGTTCGGCTGGTCAGCGGCCAGACCGTCGAAGGTACCGTGCGCTATATCAGCCGCGATGCGTCGTCGGCGACCCGCACCTTCCGTGTCGAGGTCGCCATCCCCAATGCCGATGGCTCGGTGCCGGCCGGCATGACGGCGGAAATCCAGCTCAGCGCGCTGCCGACCGACGCGGTCCTGCTGCCGCGCTCGGTGGTGACGCTTGGCGACAAGGGCGACCTCGGCATTCGCGCCGTCGACAAGGACAACAAGGTGGCGTTCTTCCCGATCGACCTCGTCGACGACACGCCGACCGGCCTCGTACTTGGCGGCATTCCGGCCGACGCGCGCATCATCGTCGCCGGCCAGGAGTTGGTGAAGGAAGGTGACGTCGTCAAGCCGGTCGAGGCTGACCAGGCGACCATCCAGAAGCTGTTGGGTGAAGCGACCGCCGGCACGCAGTAGCACGGGTTAGCGCGGACAGGCCCTGGGCGGGGACAAGCGGCTGCGACGCAGCTCCTGAAATTCAAGAACAGGCGTTAGCCATGGATATCGTCAAACTCGCGATCAACAATGCCCGCCTGACCATCTCGGTCCTGGCCTTCCTGCTGCTCGCCGGCTGGGTCGCCTATCAGTCGACGCCGAAGGAAGCGGAACCCGACGTTCCGATTCCGATGATGTATGTCAGCCTGATCTATCAAGGCATTTCGCCTGAGGATTCCGAGCGGCTTTTGCTGCGGCCGATGGAAAGCAAGCTGAAGAGCCTGAAGGGCCTCAAGGAAATGCGCTCGGCTGCCTTCCAGGGCGGCGGCTATGTGCTGGTCGAGTTCCAGCCGCAGACAAACCTGGCGACGGCACTGCAGGATACGCGCAGCAAGGTGCAGGACGGCAAGGCCGACCTGCCGCAGGCTGCCGAAGAGCCCGTGGTCACCGAAGTCAACATCTCCGAATTCCCGGTCCTCGTCGTCACCCTGTCGGGCGAATTGCCCGAGCGCGTTCTGACCGCCGCCGCTCGCGAATTGCGCGACCGCATCGAGGAAGTGCCCGGTGTTCTCGAAGGCTCGTTGCAGGGCTCGCGTGACGATCTCGTCGAAGTCGTCATCGATCCGATGAAACTGTCTTCTTACGGCCTGCAGCTCGATCAGCTGATCGGCGCCGTCGGCGCTTCGAACAGCCTGGTCGCCGCCGGCAACCTCGAAGGTTCGCAAGGCAAGTACGCGGTCAAGGTACCGTCGTTGATCGAGACTCCGGAAGATGTCGCCAACCTGCCGGTTGTCGCCGGCCCCAATGCCGTGGTTCACGCCAGGGACATTGCCACGATCCGATCGACCTTCGCCGATGCCGAAACGATCACCCGCCTCAACGGCAAGCCGGCCATCGCCATCGAGGTCAAGAAGCGCATCGGCGCCAATCTGATCGACACGCTCACCAAGGTGCGGGCCGTATCGGATGCGTTCCTCAAGACGATGCCGGAAGGCATGAACGTCACCTACACGCAGGACAAGTCGGTCTTCGTCAACCAGTTGCTCGGTGACCTGCAGAACCACGTCATGATCGCCGTGATCCTGGTGTTCGTCGTCATCCTCTATGCGCTGTCCGGCCGTGCCTCGCTGCTGATCGGTCTCGCCATTCCATCATCCTTCCTGATGGGTATCCTGTTGCTGGCGATGATGGGCTACACGATCAACATGATCGTGCTGTTCAGCCTCATTCTGGCCGTCGGCATGCTGGTCGACGACGCCATCATCGTCACCGAGTTCGCCGAGCGGCGGATGAGCGAGGGCATGCCGAAGGCGGAAGCCTTCGCGCTTGCCGCCAAGCGCATGGCCGGTCCGGTCATCGCCGCGACGATGACGCGCATCGCGGCGTTTTCGCCGCTGCTGTTCTGGCCGGGCATCATCGGCGACTTCATGAAATACATGCCGATCACCCTGATCGTCACGCTGTCGGCCTCGATGCTCTATGCGCTGGTCTTCGCGCCGACGCTGGGGGCGATCTTCGCCAAGGCGCCGCAGCACCATGAAGACGACAATCGCGACGGTTGGTACATGGCCATCGTCAAGCAGGCGGTGCGGTTCCCGATCACCGTGGTTCTGCTGACCGTGGCGCTGCTGTTCGGCGTCGGCTACGCCTATTCGAAATATGGCGCCGGTGTCGAGTTCTTCCCCAGTGTCGAGCCCGACTACGGCCTGCTCTACGTGCACGCACGCGGCAATCTTTCGCTGGCCGAAATGGACACCGCGACCAAGATCGCCGAAAACCGGCTGCTCGGCTGGCCTGGCGTCAAATCCGTCTACACCCTTGTCGGCAAGACGCAGGGCGGCGGCCAGGACGTTCCGGAAGACGTTGTCGGCGTCATCCAGTATGAATTTGTCGACTGGCGTGAGCGCAAATCGGCAAACCAGATCCTGGATGAGTTGCGTGGCGTCATGGCCGGCATTCCCGGCGTCGATGTCGAGGTCCGCGTGCCGGAGGCCGGCCCGCCCACCGGCAAGCCGATCCAGATCAGGCTTTCGGCCATCGACCCGGCCGGCCTGGACGAGAAGGCCCGCGCCGTGGCGGCGCGCATCGCCAAGGTGCCGGGCGTCATCGACATCTCCGACGGCCTGCCGCCGCCCGGTGTAGACTGGGCACTGGAAGTCGACCGCGCCAAAGCGGCACAGTACGGCATCAGCCCGACCGCGGTCGGAACGGTCGTGCAGTTGGTGACCAACGGCCTGAAGCTGAGCGAATACCGCCCGGCCGGCGCCGACAAGGCGGTCGACATCAGGCTGCGCCTGCCGGAAGACCGGCGCACGCTGTCGACGCTCGACGAACTCCGGGTGCAGACCTCGCAAGGTTCGGTGCCGATCTCGAACTTCGTCGTCCGCAAGGCGAAGCCCAGCGTCGGCATCCTCAACCGCATCGATGGCGCACGCACCGTGGTGGTGCAGGCCAATGTCGCGGCCGGTGCGCAGGTTGCGGCCGTGCAACAGGAGGTCACCCAGGCGGTCACCGATATGAAGCTGGACAGCGGCACGCGCTGGAAGCTGGCTGGTTCGAACGAAGACAGCGCCGAGGCCAGCGCCTTCCTCGGCAAGGCCTTCGGGGCGGCGATCTTCCTGATCTTCCTCGTGCTTCTGATGCAGTTCAACAAATTCACGAGTGTGCTGATGGTGCTGTCCTGCGTTGTCATGGCGACGATCGGCGTGTTCCTGGGGCTGCTGTTGACGGGAGAGGCGTTCGGCATCGTCATGTCGGGCATCGGCGTCATCGCGCTGGCCGGCGTGGTGGTCAACAACAACATCGTGCTCATCGACACCTATGACCGGCTGCGCCAAGAAGGCTGGGACAAGATGGACGCGGTGCTGCAGACCTGCCGCGAGCGCGCCCGCCCGGTCGTGCTGACGGCGGTGTCGGCGATCCTTGGTGTGCTGCCGATCGCCTTTGGCCTCGGTCTCGAAATCTTCCATCACGAGACGACGATCAATGCGCCGTCGACGCAATGGTGGATTTCGCTGTCGTCGGCGATCGTCTTCGGTCTGTCCTTTGCCACACTGCTGACGCTGGTGGTGACGCCGTCGATGCTGATGATCTTCACGCGCAGCAAGAACAGCCGCTTCTACGCGTTTTTCCGCCGGGTGTTCCGGCGCGGCAAAGGCACGGTTTCGTCTACCGAAACGCCAGGCCGTGATGCCGGCGCCGAGCCGGCGATCGCCTTTCCAAAAGCAGCCGAATAGGCAGGCTTCCCGATTTGAATGGCAAAGGCCGCCCGGAACAACCGGGCGGCCTTTTGCATTGTCCCTGAGCAAAGCGTCAATGCAGGGACTCTCTCATGCCGATCAACACCATCGTCATCATCGTCCTGATCCTTGTCCTCATTGGCGCGGTGCCGGCCTGGCCGCATTCGCGCTCCTGGGGTTATGGGCCGTCGGGCATTGTCGGCGTGGTGTTGGTGGTGCTTCTGGTGTTGCTGTTGATGGGGCGGCTCTGAGCCGCCCTTTCGGTCCGTAGGGACTTTCAGTCTGAAGAGATAGGCAGGCAGGCTCGTAGCCCCGCGCCCGCCTTGCCTGTCAGGCAGCTTTCGCAACGTCGTTCACGATGGCGATGCCGATATCCTCGAGTGCCTCGGTGACTGCCTGATCGAGAGGCGTGTGCGGGATCGTACCGATGATGCCTTCCAGCCTTGCCGAGGCCAGTTGGTGCGGCTCGAAGCGCAGATAGGACATCGAGACGATCTCGCGCCACATCGCCACGAACGGGCTGCCGGCGCGCAGCACCCACCAGGCCATCGAGGTCATCTTGAGCGGGCGACCAAGCGCCTTCTCTGCTGCTGCCTTGATCTCCAGGTCGGTAACGGCATGGCCCGGAAAGTTCAGCGCTTCGTAGGCGCCGAGCTTGTCCAGGTTTTTCGCCAGTCCGACGAAAGCCTTGGCCAGATCCGGCAGGTAGGCCCATTCATGCACGAGGTCGACCGGGCCGGGCGCGGTATAGGTGCCCTTGTTCATCTTGGCGGCGACGACCAGATCGAACCATGATCCGCTGCCGGTGCCGCCGAAGAAGTCGCCGGCCCGCAAGAGAACGGTGCGTACCCGGCCGGCGTCGGCCTCGCGGCGAAACAGGTCTTCCATGGCGACGCGGATGCGACCCTTTTCGGTCGTCGGCTGGAAGGGCGTGTCTTCTGATATCACCGCCGGGATCGGCGAGCCGAAATTGTAGACGTTGCCCGGAGCAAGGTGCAAAGCACCGTTCGCCCGGCAGGCGGCCATGACGTTCTCGGCCATCGGCATGCACTTGACCCATTCGGTGTAGATCGGGTTGAGGCCGTTGAAGATGATATCGACGCCCTCCGTGGCGCGGATAAGCGCGTCACGGTCGAGCCCATCACCGGCAACGGCCGTGGCGCCCTTGAGTTCGGCTGGCACCTTGCCGTTGCGAGTGATGGCGCGGACGTCATAGCCGGCGTCGATGAAGGCCTTGGCGACCACGCGGCCGAGCCGGCCATTGGCACCGAGAATTGCGATCTTGGTCATTTTAGGTACTCCTGGTTGGTGTTTGCAGCCGGAATATGATCGCCTCGGATGCGAATGGAAATTGACTATGATTGGTGTTTTGATATTCATAAATGAATGGCTGAAATCGACTGGAACCTGATCAAGAGCTTCGTCACCGTGGCGGAAACCGGCAGCCTGTCGGCTGCCGCGCGAAAGCTCTCGGCCAGCCAGCCGACGCTTGGCCGTCACATCGGCGAGCTCGAACAGGCGCTGGGCGTCACGCTGTTCCGACGTGGGCGGCGCGGCTATGAGCTGACAGAAGCCGGCAGCACGCTGTTCGAACGCGGCAAGGCGGTCAGCGAGCAGGCAAGCGCCTTCTCACTGCTGGCGCTGGGTTCGGTCGAGGCCATCGAAGGCACGGTGCGCATCGCTGCCAGCGAGGTGGTGGCGGCCTATGTGCTGCCGCAGATGACGATGCGGCTGGGGATCGAGGAGCCCGGCATCGAGGTCGAGATCGTTGCTTCAAACCAGGTGGAGAACCTGTTGCGCAGGGATGCGGATATCGCCATCCGCATGGTCAAGCCGGCGCAGAATGAGCTGACGGCGCGCAAGGTCTGCGACATTCCCCTCTGCGCGTGCGCCGCCAGATCCTATCTCGACAGGCGCGGCCACCCGCTGAAGCCCGCCGACCTTGTCGACCACGATTTGGTCGGCTTCGACCGCAGCGACGACATCATCAGAGGCTTCACCCAGTATGGCATCCCGGTCACCCGGAGCAGTTTTCGCTTCAGGGCCGACAACCAGATCGTTCTGTGGGAGGCGGTGCGGGCGGGAAACGGCATCGGTCTCGGCCAGGAGCCGCTGGTCGACCGTGACCCATCGGTGGAGAAATTGCTGCCCGGCCTGCCTTTGCCTGTCCTGCCGGTGTGGCTGGCGATGCACCGCGACGTACGCACCAGCGTGCGCATCCGCCGGGTAGTGGATTTCCTCTACGAGGAGCTGAAGCGCTATTCGGCGGGTGCTGGCGCGAATTCGGCGCGGTGAGCGAGCCCGGCCATCAGCAACACGATGATCAGCAATCCCGACAAGGCGACGAAGATCGGACCGAAGCTGGAATGCTCGGCGACGAAGCCGATCGCCGATGGAGCCACCAGTATGCCGCAATAGCCAATGGTGGTGACCACGCTCATGCCGGTGCCCGACGACATGCCTTCCTGGTTGCCGCCGGCCGAAAAGATGATCGGCACCATGTTGGCGATGCCAAAGCCACAAAAGGCAAAGGCCGCAATGGCGAGCCAAGGCGAGGGCGCCAGGCCAGCCACCAGCATACCGACGGCGGCGACGAGGGCCGACACGCGCAGCGTCATCACCGCGCCGAAGCGATTGCGCACGCCGTCGCCGAAGAATCGCGTGATCGCCATGACGCCCGAAAACCCGGCATAGGCGAGGCCCGCGATGGCGAGGTCGGCGCCGAGTTCCTGCCGCAGATACAGCGCTGCCCAGTCGAGCACCGCGCCCTCGGAGATCATCGCCAGCAGCGCCATCAAGCCGACGAGGTACACCAGTGGGTTGGCCGGCAATGCGAACTTGTGATGCTCGGCCGCCTGCGGCCTGTCTTCGGCAATCAGATGACGGACCGCCACCGCGATCACCGTGAAGGCAAGGGCTGTCACCACCGCCGCGTGGGCGAGGTGGCCGTAGTGCTGGATGGCAAAGCCGCCGAGGCCGCCACCGGCGAAACCGCCAAGGCTCCAGAAACCGTGCGAGGACGACATGATGGCCCGGGAGAGCCGTCGTTCGACCACCACCGCATTGGCATTCATGGCGACGTCCATGCCGCCGATCGAGCCGCCGAAGATGACCATGGCGACGGCCGCCAGCGGCACGTTGGGCGCCAGCGCCACGACCAGCAGACCGAGGCTGCCGCACAGGGCGAACCAGCGCAGTACGGTGCGCGAACCATGTTTCGAGATCAGATGACCACACCAGGTCATGGCGATGACGGCACCGACGCCGAACAGCAGAATCAGCAGGCCGAGCGTGAACTTCGAGATCTCCAGCCGGGTCAGGAACACCGGTATCTGCGGCGCCCAGCTGCCGGTCAGGAAGCCGTTGGCGAGGAAAATGGCCGCGAGAGCCCATCGTCCGCGAATGGCAGTCTGCATGACGTCTTGGGCGCGCATTGATAAGAATCCGGTCAAAATTGGCCTCGCGCGGCAAATTAGATCGATTCAATTTTCAGTCAAGTGCTGGTCTGGGGGAAATGCTTGGACCAAACAGGTGGGTAGGATGCGTCTCGTTCGCGACGCCTCCCCACTTTGGAGATTAGCATAAGCCTCTTCACTGTCGTCATCCTGGGGCGGAGCAAGGAGCGCAGCGACGCGGCGCAGACCCCAGGATCCATGCCGCGACTCCAAAGTGCCGCTGCGGTGCAGAATCTTGCTCCGTTGCATTCCTCGGCTGAGGTCGCGGCATGGATCCCAGGGTCTCCGCGACGGAGCTGCGCTCCTGCTTCGCCCTGGGATGACGAAGGCGCGTGGTATTGGCCGGCAACTCCCCCGGTCGACTAATGGTCCTTGGGGCGCCTTGCCTCGAATTCGGCCTTCTTGGCGTCGGAGGCCTCGGTCTGGTTGAGCGCCTGCCATTGTGCGTAAGGCATGCCGTAGACGATCTCGCGCGACTGGTCCTTGGTGAGGTCGATGCCGTCGGCATTCGCCGCCTCGCGATACCAGTTCGACAGGCAGTTGCGGCAGAAGCCGGCGAGGTTCATCAGGTCGATGTTCTGCACGTCGTTGCGCTCGCGCAGATGCTCGACCAGCCGCCGAAAGGCAGCGGCCTCGAAATCGCGTTGCTGCTCGTCACTGAGTTCGGTCATGGTCACAGCCTCCGTCATAGCGGCCCGGTGCGGGAGCCGAATTGCTTGACCACATGTATATCGGGACGGCGATCGATGGCGTCAACGATCGGCGCCAACCGTTCGGCCCAGGCGAGTGCGCCCTTCTGGTCAGCGATCAGATCCTGGCGGATCTCGATCAGCGTATGGGCGAAGCCGTTGACGATGGCGTGCCTGTACATGGTGTCGCCACGCAGCGCGCCGTCATACGGTTCATTGTCGCCGACAACGAGGTTCTTGTCGGCGGCCAGCATGTCGATCAGCGGCCGCGCCACCCGGTCGTCCCGATCCCAAAGGATGCCAACATGCCAGGGACGCTGGATTCCTTGCATGGCAGGGGTGAAGGAATGCACCGAGAAGATGAAGGGCGCCTGGGCGGAGGCCTGCGCGACCGAGGCGATCATGGCGCCGACGGCGTCGTGATAGGGCCGGTAGTAGCGGTCGAGCCGCCTTTCGCGCTCCTCGGGAGCGATGGGGTAATTCCCGGGCACGACAGTGCCGTCATAGAGCTGGCGAATAAGCGTCGGATCGTCCTCGCCACGATTGGGATCGATCAGTAGCCGCGAAAAATTGGCGAGCACCGCCGGCACGCCAAGCAGGGCGGCCAGTTCGCGCGTCACCGTCTCGACGCCGATGTCATAGGCGATGTGGCGGTCGAACTCCGCCGAGGGCAGGCCGAGGCTGCCATAGTCGTCGGGCAAGTCGCGGCGGGCATGATCGCCCAACAGCACGATGCCTCGCTTGCGGTCGCCTTCGACAATGTCGAAAGGCGCGAAAACTGTGGATCGGGTCATTGGCGGGAAATGGTCTGTTCGCTGGCTTCCGGGGAGGGTGCTATCGTCATTCCACGAAGACGACGCTTGCGCAATGCCGTTGTTTGGCCAAGGTTTCCCGGGAAATCTGGCAGGAGTCGGCGAATTGTGCGCCGGAGCCTTTCTAAATCGATTGGAATTGAACAAAACGGTGCGTTGACATGCGCCCGGACTTTTCCGAAAAGGGGCGCAGAGAGATGCTGATGTGGTTCTTGAGGGGTTTTCGGATGAGTTCCGCCGGCAGGCAGCGCATGCGCTCTGCCTTTGCCATGCCGCTCCTGAGCCTTGCCGTGGGCCTGTCGGCGCTGGTCATGGCCTCGCCGGCGCGTGCCGATTTCCGCGTCTGCAACGCCACGCAGAACCTGGTCGGCGTCGGTATCGGCTATCGCGCCAAGGCTGGCTGGATCACCGAGGGCTGGTGGCACATCGAGGGATCGAGCTGCAAGACGCTGATCGAAGGGCCGCTGTCATCAAGGTTTTACTATCTTTATGCAGAAGACGCCGAGCGCGGTGGACGCTGGGACGGCCCGATCAACATGTGCGTGGCTGAAAAAGAGTTCAAGATCGCCGGCGTAACCGACTGCGTCGCCCGGGGCTTCCAGCGCGCCGGCTTCCAGGAATATGACACGGGCGAACAGGCAAGCTGGATGGTCCAGCTGACCGATGAGTCCACAACGGGAGGCGCTCCAGCCGCCCCGGGAACAAACAGTCAATGAGACGCAGCCGCAAGGTCAAGATCCTAGCCACCATCGGTCCGGCCTCCTCGTCGGAGGAGATGCTGAAGAAACTGTTCGAAGCGGGCGCCGATGTGTTCCGCATCAATATGAGCCATACCGATCACGAGCTGATGCGCACGCTGGTCGGGCGCATCCGCACCGTCGAGGAAGCGGTCGGCCGGCCGATCGGCATCCTGGCCGATCTGCAAGGACCAAAACTGCGCGTCGGCAAGTTCGCCAATGGCAAGGAAGTGCTGACGCAAGGCCAGACCTTCACGCTCGACGACAATCCCGAGCCCGGCACCTCGACCAGGGTCTATCTGCCGCATCCGGAAATCCTGAGCTCGGTCGAAGCCGGTCACCGCCTGCTGATCGACGACGGCAAGCTCGAGCTGAAGGCGGTGAAGAGCGACGGCAAGTCGATCGTCTGCACCGTCGTCGCCGGCACCACGATTTCCGACAAGAAAGGCGTCAGCCTGCCCGACACCGACCTGCCGGTCGGCGCGCTGACCGAGAAGGACCGCAAGGACCTCGATGCCGTGCTGGCGACAGGCGTCGACTGGGTCGCGCTGTCCTTCGTGCAGCGGCCGGAGGATCTGGCGGAAGCGCGCAAGATCGCGCGCGGCCGGGCGCTGATCATGGCCAAGATCGAAAAGCCGCAGGCCGTTGCCCGGCTGGCCGAGATCATCGAACTGTCCGACGCGCTGATGGTCGCCCGCGGCGATCTCGGTGTCGAGATGCCGCTCGAGGCGGTGCCCGGCATCCAGAAGCAGATCACGCGTGCGGCGCGCCGCGCCGGCAAGCCGGTGGTGGTCGCGACGCAGATGCTGGAATCGATGATCACGGCACCGGTGCCGACCCGCGCCGAGGTGTCCGATGTTTCGATCGCCGTCTTCGAAGGCGCCGATGCCATCATGCTGTCGGCGGAATCGGCGGCCGGCGCCTATCCGGTCGAAGCGGTGGCGATGATGAACCGTATCGCCACCAAGGTCGAAACCGATCCGACCTATGCCGGCATCATCAATGCCCAGCGCTCCGAGCCGGAAGCGACCGGCGCCGACGCCATTTCGCTGGCTGCGCGCGAGATCGCCGAAACGCTGAAGCTGTCGGCGATCATCACCTACACGGCGTCCGGCACCACCGGCCTGCGCGCCGCGCGTGAGCGGCCGCAGGTGCCGATCATCGCGCTGTCGCCGATCGTCAACACGGCGCGACGGCTATCGCTGCTGTGGGGCACGCATTGTGTCGTCTCACCCGATGCAATCGATCTTGACGACATGGTCGACCGCGCCTGCCGCATCGCCTTCGACGAAGGCTTCGGCAAGCCGGGCGACCGCGTCATCATCACCGCCGGCGTGCCGCTGAGGACGCCGGGTTCGACCAACATGCTGCGCATCGCCTATATCGGGTCGGACACGCAAGCCAGCCACTAACCCTCTGGAGCAGTTCACCGTTTCACGGAAACGGCGAACTGCTCTAACTCCTTGTTTTGACGCAATTCCCAAGGGAAAGCGCTATGCGCTTTTCCCGGGAAAACCGGTTCCCACTTTTCCTGGAATTGCTCTAGGTCGGCGCCAGTTCGGCGGCCGGCACCTTGAGGTCGGCGCATTTGCCGGCACCGAACGCGTCGTTGGCAATCCGTGCTTCCACCGTCTTCGCCATCGCCTGCAGGTCGATGTCCTTGCCGGCAGCCTTTCCGATCGCGCCGACAACGAGATCGGACGCAATCCAGTCCGGCTTGTGGCCAAGATTGTGCACCCAGACCAGTTCGGCACCGGGGATATCGCGCACCAGGCCGACCGAATGGATCGTGGCATAGACCACCTTGTCACGGTCACCGGAGATGACAATTGTCGGCGCCTTGATCTCGCGGTAGTGCGGCGAGGCGTCGAGCGCATAGCGGTAAAGCCCCGCGACATCGGTGGCGTTGGCGCGAAAGGCTTTGGGCCTGAGCACCAGCGCAATCGAAGCCTCGCCGACATAGTTGTCCGGCGCCTTGTTTGGCGCAAAGACGCAGGTGGTGGCGTCTGCCATCTGCAGCGTTCCTGCCGGGTAGGTCAGCGTTTCGGAAAACAACCAGCCGACCACCGGCATGGTGGTCAGATTGTAGTACCAGGACGTTGCGCCGCCCGGCCAGGGGTGGGTGGCGGGCGAGACAAAGACCAGCCCGAGTGTCTTGTCGGGATGCTCGCGACCGAAGGCCGATGTCACCGCACCGCCGAAGGAATGGCCGACGATGACAGCCTTTTTCATGCCGAGACGGTCCATCAGCGCGGCAATGGTGTTGGCCTGCGCCGACGGATCCTCGTTGTTGCCGGGTCCACGCCCCGACCAGCCGTGGCCTGGCCGATCGAAGAACAGCATTTCGGCGCGCCCTTGCAGCAGCGGGCGCAGCGGCAGCATCTGGTCCCTGAGATTGGCACTGGCGCCGTGGATGAAGACGATCGGCGGCAACTCGGCATTGGCGGGTGCCGGAACATGGACATAGTGGATGCGGGCGCCGTTGATGTCAGCGAATTCGCCGATCGGCGGATTGCGGCGCTCGATCAGCCATGAGCCGACGCGGGTGACGCCGACAAGGCTGAACACAAGCGCCATCAGGAAGGCGAGGACGGCGTAGATCAGGTTCATTGGGAGAGATACGGGGGTGGAGGGGGATAAGTTGTGGGGTAGGCAGTAGGGCAGTAGGGCATGTGTTCCGCAGTATCTACACCTACTGCCTTACTGCCCTATTCCCTTACTCCCTTGGGGCATCAAATGCCTTCGCCGGCGAGCTCTTCCGAAATCGTGCCGACCTGGTCCTGGGCGCTGCGCATCATCGGATAGATGGCCAGCACCTTCTGCCAGGCTTCGAGTGCCGATTGCTTGTGGCCGGTCAGCGCCATGATCTGCGCCAGGCCGGACAGCGCACCGAAATGGCGTGGCTCGAGCTGCAGCGTATGGTCGATGTCGGACATCGACTTACCGT
The DNA here is from genome assembly GCF_004919685.1 of Mesorhizobium norvegicum. Taxonomy (GTDB): domain Bacteria; phylum Pseudomonadota; class Alphaproteobacteria; order Rhizobiales; family Rhizobiaceae; genus Mesorhizobium; species Mesorhizobium norvegicum. The sequence goes on along the minus strand of NZ_SMYZ01000015.1, from coordinate 22,279 downwards.
AGTTCTTCATCATGAAATGCACCGTGGCACGTCGGTTCCAGCCTTCGGCATAGGTCGGCTGCAAGGTCACCACCTGGTCGAGGAAATCGAGCGCGACGTCGAACTTCTGTCCTTCGACGGCCTTTTGCGACCATTGCATCATCAGGTCGATCGAGGCGCTACCGGATTGCGACCACTCATTCCAGATGTTGCCGGCAATGCGCTCGGCCGCCTTTTCGTTGCGCTCGCGTTTCAGGTCGCTGAACAACTGGTCGAGACGGCCCTGTTTTGTCGTTACCACCGGCGGCGCGTCCTGGGTGGCCGGCGGCGCGACAGCATTATCCCCCCATGCCGGGCCACAAATGGCGCCGGAAACAAGCACAGATGTCAAAAATGCAAAAAGAATCCGCATCGCCGGACTCTAGTCCCGGGCGGCGGAACGTCAAACTGAATTTGGCGTGAAAAGGCCGGCAGGCCGGCAACAAGCATCAATTGGGCGGAGGCAACGCGACTCCGGCCGAAAACCTCAGCCCTGGCGTGCCTTGTAGCGCGGGGCGGTCTTGTTGATGATGTAGACGCGGCCCTTGCGGCGAACCAGCTGGTTGTCGCGGTGACGCGCCTTCAGCGCCTTGAGCGAATTCTTGATCTTCATGGTCTTGCCTGTCGGTGTGGACCCGGTCCGGGTCGAAATCTTAAGGCGCGCCAGAAGACGCGCCTTTGAACTGTGGGTGGCTCATAAACGAGGAGCCTTGTCCGTGTCAACCGCAAGCGTGCTCCATAGCGGATGTGAATCATCCCTATCATCAAATATCCGCCATGTCGGCCTTGCGGCATTGCGCAGCCCCGGACCGGCTGGGATGATGCGGCCGCCATGAAGTGATTTGGGGATGAATATGCGCCGAGTTTTCCTGTCCGCCTGCCTTCTCGTGCTGGCGGGAGCTTCGGTTGCCCGCGCGCAGGAGTGCGACCGCAGCGACGACAGCCAGCAGATGATGAACATCTGTGCCGGCGAGGATTACCAGGCGGCCGACGCCAGGCTCAACAAGGCCTACCAGGACCTCATCAACTCGGATGACGCCGACGGCAAGAGATTGCTGCAGGTGGCGCAACGCGCCTGGATCACTTTTCGCGATGCCGAGTGCGCGCATTCCACCGCCGCCAGCGAGGGCGGTTCCATCCATTCGATGGAGGTTTCGCAGTGCCTGACCAGATTGACCAACGATCGCATCAAGCAGCTCGCTGCGGCAGCCAATTGCGAGGAAGGCGACGCGAGTTGCGCCAGTCCCGACGAGGACGAGAGCGACATACAGTGAAGGGCGCTTCCCAGGTCAGGCGCGGCGGCTGATCCGGGTGAAATGACCCATCTTGCGGCCGGGGCGCGCCTCGGCCTTGCCGTAGAGATGCAGCATCAGATCGGGCTCGGCGAGAAGCTCCGGGACACGCAGCACATCGTCGCCGATCAGGTTCTCCATCACGCAGTCGGAATGGCGGTCCGGGCTGCCGAGCGTCAGGCCGGCGACAGCGCGGATGTGCTGCTCGAACTGCGAAACGATGCAGGCGGCTTCCGTCCAGTGGCCGGAATTGTGGACGCGCGGCGCGATCTCATTGGCCAGCAGCGAGCCATCGGGCAGCACGAAGAACTCGACACCGATGACGCCGACATAGTCCAGCGCTGCAAGAATCTTCGATGCCGCCGTTCGTGCGGCTTGCGCCGTTTCGGACCTTATGCGGGCCGGCAAGGTCGATGTGTGGAGAATGCCGTTGCGATGCACATTCTCGGCCGGATCGTAGGCGACGACCGCGCCGTCCAGCCCACGCGCCGCGATCACCGATATCTCGCGCTCGAACGGCACGAAGGACTCCAGGATCAGCGGCACATTGCCCATCGCCTCGCAGGTGCCGGCAAAACCGCCGGCTTCCATGTTGCGGAAGACGCGCTGGCCCTTGCCGTCATAGCCCATGCGGCGCGTCTTCAGGATGCCGCTGCCGCCGAACGCCTTCAGCGCCGCCGTCAGCTGGTCATCATTGTCGACGGCGTGGAAGTCGGCGGTGGCAATGCCGATGCCGTTGAGGAATGTTTTTTCGCTCACCCGGTCTTGCGCCACTTCCAGCGCGCGCGCCGGCGGATAGACCGGAACCTTGGCGGCCAGCGCGCTGGCGGCCGCGACCGGCACGTTCTCGAACTCGTAGGTAACGACGGAACTCGACGCTGCCAGTTCGGCAAGGGCTGCCGGGTCGTCATAGGCGGCTGTTATCTGCCGGTTGGCGACCTGTGCCGCCGGGCAATCCGCTTGCGGCTCCAGCACCACGGTGCGGTAGCCGAGGCGGGCGGCAGCAACAGCCAGCATGCGGCCGAGCTGGCCGCCGCCAATGATGCCGATGGTCGATCCGGCGGGCAGGCTCACGGCGTATCCGTCGGTTCGGTCGCGACCTTGGCGGTCTGCGCGGCGCGCCAGGCATCCAGACGGACAGCAAGCTTGTCATCGTTCAGCGCCAGCACGGCAGCGGCCAGAAGGGCTGCGTTGGCGGCACCAGCCTTGCCGATGGCCAGCGTTCCCACGGGAATGCCGGCCGGCATCTGGACGATGGACAGCAGCGAATCCTGCCCGGAAAGAGCTTTCGATTCCACCGGCACACCGAACACCGGGAGCGGCGTCATCGCCGCCGTCATGCCGGGCAGGTGCGCTGCACCGCCGGCGCCGGCGATGATCACCTTGTAACCGGCCGCCTTGGCGCCCTTGGCGAAATCATAGAGCCGATCTGGCGTGCGATGCGCGGAGATGATCAGCCGCTTGTGCGGGATGCCGAGTGCTTCCAGCGTTTCGGCGGCATGGCGCATCGTCGCCCAGTCGGACTGGCTGCCCATGATGATGGCGACGTCGGCGCGCTGATCGTCCAAGTCTGTGTTCCCCGGCGACAAAGGCGCGCCTTAGCGGAATTCGGCAGCCACGGCAAGGATGTGGAGCCACTGCCTCCGTTTGGCGAGACTGAAATCAGCCTCACACCGCCGCCTTGCGGAAGCGGGCGACGAAGTCGTCGAGTTCGGGCCGCTCCATGTCGGAGATCGCCCAGTAGGAGAAGGCGCCGTCGCTCCAATGCACCAGCGAGAAGCCGCCCGATGAGAGATCAGCCGGCGCGGTGAGGCCGCCGCCCTGCTGCGGTTCGGCGACCAGCGTGATCAGGTGCTCGCGGTGGCGATAGACCAGCGCCGGCACCGGCCGATCGGCGATCACCTCGACCCGGCCGCCGATGAGCGCATAGCCGTCCTGCGCAAGATCGGGCGCCGGCGGCGATACGCCGATCCGGGCGTCGAGCCATGGCTTGACCGTATGGCGGTCGGACGAGACGATGTCGATCGGGCTGGCGGCAAGCAGGCTGCGGCGATGTCCGCTGGCGACTCCAGCTGCGAAACTATCGGACGCGTTGTCGACCATCACCCACTGCGTCGCTCCGCTGGCCAGCACCGCACTGACCACGATCGAGGCGGCCAGTGCACGCCAGTCGAACGAGCCGAAGCGGCGCGCCCTTGGCAGGACCCGCGTTTGGGACGGACGTGTCTCGGCGTTTCGTCTCTGGCCGCCCCCGACCGGTGCATCCGCGATCAATCCGGGTTGCGGCGACGGTGTGCCCCGCTGGGGCCCGGCCGCTTCGTCCTGCGTCGGCACGTCTTGCGCCGGATGTGCCGTGACCGTCGCGCCAAGTGCGGCGATGCGGGCCCGAAAGGCGTCGCTGACATCGGGGCGCGGCAAACGGCCGAGTGCGCCCCGCAAGGCAATGATGCGGGCATGTTCGGCGGCAAGCTGCGGGTCGCCGGCGATGCGCCGCTCCACCGCGAGTGCGGCTGCCGCATCGAGTTCGCCATCAATGAGGGCATGGATCATCAGCCTGATGCCCTCGGGATCGTTGGGCAGTCCGTCGTCATGGTTGGTCATGGCGCTCTCCCCAGTGCAGATACAAGCAGGCCGCGGGCCCGCGCCAGTCGTGACATCACGGTGCCCATCGGTACCCCCAGCATGGCCGCTATCTCGCGGTAGCTGAGGCCGTTGATGTCGCGCAGCACCAGCGTCTCGCGAAAAGGCTGCGGCAGTGCCGCGATTGCCGCTTCCAGGGCCGCCGTATCGGCCCTGGCGATCAGGCTCGCTTCCGGTCCGTCCTCATCGGGCAGACTGGTGCCGTGTGCCGCCGCCATCTCGTCGAGATCGCCGAGGTCACCGACGGCGAGCATGCCGCGCGGCCGGTTGCGCGACATCCAGGTGTAGGCGGTGTTGCGCACGATGGTCAGCAGCCAGGCGCGGGCATTGCCGCCGGCATAGCCTGATATGCCGGCATGCGCCTTCACGCAGGCCTCCTGCACCACATCCTCGGCGTCGGCGGCGTTGCCGGTCAGCCAGCGGGCGAGCGCAAGCGCATCACCGAGATGGGGCAGCACCACCTCGCCGAAGCGCTCGGCCAAGGCCTTTTCGCTCAAGTCAGCACCATGATCCGGCACTCCGGGCAGGATTTGTCGCGCCGGCTCAGGGAGCGACGGTGATCTTGCCCTGCATATGCGGGTGAAGCCCGCAGAAATAGGCAAAGTCGCCTGCTTTGGTGAAGGTGAATTCATAAGTGTCACCGGTGTCAAGCGCCTTGGAGCGGAAGGAGGAATCGTTGGCGACGACCAGATGCGGAATATCGTCGTCGTTTCTGAAGGTCACCGTGGTGCCGGGCTTGACCGTCAGCACCGGCGGCGTGAAGGCAAAATTCTCGATTCTGACCATCGGCGCATCGGCCGCGCGCAGCGGCTGGCAAGTCGCCGTGGTCAAGGTGAAGGCGGCGAGGATCGCGGCCATGTGCCGGGCCGGAAGGCGTATGCAAAGCATGGTGATTTCCTTTGCTGTTCAGGCTCAAGCCAGCGTCGAGTCGATGATGGCAAGATCCTGCCCGCCTTGCTTCACGGTGACACTGCTGGTGCCGAGCAGGCCGCGCAGCTGCCCAGCCGGCACCGTCATCGGTCCGGGCGAGGCGGCGGTGCCCGGCGCCGGCTGCGGGAAGGCGGTCGAGCGCGCGGTGTGGAAGGTGACGTTGCCTTCCACTTTCTGCATGATCTGGTGGATGTGGCCGTTGAGCACGGTGACCGAGCCGAAGCGCTTGAGCAGGCCGAGCGCCTGTGCCGCGTCGTCGGTGCCCCAGCCCCATTCGGGATAGACGGCCCATAGCGGGATGTGGGCGAAGACGACGATCGGCGTCGAGGCGCTGACCGCCTTCAGATCATCCGCCAGCCACGCCAGCTGTTCGGCACCGAGATTGCCGAGCCCACCCGCCTTGAGGTTGACGACATTGACCAGCGCCACGAAATGCACGCCGTTCTGGTCGAACGAATACCAGCCGGCGCCCCTGGTGCCCTTGCCGTAGCGGTCGAGATAGGCCTTACCGTTGCCGTCGTCGATCAGATCGTGCTCGCCCGGCACGTAGTGCACGTCGAAGCCGGCGCCGCCGATGATCTGCGCCGCATTGTCGAACTGTGCGGCCTTGGAAAGGTGGGTGATATCGCCGGTGTGGATCATGAAGGCCGGCTTTTGCGGCAGCGCCTGGATCTTGCCCATCGCCTCCTTCAGCGTGTCGATGGCATGCGGATTGGCCGCCTTGTCGAAGCCGATATGGCTGTCGGAGATCTGCAGGAAGGTGAAGCCGGTGGCCATGGCCTCGGCGGCCTGTGCTTCGCCAAGCAGGTTGAGCGACACCGGTATGCCGCCTGAAATCGTCCACAGCACGCCGGTGCCGGCCCAGATCATGCATTCCAGCGCATGGCGGCGGCTGATGTGCCCGTTGTCGTCATCGTGGTGATGGGTCATGTCGGTCTCCTCAACGCCAGGAGCGGCGTATGCTGAGGAGACCCGGGACGGCGGCGGTTTATTCCCGGCTGGTGCTGATCCAGCCGTTCACGGTCGCGTGATGGCGTGCGCCGATCGTGACCGGCGCATCTTCAGGCAGTGGCCTGCTGGCATTTCAATCCGGCCAGCGCAGGGCGCCGGACGAATCCTTATGAGCCGTCTTCATGGCATTGGCGGGCCGCTCGGCCGCGGTCAGTATGGTCCGCAGCCGTTCGGCAACGATCTCGGCCTCGCCGGGATGAAGATTGCAGGGGTCGAGGAAGAAATGGCCGCGCTCCACCTCATGGTTGCGCACGATGATCGGCGGCGAGCCGGCGGCCAGCGCCGAGGCGAGGCCGGCCGCCGTGAACCGGCTTTCGGGCAACACAAAAATCTGCAACCGATCGAGAGGATTGGCGGTCGGGTCGGGAATGATCTGCGCGATGATGCCCGGCAGCCCCTGCAAATTGTCCTTCCACAAATTGAGTGCCGCCTCTTCGCGGCGGCGGATGCCGGCGTGGTCGCGCTTTTCCCAGGCTTCCAGTGCGGCCATGGTGCCGGCGATGCTTTCCTTGCCGACCTTCATGGCGCGCGCGACGCCGCGGTTCTGCAGATAGGCGGCTCGAACCAGGTCCTTGCGCCCGGTGACGATGCCGCTGGTCGGCCCGCTCAGGAATTTGTGGCCGCTGTAGATGACAATGTCGGCGCCGCGCGCGAGGAAACCGCGCAGGTCATATTCGGAAGCCGCGTCGACAATCACCGGGACGCCCCTGGCGTGGCAGATCTCGCAGAATTCCTCCAGCGACAGCATGCCGTACTGTACGGTGTGATGCGCGACGACGTAGAGGCCCGCCGCCGTGCGGTCACGGATCGCGTCACGGACGTGATAGTCCTGGGTCACGCTGACCGTGCCGGCCGGCACGACCCTGGCGCCCGCCAGCCGGATCGACTGGTCGATCGGCGCGCCATAGTTGACGATGTGGCCGAGTTGGACGATCACCTCCGATTTGAGGCCCTCGCTGTCATCCGGCAGGCGTTCGATGGCGAGCAGGTTGGTTCCCGTCATCGCGCCGGCGATCGCCATGGTGATGCCGCTGGCACAGCAAGCGGTGATGAAACCCGCCTCGCCGCCGGTGAGGCGCGCGACGATCGTGCTTGCGGCACGCTGAAGATCGTCCATCTCCACCCATTGCGAGGCCATTTCCGCCATGGCGCTGATCGCTTCCGGGACGATGATCGACGCGCCGAGCGCCGTCATCGTGCCGGAGACGTTGATGATCGGGCGAAGGCCGAGCCGTTCGCGGATCGTGGTGTTGGAGCCGTCGGTGGAAGTGGTTTTCATCTCTGCGGATCCCATTTTCTAAAAGGTCAGGCGGCGATCTCGACGACCGCCTCGATTTCGACGGTGATATTTCCGGGCAAGGAGCCGACGCCGATCGCCGAGCGGGCATGGCCGCCAATACTGTCGAACACATCGGCGAACAGGTCGGAACAGCCATTGACCACCTTCGGGTGGTCGCTGAAGGTCGGTATGGCGTTGACGAAGCCGAGCAGCTTGACGATGCGCACGATACGGCCAAGGTCGCCAGTGGCTGCGTGCATGACGGCGAGAAGATTGAGGCCGGTGAGGCGGGCATGGCCATAGGCCTCCTCGACGGTGACATCGTCTCCCACCTTGCCGGTGAACAGCGTGCCGTCGGTCCGCAGCGGCCCCTGACCGGACAGGAAGATCAGCCGGCCGCTTTCCGCATGGGTGACGAAGTTGGCGATCGGGGTCGGCGGCTCGGGCAGCGTCAGGCCCAACGCGGCGAGCCGGATATAAGGCGTCATGAAAAAAGGCTCCTTGCGACAGCGTTGGCTGTCCCGTTCTAGAAATGCGAGGCGCGGAAGCGTGCCAGAAAGGTGCGCAGGCGCTCATTGTCGGTGTCCGCCGCCAGGATTTCGGCGGGTGGACCCGCCGCGCTGACGCCGCCATCGGCCATGAAGATGATGCGGCTCGAGGCATCGCGGGCAAAGGCCATTTCGTGCGTGACCATCACCATCGTCATGCCGTCCTCGGCCAGGCTGCGCACAACCTCGAGCACCTCGCCGACCAGTTCCGGGTCGAGCGCGGAGGTTATCTCGTCGAGAAGCAGGATCTTCGGCCCCATGGCCACGGCACGGGCAATGCCGACACGCTGCTGCTGGCCGCCGGACAGTTCGGCTGGCAGGCTGTCGGCCTTGTGGGCGAGGCCGACCCGGCCGAGCCAGTGTTCGGCGATGGTGCGGGCCTCCGCACGGCTCTTGCCGCGCACCTTGGTGAGACCAAGCATGATGTTGCCCGCCGCCGTCAGGTGCGGAAAGAGGTTGAAGCTCTGGAACACCATGCCGGTCTCGGCGCGCATCACGGCGAGGTCGCGTTCGCTGCGGCGTTGACGGGCTCCGGTTTCGCGAAAGCCGACCTCCTTGCCGTCGATGCGGATCGAACCGCTGTCATAGCTTTCGAGGAAATTGACGCAGCGCAGCAGCGTGGTCTTGCCACTGCCCGAGGGGCCAATGACCGTCACCACTTCGCCACGCGCCACCTGCAGGCTGACCGAACGCAGGACCTGGACGGTTCCAAAGGATTTGGAAACATCGGTGACATCGAGAAGGGCCGGGATGTTGGTCGAGCTGGTGGACATCTTGCTATTCCCGGATGAAGGAGAAACGCCGCTCTAACCGCCGGCTGGCCAGCGAAAGCGCGTAGTTGACCGCGAAGTAGATGAGCGCGCCGAGGATATAGAGCGGCATGGCTTCGTAGGTGCGGCCGATGACCTGGTTGATGGCCTGCATCAGATCGGTGATGCCGAGCAGCGACACCAGCGCGCTGCCCTTGACCGCGTCGGTGACGCCATTGATCCAGGGCGGCAGGAAGCGCCTGAACGCCTGGGGGAAGATGACGTAGGCGAGGCGCTGGCGAAAGGTCAGTCCGATCGCCATCGCCGCCTCGGATTGCCCTCTCGGAATGGAGCCGACCGCACCTCTGAGATATTCGACGACCTGCGCCGTCTTGAACAGGGTCAGCGCCAGCACCGCCGCCCAGAAGGACGGCAGATGAAGCCCGACGGCCGGCAGGCCGTAATAGACAAAGAAGATGAGCACCAGGATCGGTATACCGCGAATGGTGTCGCTGAAGATGCGCACGGCCCATTGCAACGGTATGGGGCCATAGACGAGACCGACGCCCATGATCACACCGGCGATCAGGGAGAACACCACCACCAGCAGGGATACCCACAGTGTCAGGGCAAAGCCCTGGGCGAGGAAAGGCAAGGCATAGGCGATCTGGGTGAGCATGTCAGCGCGCCGCCCTGAACCGGCGCTCGACAAGCCGAAGCGCAAAAAGCATGATGTAGCCGGTCACCAGATACATCGCCGTCACCACGAGATAGACCTCGACGATGCGGAAGGTGTTGAAGTTGATCCATTGGGCGCCATAGGTCAGTTCCGGTACCGAGATGACCGACGCGACGGAGGTGTCCTTGAACAGCGATATGAAGGTGTTGGACAGGGCCGGCAGCGTGATGCGCAGCATGGTCGGCAGGCGCACGTTGAGCAGCCTTTGCCATGGCGTCAGGCCGATTGCCTTGCCGGCATCCAGCTGTCCGCGCGGAACGGCTTCGAGCCCGGAGCGGAACACCTCGACCAGATAGGCGCCGCTGTAGAGCGACAACGTCACGACAAACGAGGTCGGCGCGCTGTAAGCGATATCGACCACCGTCGGCAGACCGTAGAAGACGAGATAGACGAGCAGGATCAGCGGCACGTTGCGGATGAATTCGACATAAGCGGCGATGATTGTGCGCACGATGCGTCCGGCAGACACGTACCAGACCGCCAGAACCAGGCCGATGACGATGCCAATGGCGATCGATATGACGGCAAGCTCGAGACTGAGCAGCAGGCCGCCCCACAGCTTGTCGAAGTGCCGCCAGATCAGGTTGAAATTAAGGGCATAGCCCATGCGTCCGCCTTAAAGGCTTGTTGATATTCAGGTGATGCCGGCCTGCAAACGCCGGTTTTCTGCGCTTCCGGTGCTCACGTACTTTAAGTACGCTCCGCTCCGGTTCTCGAAAACCACCGTTTTCGACTCGGCCTGACCTGAATCTCAACAAGCCTTGGTGCCGAGGGCCGTCGGAGGCGGAAGGGCGCTGGATGCGCCCTTCCGCCCGATGCAGGTCAGATGGCTGGGAAGCCGGGATGGCGCGCCGGCGGCTCCTGTCCGAAATAGTCCTTGAAGGCGGCATCGTAGAGTGCGTTTTCGTGACCGAACATGGCGATGGTGAAGGTCGCGTTGACGAAGGTCAGCCAGTCGAGGTCACCTTGCCGGAGGGCTGCGCCATAAAGCATGCTCAGCCAGCTCTTGCCGGCGTCGAAATATTTGTCCGGATTGCGCGAGGCGAGCCAGCGCACCGTGGACAGATCGACGGCAGCGGCATCGACACGTTTCGATTCCAGCGCCTGCAGCACGTTGGCCTGGGTATCGATCTGCATGACCTGGCACTGGGGCAGGACCGAATGCACCTGCGCCTCGGCATCGACATTCTGCAGGATGGAGATGCGTGTCGCCGCGCCGCCGGCAAGCAGTTTGTCGAAGGTCTTGTTCTCGGCGGTCGGAAGGCTCAGCAGGGCGACGCCCTCGACATAGTAAGGCCGGGAAAAATTGACCAGTTGCGAGCGCTGGGCACTCATGGTCATGAACTGGATGGTGATGTCGACCTTGTTGGTGGTCACGTTGGGAATGCGCTGAGCCGGATCCTGCATGACGAATTCGACCTTGGTGGGATCGTCGAAAAGGCCCTTGGCGAGAATGCGCCCCATGGTGATGTCCATGCCGACGAGTTCGCCGGCATCGTTCTCGAAGTGCCAGGGCGCGTTGGTGCTGCCGGTGCCGACGATCAGCTTGCCGCGATCGAGCACGGTGCGCAGCAGGCTGTCGGGTGCTGCCTGGGCAGCGGCCTTCTGGGCATCGACGGTTGCCAGCACGCCAGCCGTGGCCAGCCCTGCCATTCCCAATTTCAGAAAATCACGTCTTCCGGATGTGTCGTTCACGGCGACCTCCTTTCGTGTTGTGTTCCCCTTGTGCACAGGCAGGACACGCGTCGGAGATTTTGTCTCTTACAAGAGACGAGTGTATCCTGTACAAGACAGATACTAACACCAGGAATCGACAATGCAAGATGGCAATGCCTCGGCAGTTTCAGCCGGCGAGAAGATTTCGGGCTCCCGTGAAAAGGGGCTCAACCGGGTGCTCGAGATTCTGGAGTTTCTTCACACGACCCAGCGGGCGATCGGCATTGGCGACCTCGCCAAGGGCGTGAACGCGCCGCGCTCGACGACCTACACGCTGGTGCGATCGCTGGTCGATGCGGGACTGCTGGAAATGGAAAGCGACGGCAATCGCGTCTATTTCGGCAAGAAGCTCTATCTCTATGGAATGGACTATGTGCGCGGCAACGACCTGCTCAGGCGGGGGCGCCAGGAGGTCGACAATCTGTCACGCGAGACCGGCGAAACCTCAGAACTGTGCATGCTGCAAAGCGGCCGCTACACGATCGTCCACGCGAGTCCCGGCACCAGGCCGTTCCGCATCAGCTCCGCCACCGGCTTGCAGATACCGCTGCCCTGGACGGCCTCGGGGCGGCTGCTACTGGCGGGGCTGGAGAGGACTGAGATCGAAGGCATGGTGTCGGACGACGATCTCGTGCTGCCCGACGGGCGCAAACTGCGGCTCGACGATTTCGTCGCCGACATCGGGAAGGCTGAAGTCACCGGCTATTGCGTCACCTCGGGCCTTGTCGATGCCTATACGAAATGCCTTGCCGCGCCGGTGTTTTCAGCACCCGGCAAGGTCGAGGCGACGATGTGCCTGGTGGTCCCCATCGATACGTCCGAGGAGCGGACCGGCGAACTCATCGGCCTGCTGCGTGATCGTGCGGCGAGGCTTTCGATCGCGGCCTAGGTGCGCCAACGAGCGAATGCTGGTTCAGGCAATGATGTCGGGAATGATCTTGTCTTCCAGCGCCATCAGCCGGTCCTTGAGAAACAGTTTTTTCTTCTTCATGCGCTGGATCTGCAGTGGATCGCAGGCCATGGCGATCATCGCGTTGATGGCCGCATCGAAATCGGCGTGCTCCTGCTTCAGCCGGGAATATTCGAGGCGGATATCAGCCTGTTCCTGATCGGACATTATCTACCGTCTGCACGTCTGCGGCGCCCAAAAATGGGCCTGATTGGGCGGGGCCGGCGGGATTTTGCAACCGGCGCGCAGCCCATATCACATTTCACATTGTCGTGGAATGCTACCACGGATCATTCGACATCGTTGCCGGAAGGTGGCAGACTGTCACCGTGCCGTCACAGAAAGCGAACCTGCGGTGGACGCGCCGTGACGGTTGCAATCGAGGAAACCATGAAAGGGAGAACCAATCATGTCTCTTGCATCCCATCTTGATGAGTTGCAGCGGAAACACGGCGACATCGAACGTGAAATCGATGACGCGATGAACCATCCATCGGTCGACGACCTCGAAATCGTGAATCTCAAGCGACGCAAGCTGGCACTCAAGGATGCGATTGAAAAACTGAGGGCACATCCGACCACGCATTGATGCCCTGCTGACCTAGCCGCTTACGATCCGCGGCTTCTTTTCCCGGCGGTACCCGCCGCCGGCGTGGTGGGTTTTGATTTCCAGTACTGGGCTATCGGCCGAGGCTGGACTGCCACCCTGTTCAATTTCCGCTTCGGCCGTCGCCAGCTTTCGCCAGATCACCGATTGTTTCTGGCCCCTGGCGGCGGGTCGATTCCGGCCAGTGGCGACCTGTCGCCATTGACAAGCCATCTTTGCTCCTCCACCTCATGCCCGGACTTTAGCGCGTCGGCCCGGAGCGCATTTTGTGCGTCCAGTCGGACGCATGGCGCTCCAGAGACAAAAGGCTGCCGGCATGACCGGATATTTTTCCTCTCCTTTCCCCCGCCGCACCTCGGTCGGCGTCGATGTCGGCGGCGTGGTCGTCGGCGGCGGCGCGCCCGTTGTCGTGCAGTCGATGACCAACACCGACACCGCTGACATCGACCAGACGGTTGCGCAGGTTGCAGCACTGCACCGTGCCGGTTCCGAGATCGTACGCATCACCGTCGATCGCGACGAGAGTGCTGCCGCCGTGCCGCGCATTCATGAGCGGCTTCAGCGGCTTGGCGTCAACGTGCCGCTGGTCGGCGATTTCCACTACATCGGCCACAAGCTTTTGGCCGACCATCCGGCCTGTGCCGAGGCGCTGGCCAAATATCGCATCAATCCGGGCAATGTCGGCTTCAAGGACAAGAAGGACCGGCAGTTCGCGGCGATCGTCGAGATGGCGATCAAACACGACAAGCCGGTGCGCATCGGCGTCAACTGGGGCTCGCTCGACCAGGAGCTTTTGACCCGGTTGATGGACGACAACCAGGGCAAGGGTTTTCCGCTGACCGCGCAAGAGGTGACGCGCGAGGCGATCGTGCAGTCGGCGATCCTGTCGGCCGAGATGGCGGAAGAGATCGGCCTTGGCCGCGAGAAAATTATCCTGTCGGCCAAGGTCAGCGGCGTGCAGGACCTGATCGCCGTCTATACCGAGCTCGCCACCCGCTCCGACCATGCGCTGCATCTCGGCCTCACCGAAGCCGGCATGGGCTCGAAAGGCATCGTGGCTTCGTCGGCCGCGATGGGCATCCTGCTGCAGCAAGGCATCGGCGACACCATCCGCATCTCGCTGACGCCGGAGCCGAATGGCGATCGCACGCGTGAGGTACAGGTGTCGCAGGAGCTGCTGCAGACCATGGGGTTCAGGCAGTTCGTGCCGATCGTCGCCGCTTGCCCCGGCTGCGGCCGCACAACCTCGACCGTGTTCCAGGAGCTGGCCCAGAACATCCAGGCTGATCTGCGCAAGAACATGCCGGTGTGGCGCGAAAAATATCCCGGCGTCGAGAATCTCAAGGTTGCGGTGATGGGTTGCATCGTCAACGGTCCGGGCGAGTCCAAGCATGCCGACATCGGCATTTCGCTGCCCGGCACCGGCGAGACGCCGACGGCGCCTGTCTTCGTCGACGGCAAGAAGGCGGCGACGCTGCGCGGGCCGTCGATCGCGGCGGATTTCGAGAAAATGGTCGCCGACTATATCGAGCAACGGTTCGGTCGCGGCAAGGCCGCGGCCGAGTGAGCCCATGCCGAAACTCTACTCCGGCGGCCACCTGAAGGCGTCTTCTGCGCTTCCGGTGCTCACGGACCAAATGTCCGCTGCGCGCCGGTTCTCGAAGCCACCATCATCTGGCTCGCCGGAGCGACTTTCGGCACGGGCTCAGCGCGCGATGCAGCGTTTCCTCAGGGCGACGCTCATTTTGCTTTGCGCCCTGGTCTGCTCGACAGCTGTTCAAGCGGATCCGCCGCAATCCGCCAAGCAGCGGCTGATCGACAGGGTCTGCACCCTGATCCAGGCCCATGCCGATCAGAACGGCCTGCCCAGGGATTTCTTCGCCCGGCTGATCTGGAAGGAAAGCCGTTTCGATCCCAACGCCGTCAGTCCGGTCGGCGCCGAAGGCATTGCCCAGTTCATGCCGGGCACCGCCAAGATGCGCGGGCTCGCCAATTCCTTCGACGTCGACCAGGCGATCCCGGCCTCGGCGAAGTATCTCGCCGAAATGAAAACCGGCTATGGCAATCTCGGCCTGGCGGCGGCCGCCTACAATGCCGGCGAGAGCCGGGTGTCGCGCTGGCTCAGCTCCGGCGGCTTCCTGCCGATGGAAACCGAAAGCTATGTCTTCGACATCATGGGCGAGCCGGCCGACAAGTTCACCGACCGGGCCTATGCCGGAAAGATCGAGCCGCTCGATGCAAAGACGGATTTTACCGTCGCCTGCCGCAGGCTGCCGGTGATCATGTCGCGGACCGTGGCGATGGCCTCGATCAACATAAAGCCGTGGGGTATTCAGGTGGCCGGCAACTTCCGCCGCAGTGCCGCGATCAACCAGTGGCTGCGGGTAAGGAGCCGGTTCCCGGCCCTGCTCAATGGGCACGATCCGGTGGTCAGCCGGGTGCGCACGCCGATCGGTCGGCGCGGCATCTATGCGGTCAGGATCGGTGTCGACCACCGCGCCGATGCCAACGTCATCTGCCAGAAATTGCAAAGCATCGGCGGGGCGTGCGTGGTGGTGCGCAACCGGTAATTTGACCCCTGCCGGCATGATGTTTTGTCTGAGAGAGGGGCTGTAGGTGAAAGCCAGGATCATTTTGCTCAATGGCGTCGGCAGTGCCGGCAAGAGCTCGATCGCCAAGGCGTTGCAGACAATCACCGCCGCGCCCTTCCTGCACGTCGAGATGGACATTTTCATCGCGATGCTGCCCGACGCCTTGCAGGACCATACGGATGGTTTTTCCTATGAAACCATCCAACGGGACGGCAAGCCTTCGGTCGGGATCAGGACCGGGCCGGTTGGGGCGCGAACCCTGCGCGGCATGCGGCACGCCATCGCGGCGATGGCCGGACAAGGCAACAATCTCATCGTCGACGACGTGCTCTGCAACGGCGAAATATCAGACTATCTCGAACTGTTGTCGGCCTTCGATCTCCATGTCGTTGGTGTCCGGGCGCCGCTGGAAGTGCTGGAAGCGCGCGAGGCCCAGCGTTCCGACCGGTTGCCGGGGCTGGCGCGCTGGCAATATGAACGCGTGCACAAGGGCATAGACTACGACCTCGAAGTCGACACCAGCATCCTCACGCCACTGGAATGCGCCCGTCGCATCCAGCAAAGATTTCAGCTATAGCGGCGGCCATCTTGACCAGGGGCGACAGCCCTGCCTTTGACGAGCAGCATGGGCCGCAACATGTTCGATGGATACATTATCTGCGGCACGCCGCGGACCGGAAGCACTCTGTTGTGCAAGCTTCTGGAGTCCACGAAGACGGCCGGCGATCCTCACTCATTCTATCGGCGGCAAGACGTGTCGGAGTGGGCGCAAGAGTGGAAGCTGCCTGATCGCGACACGATGAGTGAGCTCGACTTCAATGTCGCCTATCTCAACGCGGCGATCGCTGCCGGCAAGGGTGGGACCGGCTTCTTCGGCCTTCGCTTGATGCGCGAAAATCTGGATGAGCTTTCGGTGATCCTCGACCGGATTTTCCCACAACTGCCGTCGGACAGTGCGCGTTTCAAAAGGGCCTTTGGCCGTGTCCTCTACATACACCTGTCGCGGGAGGACAAGCTTGCACAGGCTGTCTCCCTGATCAAAGCCGAGCAGACCGGTCTTTGGCATGTCGCTCCCGACGGCACCGAGATCGAAAGGGTCGCACCGCCGAAAGAGCCCCAATATGATTTCGAGCGGATCAGACGTGAGGTCACGGAACTCGAGGCCTATGATGCAGCCTGGAACATTTGGTTCGCGGAGCAAGGCATAACCCCGCTGCGGGTCGGCTATGAGCGCCTTGCGAGCAACCCGACGGCGACATTGCTAGGCATCTGCGAAGCCTTGGGGGTCCGAGCTCCTGACGCCGAGGATGTAAGCCCCGGCGTTGCAAGGCTCTCTGACGACACGAGCCTCGACTGGATGCGCCGCTATCATCTGGACGCAGTCGTCTGACGCATCCCTGGATGCAGGCTACGCCGTCTTGGCCACCACCGTCTCGCTGAGCCAGGTGCCGATCTTGGTGCCGAGGCGGTCGGGCGAAACGGGCTTCGGCAGATAGTCGTCCATGCCGGATTCGATGCACTTGTCGCGATCGCCCTTCAGCGCATGCGCGGTGACGCCGATGATCGGTATGTGCGTGTCAGTCGAGGTCTCCATGGCCCGGATCGCGCGGGTCGCCTCGTAGCCATTCATTTCCGGCATCGAGACATCCATCAGGATCAGCTTGGGGCGCAGCGCCCGGTACATCTCGACCGCCGTGCGGCCGTTGCCGGCGATGCGGTAGCTCAGGCCCAACCCGTTGAGGATCTGGCCGAACACCAGCTGGTTCACGTCATTGTCCTCGGCAATGAGGATGTCGATCGGTCCGTTCGGCGTGGTTGTCGATTCCGGCACTGCAGCGGCCGGCATCGCCGGGCCGCGGATGACGGTAAAAGCGGGTGCCGCTGCCGGGGCAGCCTGCACGATCGGTTCGCGGACGAACTGCGCCTTGCCGACCTGCGAGCGGGCCTTCTGCACGACCGAGATGACGGTGCCGAGCAGGATCGCGGAGCGCGCCGGCTTGGTCAGGTGCGCGGCAATGCCGAAGTCGATGATCATCTTGCCGAAATCGACCTGGTCGACGGAGGTCAGCAACACCACCGGGATGGAGGATAGCCGGCTGTCGGAAGCAATCGCTCTGGCAACGTCGGCCCCGTTCATGCCCGGCATCTGGTAGTCGAGGATGATGCAGTCGACGGCGGCGCCCAGCTGAAAAGCGCGGTCGAGGAAGGCCAGCCCGACGGCGCCGCTTTCGGCGGCGGCACAATCGAAGCTCCAGCTTCTGAGCTGCTCGAGCAGGATTTCGCGGTTGACCGGATTGTCGTCGATGACCAGCACGCGCGCGCCGGTGACGTCCACCGGCACGATCTCGTCACGCGCCGCGGCATGATGCGCGGGCAGCGGCACAGCGAACCAGAACACCGAACCGCGGCCGATCTCGCTTTCCACGCCGATCTTGCCTGCCATCAGGTCGACAAGGCGGGCGGCGATGGCGAGGCCCAGACCAGTGCCCTCGTGGCGGCGGGTCGACGAGCCGTCGACCTGGGCGAATTTCTCGAACACGTTCTGCAGTTTCTCGGCCGGTATGCCGATGCCGGTGTCCTCGACGCGAACCTTGAGCTGCACCACGTCGTTGACGATCTCGCCGCCGACATCGATCAGCACATGACCCTTTTCGGTGAACTTCACCGCGTTGCCGAGCAGGTTGGTGATGATCTGCCGGAACCGGCCGGCGTCGCCGACGACATGGGCCGGCAGGCGCGGGTCGACGCGCACGATCAGTTCGAGGTTCTTCTCGGCGACGCGCGCCGAGACCAGCGTCGCCACATCCTCGACCGCCTCGGAAAGGCGGAAGGGAGCAGGGTCGAGGGTGAGTTGTCCGGCATTGATCTTGGAGAAATCGAGGATGTCGTTGATGATGGTGAGCAGCGCATTGCCCGATTTGACGATGACGTCGGTGAAGGTCTTCTGGCGCGCCGTCAAATCGGTCTTGGCCAGCAGTTCGGCCATGCCGAGCACGCCGTTCATCGGCGTGCGGATTTCGTGGCTCATATTGGCCAGGAATTCCGACTTGGCGCGGTCTGCGGCCTCGGCCTTGAACAGGGATTCGGCGGATTCGGCAAAGGCGCGGCGGATCGCCACTTCCATAGGGCGGAAGATCCAGAAGGCGACGATGGCAAGGGCCGCGAACAGGATGCCGCTCGCCCACAGCAGCAGCCTGTCGCTGGAGGCGTCGGCCAGGTGGCGCTCATCGTCCATGGCGGTGCGGACGCGGACCAGCATGGGCTGGGCGAACAGGTCGTTCTGGTTGCGGATTTCGCGATAGCTCCACTCGTCGACCTTCTGCGCCATCGACATCAGGTTGAAGTTGCGCACCATGTCGCGCGGCGACCAGAACAGGTCGCCGTTGACGGAAGCGGATTGGAGCTCGTTGACGGTCTTGGTCGACAGCCGCGGCTTGATCGCCGCAAGCTGGGCGGTCAGCGTCTCGATCTCGCCGGTCAGGCGCTCCGAATGGCCGCGCGCCGATGTGGTCAGCGCATCGCGTGTCTCCGCCCGCCAGGCTGTGCCGGTCGTCTCGGCAAAGCTGGTCGCGTTGCGCAGATCGCGGGTGAAGACCACGAGGTTGCTGCTCAGCGCATCGATGTCACGGCGAAAGGAATTGACACGATCGAGCGCAATCACGATGCCTGCGGAAGCCAGCGCGAAGATCAGCAACCCTGAAATATAGCGAATCCGGACTGACTGGATGAAGGACGAATATTCCGGCATGCGCAACCCCAACACATACGCACCATTTTAATGGTCGGGATTACGCTTCATTTACATTAAAATTTCGTGTGGATAGACGAACCACGCGAACCGCCGGATGGATGACAGCTTTTGAACGCCCCCTTCGCAACAGCGTGTCGCGTCTGAACGGATTCAGGCCGCCACCACGACGAGGGCGCGGATGCGGCCACTCACCGGGCCTTCCCCGAACCGTTTCCCCATGGCATTCGCCACGTATCGCGTCGCCTCCTCCAGCGAGCCGCCGCGCGCCTCGATCTCGGCACGCAGCGGTGTGCCCTGGCAATAGGCCGCGGCCGCATCATGCGGCGACGGAGCTGCGCTCACGGCATCCAGAGGCTCGATGGCGACGTCGTGGAAGCCGGCGGCATGCAGGTCGGCGCGGATGGTGTCCGCATTGTGATAGCCGTGCGGCGTCCTCGCCATGAAGCGCGGCGGATCGGTGGGAAAGAGATGGCCGAGCGCCCGTGTCACTTCCTCGGCGAACTCGTTCTCTTCGATGGCACTCCAGACGTTGAACAGGAAATGCCCGCCCGGCCGCATCACCCGCCGAGCTTGCCCGTAGGCGGCCACTCGATCGGGGAAGAACATCGCGCCAAATTGGCAGACCACGGCATCAAACTGCGCGTCCTCGAAGGGCAGCGCCTGAGCATCGGCCTGCTGCCAGGCGATACGAGGATCGCCCGTCATCCGCGTGCGCGCGTGGTCAAGCATGGGCTGGTTAAGGTCGGTGGCCACGATGCGTGTTTGCGCCGGCAGTCTCGCTGCGAGCGCACGTGTCACCACACCGGTGCCCGCAGCCACTTCGAGCACCGATTGTGGCCCGAGCTTCGACACCCGCTCCGCCAGATCCCGCGCATATGGCTCGAAGATCAGCGGCACCATAGCCCGGTCGTAGACCTCGGCAATGGAACCGCTGAACAGCTTGTCGGTGGTCGACATGGCATCCCTCCAACTCTGTCCGCACCGCGTGGTTGCCGTGTGGATGGCAAAGCGATGTCGATCCTCTGCTTCGGCAGGCTTCCGCTCAAGTTCTATTTCTGAACCGGCCGGCGGAGGACGCACGTGCTTTGGTCAGGACGATGTCTCGGTTGTCCCCAACCTCAACTGGTGCGGGTCGCCACGAATGTCGCCGCTTCCTTCAGCAGCTGGGCGTCGTCGCCATAAGGCTCAAGCAGCGCATGCGCCTGTTCGACGAGACCGTGCAGCTGGCTGCGCGCCCAGTTCGCGCCATGCAGCGCGACCAGCGTCGCCTTGCCGGCGGCGGCGTCCTTGCCGGTCGCCTTGCCCATCTGGCTGGCATCGGCGGTCAGGTCGAGCAGGTCGTCGGCAAGCTGGAAGGCAAGGCCGATCGCGGAGCCGAATTCGGCCAGTCGCTCGCGATCCTCGGCGGGAGCGCCGGCGATGAGAGCGCCGCCCTCGCAAGCGAAACGAATGAGCGCGCCGGTCTTCATCGCCTGCAGCCGGATGATGCCGGTCTCGTCCGGTGGCGTCTGTTCGGCTTCGAGGTCGAGCTTCTGGCCGCCGACCATGCCGCCTGCCCCGGCCGCGCGGGCAAGCGCCAGCACCAGGGCTGCCCGCCGCTCCGCCGGCAGGGTGGTCGCCTCGCCGGCGATAATGTCGAAGGCCAGCGTCAGCAAAGCGTCGCCGGCCAGGATGGCAGTCGCCTCGTCGAAGGCCTTGTGCACGGTCGGCTGGCCGCGGCGCAGATCATCGTTGTCCATAGCGGGCAGATCGTCGTGGATCAGCGAATAGCAATGCACGCATTCAAGCGCTGCGGCGACGCGCAGTGCAGCCTCGCCGTCGGCGGAAAAAAGTGCGGCACTTTCCATGACCAGGAAGGGACGTAGGCGCTTGCCGCCGTTCAGGACGCCGTGGCGCATCGCCGCCATCAGCCGGTCGGGCCGGGCGATCTCGCCCGAAAGCGCGCGGTCGTCGAGCAACCGCCGTAGCAGCACCTCGACAGCGGCAGCGCGTCTGATGAGCGCCATTTCGAACGCCATTTCGTCGTCATTCGTCATGGCCGGGACCGGTAGCCGACACTCAGACGTTGCGCAAGAAGGCAAGCGCCATTATGCCGGAGCAGTAAGAGCCCGTTTGGAAACTCTACTCCTGCGGTCATCTGAAGGCGTTTTCTGCGCTTCCGGTGCTCACGTACTCCAATGTACGCTCCGCTCCGGTTCTCGAAAACACCGTCATATGACTCACAGGAGCGAGTTTCAAAACGAGCTCTCTGGCACGGGTTGGGCGGCTTGGCGGAACCGATCGTCGATCATGAAACCGAAAAGCTGGACATGGCGACGAGATCGCGAGGCGTAAACCGCCGCGGTCTCAAGCGCTGGGTCCGGCGCGGCATCGTCGTGGCCACGGTGCTGGCTTTGATTCCGGTCGTGCTGACCTTCCTCTATCTGCCATCCTTCGTGCATCCGGTCTCGACGCTTATGCTGAAGGACCTGGCGGCGTTCTCCGGTTATGACCGCCGCTGGGTGTCGATTGACGACGTGTCGCCGGTGCTGGCCAATTCCGTCATCATGTCGGAGGACGGGCAGTTCTGCTTCCATCGCGGTGTCGATCTCGGCGAGCTGCGGGGCGTCGTCGACGACGCGCTGGCTGGTGAAGCGACGCGCGGCGCCTCGACCATCACCATGCAGACGGTCAAGAACCTGTTTCTCTGGTCGCGGCCGCTGGGCTCGGTGCGCAAGGTGGTCGAACTGCCGCTGGCCGTCTATTTCGATGCGGTGATGTCGAAACGGCGCATCATGGAGATCTATCTCAACATCGCCGAATGGGGGCCGGGCATCTACGGCATCGAGGCCGCGGCACAGCACCATTTCGGCGTTTCGGCAAAACAGCTGTCGCGACGGCAGGCTGCACTTTTGGCCGTTTCCTTGCCAAATCCGATCGCCCGCAATCCGGCCAAACCCGGACCGGGCCTGAGAAGACTCGCCAACCTCATCGAACGCCGGGCTGGTCGTTCGGGCGCCTATGTCGGTTGTCTCCGCTAGCCAACTCAAAAAAATTCGCGCCAGTGCTGGCCAAAACGGCACAGGGCGTGTATAGGCACCCGACTTTCTCAGATTCCGGCCCCGACATGGCCCTTTCACGAGGGCGGGCGGGGCTTTTTGACCATGTAATGGAGCATATCCATGGCCGTTCCGAAACGAAAAACCTCTCCGTCCAAGCGCGGCATGCGCCGCTCGGCCGACGCTCTCAAGGCCCCGACCTATGTCGAGGACAAGAATTCCGGCGAAATGCGCCGTCCGCACCACATCGACCTGAAGACCGGCATGTATCGCGGTCGCCAGGTGTTGACGCCCAAGGAAAGCTGAGACCAGCTTTTCCAAAGGTTTGAGTTACAAAAGGACCGGCCACTGGCCGGTCCTTTTGCGTTTGGGGGCCGGGTAGCGCGCATCCCGAAGCGCGGGCGGCGATCGCCGCAGTTCT